>CAYLYB010000138.1:0-3232 GCA_964387605.1 uncultured Pirellulales bacterium | reverse complement strand
TAAGCTGCTCATCCCCCCAGTATCCGGGCATCACGTTTGAGCCGCGAATAATAAGCTCTCCCGTCTCGCCCGCGGCGACCTCCCCGCCGGCCTCATCAACCACAAATACCTCGCAGTTCGGCATCGCGATTCCCACGGAGCCGGGACGCTTGTCAACCTCATCCGGAGGCAAAAAACAAACCCGCTTGCACTCCGTGAGGCCGAACATCGAGAATAACTTAACATTCGGAAACAGCTCCCGTATTCTTTGAATGTGCGCAACCGGAAGAGCAGCCCCGGTATTCGTTATGTAGCGCAGCGAGCTGAAATCATATTTACTCAGGTCTTCGAGCCGTAGCAATATCGCCATAATCGTGGGAACAATCGGAAAACCGGTTACTTTTTCTCGGCCGATAAGCTCCAGAAGCGGGTGTATAAAAAGCAGCGATTTCTCCAAAACCACCGTGCCGCCATACATAAACATCATAATCACCTGGTAAAGGCCGTAGTCAAAAGACAGGGGAAGAACGTCGAGAACAATATCGTCTTCGACATTACCTATATATTGAATGATGCTTCGCGCGGCCGAAACCATATTATGATGCGTTGTCATTACTCCTTTCGGCTCGCCCGTCGAACCGGAAGTATAAATCAATGCCGCTAAGTCCACATCCACACATCGAGGCAATTCATTATCGCTGACGACACTCTCATCATCAAAAATTGCGCTCCAGCTCAGCGACGAGCTACGCAACGGCTCTGGTATGTCTTTTTCGTTTCCCACCCATATAATCCTGCAATCGTTCTGCTTGTCCGCCAGCGCGCCAATAACGACACCCGCCTTGCTCGTGTGGGTGATGAGAACCCTTGCCCCTGAATTGGCGAGAACGTAACCGAGCTTGGGCGACTTCACCGACCCTTCGAGCATCACAAAAGCGGCGCCCGCCTTGAGAATCCCATATATCGAGACGACCGATTCGGAAGAATTATCCAGCAATACAACCGCCCGGTCATGTCGTTGCACACCGGCTTCGATTAACGCGTGAGCAAGCCGGTCGGTTCGTTCATCAATCGATTTGTAACTCAGGCGTTCATTGCCGCAGATAATCGCCGTCTTTTCGGGCAGGCGCATCGCCGTGCGGCGAAGCCACTCATGAACCAAAACCGGGTCAAATTCAATCATAATTCGTTTCCACTAACTCCCGCAGACAGGCAAATAACCCATTATTAGTCTGCCTTGGCCACACTGCCTGACTTCCGGTCAACGACAAGATTTGCAGCCGGCATGCTGACAGGTTGCGATGGAAAATCCTCGACAAACTGTTTATGTATGATTTGCGACGAGACAATACCAGCAAGGGCCATATTGTCGACCTCGCTGCCGTCCCGGGGCTTTTGAAGTTTATTGACCAGCAGGGTAACCTTCTTCGCGTCGAACAGCCCTGCATTGTTTATTGCGTTCTCAGACAGCATCTCGCGTGTGTAATCGCCCGCCTTGCCCTTCAGCAGACTGTTTTTAATCGGCGCCCTGTAAGGATGTTTGGGCCTGCCGACAATGTCATCAGGAATGATTCCCCTGTAGCTTTTCTTGAGGATATGTTTTTCGTCCATCCCGAGAATCTTCCATTTCGCGGGAACACGGCACATATATTCTATAATACGCTTATCCAGATAAGGCGGGCGTATCTCAAGGGAATTCGCCATCGCCACCCTGTCGCCCTGCGAGGAAAGCAGGTAATTACTCAAAAAGATTTTCGTCTCCAGATACTGCGCCCGCGAAACACAATCCCACTTCGCAAAATCGGCAGGAAGCGATTTCCTGATTTCGTCAAAACCATCGTAGTTGCCGATTGCCTGTTTCAATTCGTCTGAGAAAAAACCCCTGATTCTTCTCGTATTCTCCCACCTTGGAAGATGGGAAAAAAGCGGGTCCGACAGGTTGTCCCCGTCACCGCTGAAAAACATCTGCAATGAGTGCCTGGCCCTCGCCTTGTCGCGAAATATATAAGGATACAAATGCTCTATGAGCGCCGCCCGCCTTTTCGAATCCGGAAACCTGCTTCTAAACTCCCTGACCTTGGCCTCGCGGAAGATGTTATACCCGCCGAATACCTCATCGGCGCCTTCTCCCGTCAAAACCACTTTCAATCCCTTCTTGTGAACCAGCTTCGACAGCAGCAACAACGGCACAGGCGATGTCCTAAGTAACGGCTTCTCGCAATGCCAGAGGCAATCCGCGAACGATGTTCCAATATCTTCATTCGTCGCGCGAATTTCGCTGTGGCGAGTCTTGAGAAACTCAGCCATTTGATTTTGATGACTGCCCTCGTCGAAAACAGATTCCTCGAAGCGAATGCCGAATGTTGTGACACTGCTGTTGAAATTCTTAACAACCAGCACCGTCACGCCCGACGAATCCAGTCCGCCGCTCAAATACGCCCCGACGGCAACGTCCGCTCTTAGTCGGATACGAACGGCATCGAGCAAAAGCCCGCGTATATTCTCACATATCTCATCGGTGGACACATTCAACTGCTCCGAGCGAGGCACAAAAGGGATATCCCAGTATTTTTTGATTTCGAACGTGCCTTTTGAAACCTTAAGGTAATGGCCAGGCGGCAGCTCTCGTATCCCGTCGAAGGCGGTCCTGCCGTTTAACGTGGTCCAGAACGTGAATATCTGCTCCATTGCGAGCGGGTCAAGCCGGCGGGGAACATCCTGATTGACGAACAGCGACTTTATCTCCGATGCGAATATAAGCGTATCACCTGTCACGGTAAAATAAAATGGCAGTATTCCAACGTGGTCGCGAGCCGCAAATAACTCCCTCTTCGCCGAATCCCATATTGCAAAAGCGAACTGCCCGTTCAATTTTTCAAGACAATCCCGGCCGTATTGCTCATACATATGCAGCAAAACCTCTGTGTCGGAAGTCGTATAAAACCTGTGGCCGGCCTGCTCAAGCTCCCTGCGAAGCTCGGGATAATTGAATATTTCGCCGTTATATACGATCCACATTGTCTCGTCTTCGTTATGAATGGGCTGGGTCCCGCTCGACAGGTCAATAATACTAAGCCGGGCATGTCCCAGGCCTGCCCAATCGTCGAGATATATACCCACCTCATCAGGCCCGCGGTGACGAACCATCCCCACCATCTTCTGAAGCGTCTCCGCAGACGCTTCACAAGGCCTGCTTAAGCCACATATCCCGGCTATTCCACACACGGTTGGTATTGACCTCCGCTATACGTAT
>CAYLYB010000137.1:0-6401 GCA_964387605.1 uncultured Pirellulales bacterium | reverse complement strand
GCTAAGCCCTACTATCTGTCGGGCGAGGTCGGCCATCATCATTTCCCCCTGATTCGACGCCTGCGACATAGCCGCAACAAATAATAAATCAACCCCAATTTGCTTGCTCATCATATTCGATGTGTCTCTCGCAACCACGTGCACAATCTCATGTGCCAGCACCCCTGCCAACTGCGACTCGCTTTCGAGTTTCAATAACAAACCTTTACTAATAAAGATATACCCGCCCGGCAACGCCAGTGCATTTATGGATTTATCATTGACCGCGACAAAATGGTATTCGAAATCGGGCCTGTGGCTTATACGGGCAATCTCCTGCCCGACACTGTCGATGTAATCCTGCACGCTCTCGTCTTCGATTCTGCCCCCAAGCAGCTTTTCCACCTCGGGTGCATACTGCCTGCCTATCTCAACATCCTGTTCCTGAGGGAACAGCATCAGTTCATCACCACCCGTAATGGGATTTGTCGCGCAGCCGGAGAAAACAAATATCACCAAAACCAGCGCCGGCAAACCGGGCTTTTGCAGCATAAACAACACCTCAATCATTAAGCAGTTTGTATTTGCAAAAAACAGTTATATCTATTATAAGTTACGTTTCTTTTTTTGGCAGTCAAATTATGACACAGTCTAACTGTGACCAGTGTGGCGATAAATCGAACTGCGGACAGCTCCTGCATCAGATGGGCAATAGCGAAGGCAAATCGGTAGTCTTCAACTCGTTACTGGCCTTCGTGCTGCCGATTGGTGTTTTCATTGCTATTTTGGCGATTGCCCAGCAGATTCTAAAAAAATATATTGAGTCAGCCCGCTGGCAAACAGCACTCGCCTCGATTTTGGCCCTCGCCGCCGCCGTGGCTTGTGCGGCTATTGCAAAGATAATCGCTAACCGGCTTAGGAAAAGCTGAAGCTGTTAAGAAAAATATGAATGAAATCGTAAAAGCAGGAACCGGCTTTCCCGGCGGGGTACACCCTCCGGAAAAGAAAGAATTAACCGCCGACAGCCCCATTCAGTCAGGCCCGGCGGTAAAACGCGCAGCTGTCCTGCTCAGCCAGCATACTGGCGCCATCTGCAGGCCCGTGGTCTCCGAAGGAACAATCGTGCAGGCGGGCCAGCTAATAGGCGATGCCGACGCTTTCATATCAGCCCCGATACACTCGCCAATTGAAGGCAGGGTATCTCAAATCACGCTCGAATCGCACCCCGTTCTCGGAAGGACTATGGCGGTCGTCATCGAGCCGCACGCCTCAATCCCGGTCAAAAAGCCGCGACCCAGGGCTCAGACGCTTTTCTCCGCCGATGTGCAGCTCGATAAATACACGTCGCAGCAAATCTGCCAGGCGGTGCGAAAAGCCGGCATCGTGGGGATGGGCGGAGCGGGATTCCCGACAAGCGTCAAAATCGAGCCGAACCCCCGGCTGCCGAAAAAATTTATGATAATAAACAGCTGCGAGTGCGAACCATATATCACCTGCGATTATCGAATTATGCTCGAATGGACCGACCAGATTATCGCCGGAATCCGGCTCGCGACAAAAGCCGCCGATTGCGACCATGTATATATCGGCATCGAAGATAATAAGCCGGCCGCCATTAAGCTTTTCGAGGACAAACTGGCAAATGCCGCCGGCTGTGAAAATATCAAGGTCGTCTCCGTCAAAACAAAATACCCGCAGGGCGGCGAACGACAACTCATAAAAGCCGTCCTCGGAAGATTCGTCCCCACGGGCGGAATCCCGCCCACGATAGGCGTGGTCGTCCTCAATGTGGCCACCGTCGCCGCCATTGCCGAAGCCGTGCTGTTCGCAACACCCCTGACACACAGGGTCGTTACCGTAACCGGCGAAGCAATCGCAAACCCCGGCAATTACTACGTCGCGGTGGGAACGCCCATCAATGAGCTAATCGATTTCTGCGGCGGAGTAACGCAAAAAAGCGCCAAAGTCGTCGTCGGAGGCCCTATGATGGGTATCGCAATAGCAGATTTATCAATACCCGTTACCAAGACGACAAATGCAATTACAGTCCTTACAAAAGAGCAGATAGGCAGGGCCAAGTACGCCCGCCGACAAACGCCATGCATCCATTGCGGAAGATGCCTGCAGGTCTGCCCGGAACATCTTAATCCGACGAAAATCGCGCACGCCGCCCAAAAAAATCAATGGGAAATCGCTAAAAAATATTTCATCTCGGCCTGTATCGAATGCGGCTGCTGCAGCTATATATGCCCAGCAAATATCGAAATTACAGGCCATATAAGGACAGGGAAAATACACCTCGCAAGACAGAAAAAACTTATACCTAAATAACTTTCAGTCACTGGAAAATAAAATATAAATGCTCGGTAAATTATCAGTTTCGTGTGCACCGCATATCGGCGGGCCTTTCTCGACCCGCCGGGTGATGGTCGATGTGATAATCGCCCTCGCCCCAGCGATGCTGGCCGCCTGTTACTTCTTTCGCAGCTACGCCCTGATACTTTTGCCAACCTGCGTCCTGTCATGCGTCGCCACCGAATACCTCTGCAACCTGCTCCGCAAAAAAGAAAAACCGCTCGAATCACTCGGCGATTACAGCGCAGTTGTAACCGGCATAATACTCGCAATGTCACTGCCGCCCGCGATACCCTTCTGGGCCGCAATTATCGGCAGCGTTGTCTCAATCGCAATCGGTAAAATGGTATTCGGAGGCCTTGGCTCCAATATCTTCAATCCCGCTATGGTGGGAAGGGCGTTCCTGACCGCCTCTTTCGGTATGCTGATGACCACATGGACCGTCCCGGCCACAATCGACAAAACAATGCCAAACGTATCAGCGACAATGCCCGACGCCGTAACACAGGCAACACCCCTGGGCCACAGCAAACAGGCGATAAAAAATAAAGATGCGCAAATCCCCGATAACCTCGCACCCGACAGGGCAAGTTTCGTCGATTCACAGCTAAGCCGGTTATTCATCGGCGAAACTGCCGGCTGTCTCGGCGAAACCAGCAAAATCGCCATCCTGCTGGGCGGATTATACCTGTTTATCAGGCGTGCCTTCAACTGGCGAATACCCATCGCCGTTATGCTCTCGACGCTCGCGTTCGGCTCTATCGGATACCTCGCAAATCCCTCGGCCTATATCTCGCCGCTGGCGCAACTAACAACGGGCGGCATACTGCTCTGTGCATTCTTCATCGCCACCGACCCGGTTACCGCGCCCCTGACCAACAAAGGCGCCTGCATTTTCGGAGCAGGCATCGGGGCAATCACAATCCTAATAAGAGTGCTCGGCGAATATCCCGAAGGCGTTATGTATGCCGTTCTTGTTATGAACGCCCTTAGCCCCCTGATTGACCGGCTCTGCAAAGTCGTGCCGGTTGGAGGCAGACCAAATGTCTAAAATAAAATTCTTCGTCCAACAAAGCTGGCTGCTGCTCGTCTCGTCATTCTTGTTCGGCCTGCTGCTGGCCATCGCAAACGCCGCCTGGTCCCCACGCGTAGAGCAAAATAAAATCCAAAAGCTCAACAAGCTTATGTCGGGCCTGCTCCCCGATGCCGCAAGCTTTGAAGTAAAAACCCGGTTAAATATCACCTCTCAGAAGGGAAAAGAGCTGTCAGTCAATTTATACGAAGCGCTCGATACGAATCAAAAAATTATCGGCTATTGCTTCAATGCCGCCGGCCCCGGCTTCGCAGACAAAATCGACCTCGTCGTCGCCGTGGACGCTCGCTTTGAAAAAATCGCAGGTTTCGACGTCCTCTCCAGTAACGAAACGCCCGGCTTCGGCGACCAGATAAAATACGACTATTATCGAAACCAGTTCGCAGGTGCGCCTGCGGAAGACCTGCAGCTTGTCAAAACCGGCGACCCGAAAAAAATCGATTCGCAAATCGTCGCCATAAGCGGCGCAACCGTCAGCAGCGACGCCGTAGTCGCGATAATAAATAACACCCTCGAACAGGTAAAATCAGCAATGCAAAAAAAATAACCAATAACTAAAATGCAAAACGAGAAAAACAAAATAAAAGACACGCTGCTAAAAGGCATCTGGCGAGAAAACCCGGTATTCCGGCTGCTCTTAGGAATGTGCCCAACGCTCGCCGTAACCGCCGCACTCAAGCCCGCACTGACTATGAGCTTTTGCGTCATCTTCGTCCTGCTCTGCTCCAATATCGTCGTCTCCCTGATGCGCAATCTCCTCAAGCCCCACCTCCGCATCCTTATGTTCACGCTGACCATCGCAACTTTTGTTACTATCGCCGATTTGTTCCTCAAGGCCTTCGTCCCAGATATGAGCCAGGCGCTCGGCCCATATATCCCGCTCATTATCGTAAATTGCATCATAATCTGCCGTGCCGAGGCCTGCGCAAGCAAAAACGGCCTGCTCGTCAGCATCGTTGACGCACTCGCTATGGGTGCCGGCTTCACACTTGCACTTTGCGTCCTCTCAACCATTCGTGAAATACTTTCAACCGGCGCAATATGGGAAATCCCAATCTTGCCCGACGCCTTTGTCCCCTGGGCCGCTATGAGAATGCCGGTCGGCGCATTTATAACCTTAGGCCTGCTGTTGGCGCTCGTTAACGTAATTACGCAAAAGAAATCTCAACCCGCCTCATAGGCAAAAACGTTTATGCAAAATATTCGTTACAGACAATACAAAATACGGGATACGAAATAATGGATACCGTAACAACACTACTGCTTGCTTTCATATCGATTGTCCTGATTAACAACCTGGTCCTCACCAAATTCCTCGGAATCTGCCCGTTCCTCGGCGTCTCAGGCAGAATCGATATGGCCTTCGGAATGGGACTGGCCGTAACGTTCGTTGTTACCTTCGCCGGAACGCTCACCTGGCTTGTTGACCATCTGATTCTGATTGAATACGGCCTTGAAATCACCCGCTACGTCAGCTTCATCCTCGTCATCGCCGGAGCCGTCCAGCTCGTCGAAATGTATCTGAAAAAATTCTTCCCCGCCCTGTATGACGCCTTCGGCATATTCCTGCCGCTGATTACTACCAACTGCGCGATACTCGGCCTGTGCCTGTTCATTAACCTCTGGGGCATCGATAATCTTCTCGAAGCCGTAGTCCTCAGCTTCGGCGCAGGTATCGGATTCACGCTCGCAATATGTATAATGGCCGGGATTCGTGAAGAGCTTATACTGGCTGATGTGCCCAAACCATTCGAAGGCGCACCAATTACCCTTATCACGGCCGGCATACTGACGCTGGCGTTTATGGGTTTTGCCGGGATGATTAAATAATGGAGTTTGCTTAGATTATGAACCTTCTCGAATTATGGCAATCCGCCTGGCCCGCAGGCGTCTTAATGCTGGTAATGGGATTCGGCTTTGCGCTGGCCCTGCTCATAGCGAGCATAAAGCTCAAAGTCCGGACCGACCCTAAAATCGACCAGGTTCACCAGATCCTTCCGCACCTCGACTGCGGCGCATGCGGCTTCCCCGGCTGCTCGCAGTATGCAAAGGCCGTAATCGAAAATCCCGACCTCATAGGCCGATGCTCGCCCGGCGGACCAAAAGTAGCCGAGGCAATAGCAAGCGTCCTGAACCTTCAGGTCAGCGAATCAGGCCCCGCAAAAAGACCAATCGTCCACTGCCGCGCCGCAACCGAAGACAAACACTTCTACGCCACCTATCAGGGCATTCAAACCTGCATCTCCGCCAATGCCCTTGCCAATGTCCAGGCCTGCAAATTCGGCTGTCTCGGCTTCGGCGATTGCGTCCGCGCCTGCAGGTTCGACGCACTGCACATCGCCAATGGCCTCGCCGTCGTCGATTATAACAAATGCACCGGCTGCGGCGCCTGCGCCCGCGCCTGCCCAAGAGACCTGATTGAAATGATCCCGTTCGGCTCCGAGAATATGATGGCCGTCGCCTGTAAAAGCAAAGAGAAAGGCAAAGTCAGCCGGTTCGTGTGTGCGGTCGGCTGTATCGGATGCGGCATTTGTGCGAAACAATCAGATTTATTCGAAGTCGAGGAGAATCTGGCCCGCCTCGATTATGCCAAATATCAGCTATCCGAAAAAACCGAAGCCGCTATGACAAAATGCCCAACGGGCGTCATTGTTTATCGTGGCCCGACCGCCCCGCCGCCCAGACCGCCAAAACAAAAAACAGCCCCGGCCGCTGCCAAATAATCTCAAACACCGCACAGACCCTTGCATTAATCCGCCGTCTTCAATACAATCTTGTAAGATATAGCGTTTGGCTTATACGCTGTCCGATATCCGCTGAACGCTGATTTTATGCCAACGTAGCTCAATGGTAGAGCTCCGGTTTTGTAAACCGGGGGTTGTCGGTCCGAATCCGACCGTTGGCTTTCAAGAAAACTCAAGAATAAAAATGGCCTGCGCACGAGTATTGATGCACAGGCCATTCTATTGTCAAT
>CAYLYB010000136.1:0-6472 GCA_964387605.1 uncultured Pirellulales bacterium | reverse complement strand
AGTGCCTTCGAAGTCATCCGGCTGCCCACCATCGGTATCCGGATTTTTGTGGGCGATGTCGAGAGATCTTGTGGTGTTAATCACTGCGGCGGTTTCGTCGAATCTAACGGTCCCAGTGCCGCCGTTCCAGGGCATCACCGAGAATCTTGCCGTTGCGATGTCACCCGTTGCACCCGAGACGTTTAGATCAGTAGCTTGTTCGCCGAAGGTCGTCCAGATATTCGCATCCGGCGTGTTCGGCTCATTCCCCCAGGCATAAGGAGGGTCATCAACGAAAGCTGTCGACTGGCCGTTTCCCCAGTTATTAGCATCCCACCAGTCATCCGTCGCACCGGTCCAGTCAAGTCTATAGACCCACCATCCGGCGCCTAATGCATTACTGGCCATAAAGAACAATAGAACTGCACACATTAATAACGATAACTTTTTCGACATAATGTTCCTCCTTCTCACCCTATAGATACATAAAAAAGGATTAAATGCTTAGCTACACAGCTAAGCTATATTATCATTGGTCATATTACAGGTTTCGTCCCGAAAAATCAAGCATTATTTTGATTTAAGTGAGTTTTTTTATATCGGGACTCTTACGACCGACAGTGTTTTGTGTAAAGTACAATAGACAATTATATATGATTTAAAAGTGTTCGTCAAGCCCAATAAGCTGGTTTCCTAAGCGAGAAAATTGGATTGGCTTCATTTTTTGAACTTTAATTTGTTAAGGAGAGCGATTTTTGGGCAAAAAAAGGGGTTTTGTGGGCCTGAGGGATATATATGGGTTGAACTGGATTTACAGTTTTTCAAAGGCACAAGCTTTTTGAATTATTGAAACAGGTGGAGTTTCAAAAGCCGGCCGGTTCGGTTCATGGTCATTGCGAAATTAGTTCTTGAAAACTCCCTTTATTTTTGTTAATATGTATGTTTAGCAGAGACAATAGGTTGGGGGTAATAGTGCGCCTGTTGTTATTGTGACACACCTGATTATGCTGAGGGTATTTGTGTATCTTTGGAAAGGGTTATTTGGGGCTTTGGGGTATTCGAGAAAGCGTTTGATTTCAGGGGGTTAGGGCAATGGGAATGAAGAGAGAGGCGAAACCTTACAGCAGCACCACAGCAAAATTTCACACCGGCATTAAAATCAGTCTTCTTTTGGCATTCCTTTGGTCAATTACGCCGCTTTATGCGGCAACACCCTGGCTGCATACCGACGGCAACGACATCAAAGACCCCGCCGGCAATGTTGTCATACTAAGAGGCGTCGATATGGTTGATTTGGGCGCCACGCAGGAGTGGTATGGCGGGGCTACTCAAATGATAGACCGCTTAACCAATAAAAGCGACCCCCAGGGCAGCTCTCCCGGCTGGTATACGAGGGCCATTAGGATTGCTGTTTATCCGGCAGATGAGCCGGGTTTCACCAGCCCGCGGACGTTTCAGCCCGGCAGCGATAACTTCTATAACACGCTTCTGAGGCCTGTTGTAGATTACTGCCTGAGTAAGGACCTTTACGCAATCATTGACTGGCACTATGTCGATGATACCTTCAGCCATGTTTCAACAACTGCGGAATTCTGGACTTATATGGCACCGAGGTTTGCCGGCGAATCGCACGTTATTTATGAACTTTTCAACGAACCCATAAATGACGTCGGCGATGATACGGACGACTGGCTCAGCGTGCGGACTGATATGCAGCCCTGGATTGATATTGTCCGGACTTATGCACCGAATAATCTCATCCTTGTGGCCGGTGCGAGCTATTCTCAAATCATCGGCCCCGCGGCCAGCTACCCTGTTACCGGCGATAATATTGCCATTGTATCTCATATATATCCCGGGCACTGGACCGGCTACTGGGGTGACCCGCAGTGGTATAAAGACCATATCACGGACTGCCTGACGGTGTATCCGGTTTTTATGAGCGAATGGGGTTTTAGCATGAGTTCAGGGGGTGGGCTGGCGGGCACGATTACCAATTATGGCCAGCCGTTAATGGACTTCCGCGAGGAAAATCAAATCAGCGGAACCGCCTGGGTCGCCAGTTACGACTGGGGCCCGCCGATGTTCAATACGGACTGGACGCTTCGTGTTGGTGAAGATGAAATGGGCGGATTCACAAAGGATATGCTGTATTCGAAGAGAAGCGATAACCAGCCCAGCGGCGGAGATTTGACCCCACCCGTAGCGCCGACGGGCCTTGTGGCGACGCCGGGTGCAGGAACGGTTTCGCTCGACTGGAATAATAACGGTGAGAGCGATTTTTACGGTTATGATATATATCGCTCGACGACTTCGGGCACTGGATACAGCAAGATTAACTTAGTGCGTTCGAAAAATTCCGACTATACAGATGAAGACGTCGTCAGCGGCACGACCTATTATTACGTCGTTAGAGCGGTAGATACCTCCTTTAATCAATCAGGCAATTCGAACGAAGATTCCGCCATGCCCGGTATTGATACGACGCCTCCTGCGGCGCCGACCGGCCTGGCTGCAACGGCGGGCGACGGGACGGTCTCGCTGGACTGGAACAACAATTCTGAAAGCGACCTGGCCGGCTACAACGTATATCGCTCGACAACATCAGGCAGCGGCTACGCCAAAATTAACATTTCGCTTGTTACTAATTCGGATTACACCGACAACACCGTTACGAATGGTATAACATATTATTATGTAGTTACAGCGGTGGATACATCCTCAAATGAATCCGGTTACTCGAACCAGGATTCGGCTACACCTGTCCAAAGCAGCCAGGCCCCGTATCCGGGACCTTCGGCCCATGCAATACCGGGGCGGATTGAGGCAGAAAACTACGATTCCGGCGGTGAAGGTGTGGCATATCACGACACTACAAGCGACAACAGCGGCAATCAATACCGTTCGGAGGATGTTGATATCGAGACGTGCGGTGAGGGCGGTTATAACGTCGGCTGGATAGCAGGCGGTGAATGGCTCGAATACACAGTCTATGTCGCCACGGCGGGAACATATAATATAGAGTTACGCGTGGCATCGCAAACCGACGGCGGAAACCTGCATATAGAATTCGATGGCGACGACGTAACCGGCACATTGAGCTTCTCGGCAACCGGCGCTTGGCAGACCTTTACGAGCATTTACGCAAATGACGTTATCCTGAGCGAGGGCCAGCAGGTAATGAGGATTTCGATGGATTCGAGCAACTGGAATATCAACTGGGTCGAATTCGCGAGCGCCGGCTATCAGACCTGTGCCGAGGTTCAGGCGGCGGGTTATGGATTACCTTCGGACCTCGACGGCGACTGCGACGTGGACTACCACGACTTCGAGACTATAGCTTACTACTGGCTCGATACGGACTGTGCCTCGAATAATGATTGCGATGGTGCTGATTTTGAACCGACCGACGGCATCGTTGATTTCCTGGATTACAGCGATTTTGCCGAACAGTGGCAGGTGTGCAATCGGCCTAACGACCCCGGCTGTATACAAAACTGGTAAGCGGCTTATGTAACGGCGAAAGCGTGTTTTAGAGCGAAAAACGCTTATTAGTTGTTAGTTGTGAACCTGTAATCGTTTTAAAAAGTAAAAATAATGTAGGCCTTATAATCATTAATTACAGAGGTGAGACTCTAAATTGTGAACAGGATGCCGTTTCAATAATAAGGAAGAAGAGATGAAAACGGGCAAAATTAGTTTTATCGTATTTTTTATCGCAGTTTTTGTTTCTGCGAGTTCTTACAGCTTCGGCGCAACGGGCCAGGTTAATATAGGTACCCGCTATCAGGAGATTGAGGGTTTTGGTGGTGCAGGCGCCTGGTATGAAAGCTGGCTTACAAGCAACAGCCAGAGGGAAACAATTTACGATCTACTCTTCGATGATTTGGGCATCGATATATACAGGGTACGAAACACCTATCAATACGATTCTTCTTACATGTCCAATACGGGAACTATCGTCGGCGAGGCATTGCAGCGTAACCCGAATTTAAAAATAATGGTTTCATCATGGTCGCCGCCGACCAACTTAAAAAGCACTGGCCTGCTTAACGAAGGGACTCTCGCCGGTGGTCCGTATAGTTATGTATACGATGAATTCGCGGACTGGTGGGCCGACAGTATAACCTCCTGGGCTACTTACGGAGTAGATATTGATTATGTGAGTATTCAAAATGAGCCCGACTGGAACGGTAATGACCGTTGCCTGTTCGACCCTACACAGAATACGACCAACGCAGGTTATAACCAGGCCTTCGAGGCGGTTTGGAGTGAATTCAACAGCCGGTGGGGTTCGTCGATGCCGAAAATGCTTGCACCTGAATTAAGCGGCTTTTACGGCGCAAACGGTTACAGCTTGAATAATTATTTGTCGGCCATAATAAATCACTCCCATGTTTATGGTTACGCTCACCATCTCTACAATATCGACGCCGGCGACAACCCTGATAATTATATAAGTGCGATGTCCAGCTTCAATTCATCGTGGGGCAGCAAGCCCCTGTTCCAGACCGAATACGAAAAAGCGACAAATTACTGGCCCGATGCAAGGAATATGGCGCTTCTACTGCATAATGCCCTGACTGTCGAAGAGGTTTCGGGATATCTGTATTGGGATTTGTTCTGGAATACAGGAGGCCTTATAACCCTGCCTTCTTATGGCGCTTCTACTTATACTATTAACAACGATTATTATGGCTTTAAACACTTTTCGGCGTTTATTCATTCGGGCTGGCAGCGAGTCTATGCAACGACCAGTTCTTCGAACCTCAGAATAAGCGCTTTTATTAGTCCCGATGATGATTATCTAAGTGTTATAATTATTAACACATCTTCAAGCACCGCTGTCAGTCTCGACCTTTCATTTACCGGCTTCGGGATTCAAAGCGGCGGTATATATAGAACGACATCGTCTCAAAACTGTGCTTATATAGGCAGCTATAGCGGTGGTTCGTTGAGTATACCGGCAAGCTCCGTTACTACTTTATCGTTACTGTCTTCAGGCGCCGACTTAGTACCTCCTTCCGCACCTACGGGGCTTTCTGCAACGCCCGGCAATGGGACTGTTTCACTCGACTGGAACAACAACGGCGAAGGCGACCTCGATGGATACAACGTTTATCGTTCGACAACTTCCGGCAGTGGTTACAGTAAAATAAACAGCTCGCTTTTGAGTAATTCGAATTATACGGACAATACCGTTACAAACGGCATAACTTATTATTATGTCGTTACAGCGGTAGATACCTCTACGAATGAATCGGATTACTCGAGTCAGGCTTCAGCTATACCTTATGATAATATACCGCCGGCTGCGCCGACGGGTCTTGCTGCAACAGCGGGCAATGGTTCGGTATCGCTCGACTGGAACGATAACAGTGAGGGCGACCTTATCGGCTATTTTGTATATCGCTCCACAACCTCAGGCAGCAGTTTCGTCGATATAAGCGGTCTTGTGGGCAGTTCGGATTATGTGGATGACACCGTGGTCAACGGCACAACGTATTATTACGCAGTAACGGCTGCGGATTCATCCAACAATGAATCCGGACTCTCCGGTGAGGCGTGGGCAACGCCCAGCGACATTTTACCCGTTGTCTTCACCAGCGCCGATTTCGAGAGCGATTTCGGCGAATGGGTAAACGTTTCCGGCGAAGACAGCCACGACTGGACACGCGATTCGGGCGGGACTCCTTCGGGTAACACGGGTCCTTCCAGCGGAGCCGACGGCAGTACCTGGTATGTGTATCTCGAAACATCCGCTACGTCAGGCGGGGCTTCTAATGCAGGTGATACGGCTTATCTCGAAGGTCCTGATATCGGCGGCTATAACCGCGAATTGGCATTCTATTATCATATGTACGGCTTGAGCATCGGGACCCTTAATGTAGATGTATATGACGGAAGCTGGCATACCGGGGTCTGGAGCTTAAGCGGCCAGCAGCAGACTTCCAGTACAGCCCCATATATACTGGCAACGGTTGATTTGAGCGCTTATGCGGGAACTATAAAGATTCGTTTCCGGGCGGTGGCGGCAGGCGGTTCTCAGGGTGATATGGCTATCGATAATATTGAAGTAACCGGCACGACTGTAGATGTTGTGCCTCCCGCGGCGCCGACGGGGCTTTCGGCAACAGCAGGTGACGGGACCGTATCGCTGGACTGGAACGATAACGGCGAAGGCGACATTGACGGCTATAATGTGTATCGCTCGACAACTTCGGGAAGCGGTTATGCCAAGATAAACGGAGCACTCGTTGGCAGCTCGAATTATAACGATAACAGTGTTACAAACGGAACAACTTACTACTATGTCGTAACAGCGGTGGATACGTCTACGAACGAATCAGGATATTCCAGTGAGGATTCGGCCACTCCAAGCGATGCGACACCGCCTGCGGCCCCGACGGGATTAACTGCCACAGGGGGTATCGGCGTGATATCGCTCGACTGGAACGACAACGGCGAAGGCGACCTTGACGGCTATAATGTG
>CAYLYB010000135.1:0-6523 GCA_964387605.1 uncultured Pirellulales bacterium | reverse complement strand
AAAAAGATGGGGAAATTTTTGCAGAAACAGCGTCTAAACCGGACAAATCCGTAAGTCTTATGCCTGGGATGCTAATATATCCAACGGCATCCCGGGCCGGCGTTCAACGATATATTTTGCCAGCAAGGCCGCGATAACCAAAGCGCTCCAGAAAAACGAATACAGAAGCACCGCGGAGAGAATTTTATCCGCCCCGGGCGTATTTTGCACAAACAGCACAAAAATATCGTGTACATAGTGAAATATAACGGCCGGAAGAAGAGAGCCGGTTTTGAGTGTTATATAGGCAAAGAGCAATCCCATGAAGAAAATGCTGACTAAATCTACTATCTGTTCGGCATTTAAGACCATTGAGCGAATGTGCGCCATCGCAAACAGAAAGCACGAAAGCAGCACGGCCCTGCGCTTCGAATATAATCTCATGAAAAGCACCAGGATAATCCCGCGAAAGAAAACCTCTTCCCAGATACCGCGAGAGAGACATTTTAGCCATCGCAATGCGCCAATAGTGCCCCAGTCGAGAACGAAGTGCCTTGTAAGCAGCGATGCCAACAGGATACTCGACAACGTTAGTGCCGCCATCAGCAGGCCGAGCAGGATATTGCGACCTAAAGGTTTTACAGGCAGCAATCGAATGTCTCGAAAATAATCACGCAACGGCTTACGGCCGTTCGGCAAACCAAGCACGCGGGGCATAATATACAGGGCCAATAAAGACAATGAAAAAAAGTATAACAATGGCGGAATAAACGTCCCCGGCAAAAACTCAAGGTAACCCAGCAGCAGGTAGGTGACGGCTGTTATTACTATTGCCGGTTTAGGGTAGTTAGCCAGTCTGGAGTTGTACTCAATTTGCTGAACAGCTTTGGCCATAATTATCCTCTCCAACTTCCGTCTTCGCCCCGATAATCAGCATCGGGACTACGCCGTACAGGCCGGCGGAATCGAGAATCCAGCATCCCCCGAAAAAGACAATCGAGGGCAGGCGAGTATCGAGAATCCAGTATCCAGTATCGAGAATTATTTCAATGCACCCGGTCCTTTTATGCGTGTATCGCCCTTGCCGGTCTTCAGGTCGTATCTAAGAGCATCGACAATCGAGCCGTTAAAAATGCACGGCTGAAATGCGCTTCCCTTAACGTTGATAACGGAATTTTCTGCGTCATATACGAACTCGCTGCCAGCGAATTGAACGTCCTTGTCCTCGTAACTGACCGCTCCCTTAGCCACAAGGCCGCCAAGCTCCGTCCGTCCCTCGGCCGTCTCCAGAATCTGGGCCTCGATATGCGAGGCCGTAACCGCTATCTCGTCGCCCTTGCCCTCGGCAGCGACAGGGAAGTAATCCATCAATAGCGACCCGGCTTTCGAATCGGCAACAAGTATATCGTTTCGGCCGTCGAACTTAAGCGAGTCGAAATTGCGCAAAAACGCGTAACAGTTCCGCCGCAAGCTGAACCTGCCCAGTCCCTTCTGCGGCTCGTCCGTCCGTGAATTGTCCACCTTTATAAGGCCCGGCCCTTCCGCAAAAAAGTCGCCGCTCTCGACCTCGTAATCCATTTTCGAACACTTCATCTCGACGCCCCCCAGCAATTGCTCTCCCATTTTCTTCGTGCTGGCCAGGCGAACCTGCCCGCCACTGGCTGTCAATCGTCTTACATTTACCGCAGGCGATTCGCCGCCGCCTGTCTGGCTCAAATCGACTTCGAGTGAATCCGCAAGCACAATATAATCGCGCACCGCATCGCCCTCCGCCTGCGACACCGTGCACCGGCAGTCGCCCTCGAATAAAACCCGGTTCGAAGCCGGCTCGAATCGCGTCTGTTTCTGTGCCGTTACCGTAACTTTAGCCGGCTCATTTTCATCTTCGGCTGCCGGTTTGACATCGAAAGTAATCTCAGCCGGCCCAACTGCAACCGCCCCGCCCGTCGAGGCGTTATAATCAATCCTTCTCCCGTAAAACGTTGTCTTACCATCCGCCTTAGCCATTGACGGCCGGTTGACATCCATCGCCGCAGTTTCGGCCCGTTTGTCGTCAATCTCTGCTTCCGCCGGCCTTATAACGATACCACCATCGCAGCTAATCGCAATATCGCTCGCTTCCTCGCCTGAAGCCGCAATACTCTCACGTCCGCCAACGGCACCGGCCGCTCCCTTACCCGGTTCATCGCCCACCGGCCCCTGCCCGTGACTATCATCCTTTTCGCTTCCGACGAAAATCCCGTCAACAACAAGAACCTGCGCGACCAATCGTTCCTTTTCGGTCTCAATCACGACGTTTTTATCGAGCACGCACCGGTATTGCTGTCCCCGTTCTTCCTCCTTTATTTTCCCTGTTTTGCCTTCGGCCGCTACCCGTCCCTGTGATTCCGGCCCGAACAACGTCCCTTTCGACCACTGTTTTATATTTATGCTCTTTAACTTTTGTATCTTTAGAAGCTCGAGCCGTTCCGCGTCGCCGTCATAAACAAGCTCCAGGCCCTTGCCCTCCAGTTGCACCTCATCCGAGACCACCTCCACAATCCCCGGCGTGTAAAACATCGATTTTTCACCCACAAATTTCACGTCATCGAGATAAATCACCGCCTCGCCAATGCCCTCCGCGCGCTTTGGTATTACTCTAATTATCACGTTACCGCTCAGCGTCCCTTCGCTGGGCGTAACCTCCCTGCCCGCCCCATCCACGGTCACCTGCGCCCTATCTCCCGTCATTACGCATTCGAAACCCCGCCGGTATATCTTCACATACGGCTTCTTTATTTCCCAGTCATTGCCGTCCTTGTGTAACAATTCTTCGAAGCCGAATTCGCTTTCGAGCTGCTTTTGCTTATTGAGCTTCGTATAACGGGCGTTTTTCACTACACCGACGCCGACGCCACCGACCATTCCAACCCCGCCGTTGGAATCGCACACGTCCGTAATGCCCTCGCCCAGTTGTCTCAGGTCGTTTGTCGATATCGGCGGAGTCCTGCTCATGCGGTTGTAGAAAAAATAAACCACCATTACCGCAAAAAACGAAACAAGCCAGACTGTAAATCTTCTCGAATGTGTAAGCATAATTTATCGTGCGGTTATTGTGCCAAACGATTACCCATTATTCCCCTGATTTTGCGGCGAATCCGCCAAATACCTCTTCATTAGCTCGTCCCAGGCGCCGGTCTGTTTTAGAATATGCTCGATAATCTCACGAACAGCCCCTTCGCCGCCCTTATTGGTAGTAATATAATCAGCCGCCCGCCTGACCTCATCGACCGCATTGGCAACAGCCACGCCGAAACCGACGTTGCGAATCACGGGCAAATCCGGCAAATCATCGCCGACATACGCAATCTGCCCGAGTGATATACCGCTCAGTTTTGAAAGCTCCCGCAGGCTGGCCAGTTTATCGTGGCAATCTTCGAGGCAATAATCAGCCGAAAGCTTTTCGGCCTGCTGTTTCGTCGGCCCGGATTTACGCCCGCTTAAAAAAGCCACCTCCAGCCCGGCCCGCCTCCACATTCGTATTCCGTGGCAGTCCCGGGCATTGAAAAATTTGCTCTCCCCGCCCTGTGAATCGACCACGATAGTCCCGTCGGTGAGCACCCCGTCAACGTCGAGCACCAGCATCTTTATCACATCGAGATTCGTTTGTTTGTCCCGTCCAGCCACTTACCCCACAACCTTTATCGTCACTATATCCTGCACATCGATTAAGCCGACCGGCCGGTCCTGCGCATCCACAACGGGCAGCTCGTCAATCCTGTATTTGTGAAAAATCGCCGTCGCCTCCGCCGCCAGCGCATCGAGGCGTATCCTCTTGCATTTTTTAGTCATTACATCACCGGCCTTTTTCTCGAATCCATTGGCGCCATCGGTCGTCATCAGCCTGCGTATATCGCCATCGGTGATTATTCCTTTCAGCTTGCCCTTATCATCGACGACCATCACCGCTCCATGCCGTTTAATATCTCTGGTTTTTTTAAGAATACTACCTATAGTATCCGAAGCGACGGCAATCGGCAGCTTCTCCCCCGGCTTAAACATCATCGATTGTTCGACCGTCATCAGTTTTGCCCCCAATGAGCCGCCCGGGTGAAACCGCACGTAATCCTCAACACCGAAATCCCGTGCCTTCATAACCGTCAGCGCAAGGGCATCGCCCAAAGCCAGCATGCAGCTCGTCGAAACGCTCGGCGCGACACCCAGCGGGCAGGCCTCGTTGAGTTTGCCCATACTCAGCACAACGTCAGCATACTTGCCGAGGGTCGAATCCTTCTCTGCGGTAATGGCAATCAGCCGAATCTGCAACTGCTTCACTATATTTATCAAACGCACAATTTCGTCGGTTTCGCCGCCATAGCTGAGCACTATAACGATATCTTCTTTTCTCAGCCGGCCCAAATCGCCGTGCACCGCCTCGGCGGGATGAAGAAAATGGCTCGGCGTCCCGGTCGATGCCATTGTCGCGCTGATTTTTTGGGCGATGAGCCCCGCCTTGCCGATGCCGCTTACGATACAGGAGCCGGCACAGTTATAAATCATCTCCGCCGCCTGGGCGAAGCCGCCATCTATGACGTGCGACAGCCCCTTTATCGCCTCGCCTTCGCTTTCAATAACCTCTCTTGCATATTCGAGGTCAAATTTCATTTAAGCTCGGTTCCAAAATTTCAATACGCCTTTTTTGCTGACGACAAGTTCTGTTGGGCGGGTTTTACCCCGCCGACTCGCCTTATTGTAATCGCGAATTATACAGATTACACGGACTTTTTTTGCCACAAAGGACATCCGCCACGGGCGGATTTCGCTATCGCTCAACACGACACAGAGCATTCCTCCTACGGCGGATAAATTTTAGACACGGATTCCTTCGACGCTGCTCCCCTGCCTATCCCGACTCGTCGGGACAGGGACAGGCAGGACGAGCTACACAGAATTTTTAGACATGGATGGACACTGATTTTTCATAGATTATTGATATCTAATGATTGTAGGGTTTCTGCTTAATAATAGCTGATCGAACGTAACAGCTTGAACATCGCTCAGAACACTACCAGTGAAAAAGAATAAATTGCCACTACCACCTGAATTGTAAAAAAGTACAAATCCATCAGAAGTTGCTTGATAGTTTATGTTTTTATCAAGGTCATAATCCCGGCTATCCTTATCTTCCCATGCGCCCAAAATAGTCCCTATTTTGGCCGGTGATATACCGCCATCTTTTAATCTCACACCGTCTGCCGTATCAATCTCTATTGTTACATCATCAACACATTCTTTGGGCGTAGAATCAAGCTGGCTGGCCTTGATACCGATTTCGCAAACACCCATCAACGGCGAAGATATAACAATAACCGTTCCCACTGCCATCACCACCACAGCCCATATCATTAATCCGCGTCTCATTTGAAAACCTCCAAATACTTTAAGTTTAATTAATTTGTTTGCTCACATTTTTTCGCTGCGATATCAATTCATCGCAAGAATATTGGATAAATACAAACTCACTGAAAAACTGCGTTTGAAAACGCTTAGAAAAGTCCTGAGCTAGTACAGTATTACTATACTTTTTAATTTTTTTTATCCTCAATTGAGGTTTGTTGCTTGGAGGAAATTTGCCAAGCTGGCTCCCAATGCTTCTCAATAAACTCATTCATTTCTTTGTATGCTTCGACAGGCAGAAATTGCATTAACGACCTTATTAATGCTGGAGTTGCTTTGTGTCCTATCCCATTTATGACTACCACAGGAGTATTTGTAAAAAAGAGACGTAATATTTCTTCGTTCTCGGCGTAAAACACGCATCCCCAGCGCAAATCGAATGATTGCAACTCGGTCTTTTCGAATTTAAATTCTCGCAGCGATTTCTTTACATCAGAAAGATTTGTGTTTCGGATAATGACCTTGAATTCCCAGTAATTATCTCGTAGCGAATTTTCGGTAATTGCAATGTCAGTTAATACATTTAATCCCATGTAGTAAAGCTCAATTCGTGTTATTTTTCTCTCACCCGATTGCTCCAGTAAACACTCAATAGCTCTCTGGGTAGTGTTGTCATTGGGTTCGGTTGCCAACAAAGCAGATCCTCCTAATGCAATGGTAAGTGATAATGCGGTCAGGAAAAGAACGATATAACGCTTAAGCTTTCTGAGTATTGTTGCACAATCGTTATTACAATAAAATTTTTCACCAAGCCTGCTAAACATTTTACTAGTTCCTTTCTTATTTTGTTGGCTTTTCTACAGCAAATTACCGATCCGTTGGCCCATTTACTCTATAACTAGTACCTCCATGGTCGCATCTTGTGTCCTCACCCAATTCATTCGCTATGTTTGTTTCTGGGCCTGTGATCACATTACGCTCTTCAGTTAGACCGTATTGAGAATCAGGACTCCAATCAATATCTCCTTCAGCATCATTTCTAGCATGCTCTAATTCGTGAGCTAATCTATTAGCAGGAGATCGAGTACCACCACTGCTTGTTGTAACTGCTGCTGTTGGGTCCCAATTCACAGTATTCGTGGAAGGTGTGTAATTCACACCCATATTA
>CAYLYB010000134.1:2412-6785 GCA_964387605.1 uncultured Pirellulales bacterium | reverse complement strand
CAACTGCTCTTGATTGTGATATTTTCGCCGAGACAGACAGACCTGAGCATTTGTTCAAAGTCATCTCGGACAAGCTCCGATTGCTTGTCCGGATGCCATCTTCGTGTTCCCTGTAGAAAGCATTTATTGCAAAGCCGGTTATAGAGGTCACCATAGTGAAACTGTCCGATGAAGAAGGATTCCGGGGAGAGCAAAGCATGCTGTTCCGACTCGAGTTTTACCTTGCCGTCACTTTCCATAATAGCGTTTGCAACTTCTGTTGCGGCCTTGAGCAGCTCTGTTTTGTTTGCCTTGCTGCAAAGCTCATGACTCGCCGGTTCCTTGTGCGTAATCGTGACGTCCCAAATTGCCATACCATTGGCGGCAACCACTGCTGCATCGTGCGGCCCTTCGCAGACTATCGCAGCGTCGCCTTTTACCCCGCGGCTGGTCAATTCCAGCAGAGATGCTGAATTGCCTTTAGGGGCCTCGTGAAGCCCGTAAGCTGTGATAAGGATTTCTCCCGCAAAATCACACCCTGATTCGTTCAAAACGTCAATCACTTCCAGGATACCGCCCAATCCGTTCTTCATATCTGCGGCGCCTCTGCCGCTGATGGTTGTTTTGTCCCGCTTAGGTGCCGGATGAGGTGTGTCGATGTGGTCGAGGTGTCCGGCGAGCTGAATCGTTCGGCCGGGATTGCGCCCTCGTAGCCGTCCTATTACGCTGGGACTTTCGGGGATTGTCTCGTCGAGTTCCGTTTCTGCACCTGCCTGCGAGAGCATCTGCCTGAATACAAGCGACGCCTCTCTCTCTTGGCCGGTCGGACTGGGAATCTGAGCTAAATCCCATACTCGCCGTGATAGCCGCTCAGGATTTATCCGTTCTGCCAGATTTTCGTTACAGTTCATGAAAACTTTCCAGCAAACACTTTCTATAAATTCCTAAGAATGCAGACGCCCATAGTATGGTAAATCTTCGCGAACGCTTCAGTGAGCGCTCTGCAGCGCCTGTCTTCTATGAGATACGTATTTGTCGAGTTCGCTTTCAACGCTCCGGTCCAGCGGAGGTGCCTTCGCTTTCGCTAATAATTCTGCCGCGTGCTGTGACGCCTTCGATATTATATCCTTTGTGTCGGAAGCCCACCAGGCGTCATAAGTATCAGAATCCACAAGTGATGGTATATGTATCTCGTTTCGCATATGCTTTAATGTATGTTCGTGCCAGATATACTGCTCATTAGACAGGTCTACGACGTCTGCCGCCAGGGTGTCCTCGTTAACCGATACGGGTTCTGCAAAACGCTTTATATACGACCATATTTCAATGTCAATTATATATTGCTCGTAGCTCATAGTGTTGATTGAATCGAGAATTCCCGCGGCCTGCAGGCAGAAATGCGCACCGGCGTTTTGTGCGGTCAGTGCGGTAAGCATTCGCTCGTATCCGCTTCTGCAGTCCGGTATTCGAGAACCTGTTACCGCCGCCGTGCACCGAAACGGCAGATTAAGGCGCCGTGCGATACTGGCGCCGAGTTGTGTAGCCATCGCATGCTCAGGGCGTCCGAAACCGGTTGTTCCGTTTCGCAGGTCGCTGCCGACGCCGCCAAGGCCTATTATGACCGGTGCAGAGGGCTTAAGCGCCTGCGTAACAGCGACGCTGCCCAACAGTTCCGCGAACGCTTGCATTAACGCACCCACAACAGTCACCGGTGCGGTCATCCCGAGCAAAATGCCAGGGGTGAGCAGAACCGGCTGACCTGCCTTTACATATTCGACAAGCGCATCGGCCATAGGTGCGCTGAGGCGCAATGGGCTATTTATGTTGACCAGCCCGACTACGCACGGCTTCTGACTTATATCCCCCATCACGATTCTGGCCATCTCGATTGACTCTCTAGCACCATGGCCTCCTGTTACAGAACCAAGGAACGGCTTGTCGGAATTTCGAATCAGAGATTGTGTCATTTCCAACGGTCTGAGATTCATGGCAACATCGCCAGGCTCAACAAGGACACCTCCGGTAATATCGATAATATCACTGTCGTAGGCCAGTTTGGAGAAATTGTCGAAATCCTGCATCGTGGCGCTGCGCCGCTGACCCTGCTCGTCTGCAATAAAGGCGCTTCCATATCCGGGAATAACGGCTAAGCTTCTGTTGCCGATGGTTATATTCCGTGCGGCATTGCGGGCATACAAAGTGAAAGAGGGTGGAGCCATAGAAATCTGATGCCGGATGAACTCCTCAGAGAAGATAACGTGCTCATTTTGAAAATCCACGCGTGCTCCCGCTTCCGCTAACGCTTTACAGGCCGCTCTCGAATTGACCAGCATTCCCTTTGTGCTCAGTATAGACAGTGCCGAGTCAATTATTTTCTCGATATCCCGCTGGTTTATGTTTTCAACGTATTCAAGTGGATGTCTTATCATATTTTAAGTCTCACTGCCCGGGGCTTCTTTACTTTATCCAGTCTGCAGATAGCTCTCTATTTCATCGAGTGACAAATCTTCCAGTCCTAAGTTCCTGAGATTTCGTCCCGATTTGTAATAATCAGTGTCATTGACTATGGAAGCCAGATGAATCATCACGTCATAAGTCGGCATCGGTATGCCTGCCTTGCGCCCCAGAGAGACAGTCAATGTGGCTCCCATAGGAATGTCTTCTGTGACATATCGGTCCTGCATACTGAACGGTCCCTTGCTTGATGTCTTTGCGAACTCTTCTACGCTCATATTGAAACAGTCTTTGAAAACTTCGTCGTATGTGTACGGTTTGTAACCGAGCTTGCAGAATAGCGATGACCTCTCGCGATCCATTTTTTTGATGACCTTCTTCACAGAGGGCGTGATTCCTTCTTTATACATGTAGAACTCACCTTTGCTGTGCTCGATTCTTCCCATATTAAGCAGGGCGCCGACGGGATGGACTATGATATTGACATTATAAAGTGCCGGCTCAAGAATGCTTCGTCCCGGTTGCACAACGTCGGCGTAAGTTCCTGCCAGCGCCTCGATTGCTCGCGGCGTTTCGCTCGCAGGCAGACCGGCAAGAAGCATCCGCGGCCCATCCACGCGATGTATATTCACCGTTCCAGGTCCTTCAAGGCATCTGCAGCAATAAGGGAAAGTCACACCCTCGGCAAGAACAACGTCTTTTTTCATCCCCAGCTCGTCCCAGACCTTTCGCACTACAAGCGTGCCTCCGCTACCCGGCCACAGAATGACCACCTGCCCATTGCTGAGATACGGCGCAGCCTCACGAGCGAAGCGTTCGTGAGCGAGTGCCTGTGTTGTGACCATGATTACTTCGGCTCCATCGACAGCTTGTTCCATTTCCATAGTGGCCAGCTTAATTTTTGCAAACCCGGTCCGTGCAATACCTGTGACTTTAATACCGCCGTGCTCTATTACGGGTTCGATGTTCCGTGCGTATTCTGGAAACTCAAACAAACGGCAATTATGTCCCGCCAGAGTCATATCGCCGGCTATGGCCGAACCTCCGTTTCCGGCCCCAATGATGCATATGTCTTTCGTATTCAAGGTTGTCCTTCCACGTATTTACTCATAGCTGTTTTAGCTTCAGATAGTCAATCCCCACCATATAGCTGGCGATTGCTTCAGGATTTGTTCCGATTATCTCGACTGTTACAACGTGTTCACCGGCACTGAGTTTCGCGCTGCCTAAATCCAGCTCTTCTGTCGCTATTACTGTATCCGGATTAAACAGGTCTATCGGCTTACCAAGTTTTTCGTCATCTATATAGAACTGTACAATCCCGTAATCGGGGGCCTTTGTCAGGCGCGTCAGGATTTTGTATTCCCCGTCCTGCTTGGCGGTGACGCCCAGTTTTAGCTTGGACCCCAGTTCACCTGTCCACCATAGTTGTTCGTGATTTTGCCATCTGCCGGTCTTAAATCCGCGCATCCCCTGTGCTTCCACTGCACCAATGGGCTTCTCAAGAATCTTAATATCGGCCATCTCCAGTGGGTAAGTAAGTTCTTTGTAAAATGCCACCCTCTGGTCCACGGGAACCGGCTCGTAGGGGTCTGTCTGGCCTGCCGCCTGATACCAGTATGCAACACAGGCATATTGTGTGGGCCGGTCGTTTGAGAAATATTTCTCGATACATGCTTCGAAGGACGTTTGGAAAGGAACGTTGTCAACAATGTGCCAGCGGTTCACTGAGATATGTCCTTTGTTATCCTGGCTGATAGTTTGGTTGTGATAACAGTTCTGGAACAATTCCGGGTTGCTCCATGCGTATCCGAAGTAGTCCTCGGAACCTGTGCCGTATGTGGAAGGAAATTTCTCGCCGTCGACGAAAAATTTCTCGTCGCCTTCGCCCCACCAGCCCCCGCGAGGGTTCCAAACCTCAAGCTGGACGCCGCAGAATC
>CAYLYB010000134.1:0-2312 GCA_964387605.1 uncultured Pirellulales bacterium | reverse complement strand
TCGCCCCACCAGCCCCCGCGAGGGTTCCAAACCTCAAGCTGGACGCCGCAGAATCTGCCTCTGCCGGTCGTCTTGAGCATAGACCAATCAATCCATCGTTCCTTTTCTTCGGGCAGGAATACGTCGCGATGCCACTTTACATGAAAACGGCCGTATTGATTTACCGGCCGTTGCAAAGGGGCATGCGTGATATCAAAGTTCACCGTGGCGTCCGATAGGCCGTCGTTAACGAGTTCAATACGCACCTCTTTATCGAAGGGCATAAACCAGTTACAGTAGCCCCTGCTGCCAATCACGCCTAGCGGAAGCGACTTGTATGGGTTTACTCCCGGAGCCGTTCCAAAAAAGTCTCCCAGCGGGCACCAGATACTCGGCTTTTCCTCTCCATCCCAGGAGATTACCAAAGCCAGTTCTCTGAGCAGACGGTATTGCTGCTCTATTTCATCGGGCAGGGAACCATACACAATCAAAGAAGTAATAGCACCGGGCCCGGAGGAGCTGAATACAAGGGTTTTCTGCCCCGGTGCGGCATTGACCGTTACGGTATCGGTTTGCTGGCCTTCATATGTCGTAAATTTCGGCCTGCAGTCGGCCAATCGCTCATTTGCCTTATCCAGAGCGGCCTTGTCTTGCTCAGAAAGGTTCATCTTGAAAGTTGGAACAACCGTTCCTTTTGGAAAGACAGTGTAAGTAAAGTGATGAAACTCACCATAGTTTCTGTCTGCGACTATTCTGCAGGATTTCTGAAAAGGAATGGGAGTGTAGTTGTTTTTTCCGCTGGCAGCGGTGTGAACAAGTGCCGGGCGTGTGAAAGGTTCGTTAGTGCAGTCGAAGTAACCGGTGAAAGGAAGGTCGACAACGGGTTCGGGCTGGTCGTCCAGATAGATTGTGACGTTTCCTTTGCCCGGATTAGCGGACCATATTCTCCATATGCAGCCCGGCCCTTCCATCTCGGCAAGCACGAGTTTACGATGCTCTCTGCGAATCCAGCCGGTGCCGCCAAATCCGTCACCGTTGGCTTCCCAATTTACATATTTTCCGGTTTTTTCGTCATAACGGCTTTTCCTGTCATAGCTGGACCATTGCATGCAGCGCTCGCCCTGGGCGGGTAGCATCGCAAGCCGCTCCAAATCCGTCAATCGTTCCACGAGGTCAATGTATGTTAGCCGGTTCTCCGCAATACACGCACTGTTCACCAGCGTTAGAGTGCCCAGCAACAACATCAACAGTTTCTTGTTGCATTCCATCTATACTACTCCTTTTGTCTTTTTTCCACTTTTTGCGAAATCTGTCCTGTATTTCGTCTCCGGAATTCCCTTGGACTGTATCCTGTGTATCGTTTAAAGGCTGCTGAAAAGCTGAACGGATCAGCGTAGCCTAAAAGATATGCGACAGATTTAACCAGATTATCTGTATTAATGAGCAATTCTTTGGCTTGGTGCATTCGTAACCGTGTTACCATTTCTATTGGCTTTACGCCACAGAGCCGCATGCTGACCTTGTAGAGGTGCTGCGGTGAAATACCTACTTTATCCGCAAGTTCCGCGACAGTCCATTTATGACTCAGATTTGAGCTGACTGTATCCCAGAGGCCGTAAAGTCGCTGCCGCATTTGTTTGCTGTGCTGTGTTTCTTCCATACCCAGTTCTCGTTCGAGATTGAGAAGGAGTAGTTCGGCATAGTGTCTGCGTGCAAATCCGGCCCTTGTTTCATTTCGTATAGATTCAGAGAGAAATCCTTCGAATGCCTCTTTTAGCTCTTTTAAAGTAACCGAGATACGCACGTGCGGTTTGTGCTCCCGAAGTTGGCTCCATGTGTTTGTATCTGCAAGGTAAAACCAGATTGCTTCCCATACGTCTCCTGACATTTTGTAGTGGTGAGCGTGGTGAGCAGGAAGGACCGCGACCTGCCCCGGTTCTATTGGAACACCGCGAGGGGATGAATTTTCAGAATACAACCTTGCATGACCTTTTATAGAAAAAATCAGGATATGAACATTAGGTGCCCTTCTGTCGACTTCGCAGACGTCTTTTATGCGGCACATAGCAGAGAGCATAACATCACGCTCCCGCAGAACAGCCGCATCAGGGTGATGAAGCGCAAGGTGCCTACGGTCATAATTCCGCGACATTATGAGGTCATCAGCAAAGTATTTACTATTTTTCATTATGAATAGCCAATCAATTTATATGTGAGATAATATTAACATATCTTCATTTTTTATTCGAACCTTTTGAATTATAATTGAAGATATGTTAATATTATCTCTCATATAAATTGTTTGGCTGTTCATATTGATTATTAGTAATTTG
>CAYLYB010000133.1:0-6843 GCA_964387605.1 uncultured Pirellulales bacterium | reverse complement strand
ACCGGTGGTTAAAAGAAGTCAAAGATTACGAGGCAAAAGTAACCTCGCTCAGAAAATAACTCTTTCCGGATAAAATCGATATGACCGCAGCACGAAAATTAAAAGCAATACAGGCACTCGACAATCTCTACGAATTCGAAGCCGAGCCGGTCAGTAATGACAAACTCCAGCCCGGCAGATATTTCGCCGCCACCTTCGCAGGTGAGCACGTCGCAGGAACAGAGTTCGTTATAGGTGCCCTCTTCGTAAGCTGGGGCGCAACCGCGAGGGACATTTTCCTCGGCCTGCTGCTCGGAAACCTTATGGCCGTCCTAACCTGGACCTTCGTCTGCGCTCCAATCGCCACTCAAACCCGCCTCACGCTCTACTGGTACCTGCGCCGAATAGCAGGCCCTGTCACCACTACCATTTACAACATCCTAAACGCCGTCCTCTTCTGCATACTTGCCGGCTGTATGATTACCGTATCCGCCTCTGCCGTCCGCATTCCCTTCGGCATCCCGGAGCAAACTAACTGGTACCCCAACGACCTTCGCTTCGTCCTCATCACCGCTCTCGTCGGTGCCGTCGTTGTCACCCTGGCCATCCTCGGCTTCAAACGACTCGCCCAGTTCGCCGAAATCTGCTCGCCATGGCTGTTCCTGATGTTCATAGCTGGCGCCCTCGCTATGCTCCCCGGCCTCGCTGAAAAGGTACTGGGCCGCCAAATCGTGACATGGAACGATTTCTGGCAGCTCTCAAACAAATCTATATGGACCGGCGTCAGGCCCGACGGAGGCCCGCCTATCGGTCTCTGGCATGTCGCCGCTTTTGCCTGGATTTGCAATCTCGCCATGCACATGGGCCTCGCCGATATGGCACTGCTCAGATACGCCAAAAAGGCTTCCTTCGGCCTGTATTCGGCCTTCGGCATGTTCCTCGGCCATTACCTCGCCTGGGTATGCGCCGGTATTATGGGTGCTGCCGCCGCTCTGGCCCTCGGCAAAACCATCACCGATATCGACGCCGGCGGAGTCGCATGGCAATCACTCGGTGCTGCCGGTATAATCGCCGTCATTCTCGCCGGCTGGACCACCTCCAACCCTACCCTCTATCGCGCGGGTCTCGCGTTTCAGGCCGTCACGCCCGGCTGGCCAAGATGGCTCGTCACCCTTATGACTGGTGTCGTCACGACTATAATCGCCTGCTTCCCCTTCGTCTTTACAAAACTCCTCAGCTTCGTTGGCATATATGGCCTGCTCCTGATGCCTGTAGGCGCAATCGTATTCGTCGAGCACTGGCTCTTCCCCAGAATTGGCCTCTCGCGATACTGGTCCGCTCGCAAAAAACTCCTCCTAAATTGGCCCGCGCTATTAAGCTGGCTCATCGCTATTGCCGTAGCGCTGTTTCTCGAACGAACGGGTCGGCTGCACCTCTTCTTCCTCTTCATACCAACCTGGTTCATTACCGTCATCCTATATACCATTTTCTCCGCCCTCGCCGGCGCAACGCAAAAACTCCCCGAACTCGTCGAACAATCCATCAAATCCCGAACTCCGCCAACCGATACCACGCCGCCTGCTTCAACACCCTCCGTCTTCAAAACCCGCACCTTCGCAGTCTTCGCCGCTGCGATGCTGCTTGCCTGCATAATAATGTCTATCCGAGTTTACCTCTCCTCACCCGAAACCTATGACCAGAACTTCTCGACCTTCCGCAACCTTTTGATATGGCCCTCACTGCTTTACTTCTTCGCCGCTACCCTCTGGGCGCTCAGGCACGAAAAATAGCTAAGGAAAATTATGTTAATCGATACCTCACTGGCACAGCTTATAAAAATATCCGTCGCCACCGGCAGCGACCCAACACTCACTCAGGGCTCCGGCGGAAACACCTCCGTCAAAACAGACGACGGCAGATACATGTTCATTAAGGCCAGCGGAACAGCCCTCAAAAATATGAATACCAAACGCGGCTACAGACGTCTGAGAATCGATTCCGTCCTCGCTATTCTCAAAGATAAATCCCTCGCCCGAATGCCCGCCAGAACCCGCGAGCCAGAAGTCGTAAACCGCCTCCTCCTCGCCTGCGACGACAACACAGCCCCCGGCCAAAGGCCCTCCGTCGAATCACACCTGCACGCCCTGCTCGATAAATGCGTTATTCACCTCCACCCCGTCGTCATAGGCGCATATATAAACGCCAGAAATGGCCGCACCGAAATCGAAAAGCTCTTCGCATCAAAAAAGCCCCCGCCCCTGTGGGTCCCCTACGCCCCGCCCGGCTTCCTGCTCGCGAAAAAAGTCGCTAAGCTCGTAACCGCCTACGAAAAAAAATATGGCCCCAAACCGCCGGTTATGTTCCTCGAAAAGCATGGCCTCTTCGTCATCGCGAAAACCCCCGACGACGCGATTGCGTTAACAAAAAAAATCATCAATAAATGCGCTCGCGCCTTACCGAAAATAAAACCGTCCCCCTTGCCCCGCCCCGCACCCTCGGCCATCCGCTTGGCCAAATCCGCGATTCACAAAGCCCTTCTCCAAAGCGCGGGCCTCAATACACCCGTCGCTCACTTCCTCGACAAAAATATCGCCGCATTCATAAATCGCCCCGATGCCCCGAAGTTACTATCGACACCCGCACTCGGCGCCGCCGAGCTGGTTTACGCCAACGGCTCGCCTCTATGGCTCGATTCCCCCTCCATCGAAAAAATCTCGACTAAGCTAAAAATCCTCATCGCCAAAGGCCGTAAGCCCCCTAAGGCTTTCGTCGTAAAAGACCTCGGCCTCTTCGTATCAGCTCCCCCGAAATACGCCCCCGTCATTGCAGATGTCGCTGCCGGCTCGCTCATGGTCCGCGCCTGGGCATCCAATTTCGGCGGCGTACTCCCACTCACCCTATCGCAACAGGAATTCATAACCAGGTGGGAAAACTATATCGCCTAAGCCGACACACCTCGCCTACTTCTTCTCTATCTTCTCTTTCTCGAAATAGTATATCGGCTGATGCTTATTCTCGCTCGTCGTATAGTACCCCGTCCCGAACGCGTCGAAGCATATCGCCTCACCCTGCGACTCGAAAATTATCGGCACCCTGCACTCCGTCCCCTCGAACGCCTTCCACATCGGCCCCTCCTTCGGCCGACGCCACATCGACGCCGCGAAATAAGCCCTAATAAGAATCAGCTCACCATCCGGCGATATATCCCCCGCCACCGCCGGACCCCACCCAAGCGTCGCCACGTGCTCCAATGTCGTCTTGGAATTCGTCGACTGCGGATACGCCGCTCGGTAAACCTTACTCGGCTTCTCTTTCGACACGATATATATGTCCTTCGTCAAAGGGTCCACCATTAGTGTCTCCGCGTTTCGAGGCCCGTCCGGATATACCAGCTCTATTTTCTCAACCCCCCCGACCTTCACAGTCACTCCCGTCTTGTTCGGCTCAACCACCGGCTCCGGCACTCGATATACCGTAATGCCGTTTCGCCTGTCCGTATTGTCCCCTATCGCCCCAACGTAAAGGTAACTTTTATTCGGGTCTGGCCCCGGCCCAACCGCTATATCCTCCCAGTCATACATACTCGCGCCCAGAAGATTATATATCCCAAGATGCGCACCCTTCGCCGTCATCGCATACACCCGCGCAGGCCCGTCGTCGTTATGCACCCAAAATACACCCGGATTCACCCTGCTCGCCGCAATACCAGACGCCTCATCAATCATCGGGCTCTCTATCACGCCGGTCTTATGCCCTCCTAAAAACCGCGGGCAACCTTCCTCTTTCGCCTCGCCACCCGCATTCGCCAATACCGCAAAAAATACCACCGCGCTAAGCAAAAATACTATTCCCCCCAATCCCTTTCTGCCCGCGAATATCATCTTAATACCTCCCGCTAAACCGTTTCCGCTCATACCAATTCTCCCACGCAATCACTTCTCTTATAAGTAAATTTTAGCCCCTGTAAAGACATATTTAAACGATTCCCACCCCCCCATAAACACCCTCATACCCCGCGAACAACGCTTAACATACCGCCACCGCTGACCTCTTGTTCGAGGATTTCTCTTGATTCACGTCCTCTAATCTGTTATACTCGCTGTTAACACGGGAGATGTGAGAACAAAGTCACCATTCTTTGTCCCTCGCCAGTCTCTCATGGGTTTTATCGGGCGATTTTCATTCTCGCCTCAGAAGGGGTAGAAAAATGGGTGGGTGGTTCGAAACTGCTGGAGTTATTCTCGTCGCCGCTTTCGGTGCTGCCGTCGGCCGTGCCTTCTCCCGACTCAAAGGCCCACACTGGGTCTGGGGCTATTTTCTCCCGCTCGTCCTGGTCACGATGCTGCTCATCTCAACCTATGCTATGACCGTCCTGCCGATTCTTTTCTGGTTCTCCTATGGCCGAATTCGTTTCGTCATTCTCGGACTCGCTGTTACTATGGGTTCTATGACACTCCTCGGCCGACTCAATAAACCTCTCGAAAAACTTGTCGTCTTCGCGCTTATGCTCGCAGTCGTTATATGGTCCTCCATCCTGCCCTTCCTCGTCCCAAACCTCATCAAGGCAGACCTCACCGCTATCGATACCCAGCTCGATTCCAATAACATCTGCTACCAGACCACCGATTACACCTGCGGCCCTGCCGCCGCCGTCACCGCACTAAACCGCCTCGGCCTCTCCGCAAATGAAGGTGAAATCGCCGTCCTCTCACATACCAGCCCTACCGTCGGCACTATGCCATGGTCGCTCTATAAGGCCATTCAGCACCGATACGAAACTCAGGGCCTCGAATGTCAGTTCAGAAATTTCGACTCCGTAATCCAGCTCCGCGAAGCCGATGTCACCCTCGCCGTCGTCAGGGATGCATTCCTCCTCGACCATTGCGTCGCCATTCTCGAAGTCGGCGACCATACCGTCACCATAGCCGACCCCGTCCTCGGCCGCATACTAATGTCTCACAAAGAATTTGAACACATCTGGCGATTCTTCGGCATCACCCTAAACCACCCCGCTTCATAGCGAAAATCCCTCGTCCTCCGTCTTCAGTCTTCTGTCTTCCGTTATCTCTACTCTCAACTATCTACTATCACGAAAATTTGTCATTCCCGCGTGACTCATCCTGAGCTGAGTCGAAGGATGCGCCGAATCCAGTTTTTGTCATTTCTCAATTTGTATTTTGGTACTTCGGATTTGTCCGCCTTTGGGCGACTTAATCCCGTGTAATCCATGTCAAAACCCCTTTTTGGGAATTTTAAATAATATTTTATTATTTTTGTTGCAGCCGGGCGAGTATGACGTATAATAGATATCTTGTCGAGCATATCTTTCCGCCTTTCAAGGGTATCCTCCAGCAAAAAATGTGAGAGGCATATTATAGATTTATGGCCGTATAAATGGCCAGGGAGTAGTATTGTGAGTTCAGGAACAGTAAAATGGTTCAATGATTCAAAAGGGTACGGGTTTATCGTCGCCGACGATGGCAGTCCGGACCTGTTCGTTCACCACTCGGAAGTTAAGACTGCCGGGTATGCAAGTCTGAGCGAAGGACAGAAGGTTGATTATATGGTGGGCGAGGGCAAAAAAGGTCCCTGTGCGACAAGCGTTACACCCATATAAACCTCCGACAATTGATGCCAAAGAAAGGCCCTGCTTCGCGGGGCCTTTCATATTTGTTTGGTGATTTGACTATAGGAGTAACAATGGTAAAAATGCTAAAAACTTCGGCTGATAACAGAAAATGCATGTTTCCGAACTGTACGCGTACCCTGAGCATCTATAACCATGAGGCCTACTGCCATATACATCGCCATCAGATGCCCCAGCTGCAGAAATCGAAGATTTCGACTCATCAACATACTAATGCTTAAACCGGGTCAATGCCCTTCTGCTGGACGGCGGATTTAGAAATTAGCATTTAGGATTTATAAATCTATCCGCCTCTAATCCCCCTTTTTATGGCCTCTAAAAACTCGTTTTTTGCTTCGAAAACGGACCTTTCTGGGCTTATACGAGAATGCGTGTTTTTAACTGGCCGCATTTCGGCCAAAATGCGAAACCTTAAAAAAACTCACACGTAGATTTGCTCGCCGCTCTGTGATTTCTTATACTTTTCTAAGGGTGGAAAAAATGGAATATCTGGCGACTTTAAAAAAGCAAAAGTTTTTTGCCGGCCTTCGGCTGACGCCGGGGCATTTGTGTATTGCATCAACGCTGTTCGCGCCTTTGGTATTTCTCGGCTTTTTGCCCGTCGAGAGTGTGCTTATTATTATTACGCTTGCCTTATTTCTTTCAGCTGCTATTGTTCACTATTTTAAAAAGGACAGGGATAACTGGATGCGCACCTATGAGGTTTGCAGGAACCTGCTTGTAGAGGAAACAAGGAAGCTTGAAGCGGAAAAAAATAAACGTTTTAATATAACGGAAAATTCTATGAAATCTCACGGGACTCCGAAGAAAATTATCTCCGTCTAATCCTCGCATTTAACACGTTTAAGGTCCGCCGTGGCGGATTGATGGGTTGCTGTTATATTTAGCCCTGCTATTTATGGCAGGGTTGTTGTTTTTATATTTATCCCCCCAGGCTTGCCCTGGGGGTTTTTGTAACAATTCCGTTACCGGTCCTGTGGAGGCCTCCTTATAAACTTAGCCCCTCAACCTGTCCCTCCGAAGCTTTAGCGAAGGGGGATTTATTGAGGGGTTGCTGTCATATTTAGCCCTGCTATTTATGGCAGGGTTGTTGTTTTCGTGTTTAGCCCGGCAACTTTATTGCCGGGTAATATTCACCCCTGCCTAGGGGTCATCGTTTGTCATTTGGTATTTCGAATTTGTTTAGGATTTAGGGTTTAGTATTTAGGATTTATCCG
>CAYLYB010000132.1:0-6866 GCA_964387605.1 uncultured Pirellulales bacterium | reverse complement strand
ACTCCGGCGAAGTAATGATAATCACAGGCCCGAATATGAGCGGCAAAAGCACATACATAAGACAAACCGCCCTGCTCGTTCTGATGGCACAGGCCGGCTCATTCATACCCGCAAAAGAAGCTACTATCGCCCTGGTTGACCGAATCTTCACCCGCGTCGGCGCTTCCGACGAATTGGTCAGGGGCCAGTCAACCTTTATGATAGAAATGACCGAGACCGCCAATATCATCAACAACGCCACCTCGAAATCGCTCGTAATCCTCGATGAGGTCGGCCGGGGAACAAGTACCTATGATGGCCTTTCACTCGCATGGGCCATCACCGAGCACATCGCCAATAAAATTAAGTGCCGAACCCTCTTCGCCACGCACTATCACGAACTGACAGAGCTTTCGGAGCTTTTCACAAATATCAAAAACTGCAACGTCGCCGTGCGGGAATGGATGGATGAGGTGGTCTTTTTGCATAAAATCGTTCCCGGCGGCACCGACAAATCATACGGCATACACGTGGCCAAATTAGCCGGAATTCCGAAGTCGATTTTACAGCGAAGCAAAGAAATCCTTGAAGAGCTTGAAGCAACCTTTGAAAAGGAAGTCAAAGGCGAACACCTCTCGAAGCATAAAACCAAAGACCCGGATTCCGACACGCTGTTCGTCCAGAAACACAAATCCGTCCTCGACAAGCTCGCCTCTGTCGATGTGAATAACCTGACGCCGATTGAAGCAATAAATCTTCTAAATCAAATAAGAGATGAAATAAAAAGCCAATAAGTTACCTAAAGCGGCATTTACTGCTTCGCTCGGTAAATCTGTTCGGCTTCGCTCCAGTAAAGCCGGGACTGATTCGAATTCCACCAATTCTGCCAGTCCCGCTCTTCGAGAACAAATGCCTTTGGCACCAGCATAACGTCACCGTCTATCGGCTGCGATACCACCCAATCCTTCCATTCCCGCTCAATCTCCGCAACGCTCTTGCCGCAAACCTTCTCGAGTACAGCCACGCCGGTCGGGTCGTTCTTTTCAACGCTCATTTCGCGAACAAAACTTTTGAAAAGCCCCTTCTTATAAAGAAACAGCATCAGCGACCTTGCCGCCGACTGGTCCGGCTCTTCCATAATAATCATCGTCTCAATAGACAGCCATTTCGCATTTTTCTTCGTCTCCGGAAAACGCCAGTTACTGAAGTAGCCGAACGAAATATCGAGCTTGCCCTGCTCACCGAAATGCCCGATGAATTTTTCGAAAAAAGTCGCAATCCCCTCCTCGACCCACTTGTCCGGCCGTCTGGCAAAGCTGGTGCGTATGAAATGATGAACAAGCTCGTGCGTCGTTGTCCCTAATCCGGATTCGCAATTCACCACGATTATATTCGCCCATGGCCCCATATAAAAACCATAAGGCGTCCGCACGCCGCGAACACTCTGCAAATACGGCCCATAGCTATCAATCCCGCTGAATAAATATACCTTTAACGGCCGGCTCTGCCCGATTTCAAAATACTCACTGTTGAAGTATTCGTAAAATCCCTCGAAAAATCGCTCGTAATAAAGCAGTGATGCACCGTCAAGGTCGGTATAAATATAAAAATGTTCCGTGCCCTTCTGCTTCGTTAAAACCTTTGGCGTCCTTCGAAAACCATACCTGTAATCAGCCACAAGAATCGCTGCAAGCAAAAGCGCTATAACACCTGAAAATTTTAAAATCCGAATCAAACTGAATCGCCCTGAGCTCATTTACATTCTCCGATAGATTTGCGAAATAATCGCTTATCAGCACTATTTTTATCTAATTGCTCTATCGGGGAAAACCAAAGTTAAGTGAAGCAGGTTTTACGGGTATTTATGAAAAAATCCCCCAAAAACCTACAAACCTGCCCTGTAAATAAATGATTTTTAAGAAACCGGCCAATACGCCATATCGGTATTAGCTGACCGGATTGACAAACAGCGATTAAAACAATCACGCTTTACTGCTTGTAATACTGCATCGCCTCGGGAATAAGGTTTTGAATATTCCTTATCCTCGTGGCGTCCGCGGGGTGCGTGCTGAGCAACTCAGGCGGCTTCGGCCCCTTGCTCGACGCGGCCATCCTCTCCCAAAAGCTTACTGCCTCATTCGGATTATAACCCGCCATCGCCATAAATATCAGCCCCATCCGGTCCGCCTCGTTTTCATGAAGCCGGCTGTAAGGCAGCAGCACGCCAAGTTCTGTCCCTATGCCGTATGATTGCATAAAAAGCTCCTGCGTCTGGGCCGGCTTATTGGCAAGCGCCTCCGATAACGCCATACCGCCCATTTCCACGAGAAGCCCCTGCGTCATTCGCTCTGCCCCGTGCTTGGCAATGGCGTGCGCTATCTCATGCCCCATCACCACCGCAAGCCCCGCCTCATTCTGCGTCACCGGTAATAGCCCCGTATATACAACCACCTTGCCCCCCGGCATGCACCAAGCGTTTACGTTAGGGTCATCAACCAAGTTGAATTCCCACGTGTAATCCGCTATTTCCGACGCAAGCCCGTTCTCCCTGCAATACTCCTCTACCGCCTTGCTTATCCTTCCGCCGACGTCTTTGACCATTCGCGTGTTCTTCGAATCCGTGCTGAGCTTGCTCTGCGAAAGAAATGTATTGTAAGACTGCAAACTCATCGAGTTCATAATCGACGCGGGAACGAGGTTAAGCTGCTTTCTCCCCGTTATCGCAACCTCAGAACATGAGCACTGCATCAGCAACGCGCAGCACAAAACGACTATCTTGAAAATCATCGCCCGCTTCATATCATCTCCCCTTTATTCGCAATCAAATATTAACATTTCGAAAACCGCTTATAGTATCTGTATTACCGAAACACATTACCTCGCATATTGGAATCATAGCTGTCAACTTTTGCAAGCTTTTTTGCCGTTTTTCAGCAGCTTCGTTCAATGTTGCCCCCTGATGCCCGCCGCTCGGATTTGCCGCATGAAGTGTCTGATACATTGCAAAAAGGGGAGACAGAAAAAACTGCCTCCCCTGTTGTATATCGAATATTACTCTTGAAAAACTGCTTTTAGCTGTTTGGGTCTTTGTCGCAGTCTTTATCCCTGTCCCTGTCACGGTCCTGGTTTTTGTCCTTGTCTTTGTCGCAGTCCTTGTCTTTTTCCTTGTTCTTTTCTTTGCTCTTTTCCTTGTTGCAGCCCTTGTTTGCGTCCTTACCCTTATCGCAGCCCTTGCCCAATTCACAGGCACTGTCCTGCTGGCAGCTAATCTGACAGCCGCTCTTGGCAATCGGGCAGCTCTGCTTTGCCGTTGCCAATGTAATAAATGCAAAGGCAACAACCGCGATAACAATAAAAATTCTTGTCTTCATAACACCACTCCTAAAAAAAAATCAGGTTTCAAACGTTTCACTATTTACGCACGTGCCTTTTGATATGTTCGCATTATTAGAAATGTCACAAGCTCAGGCAATCAGGTTTTTCCTGATTAAAAACCTAATACCCCGTAGGGATTTCGGTGTTCTCGATTTCAATTACTGCTCATATCGCCTGTTTTCCCGCAACCGCACCGGTTGACCACGCGATTTGCAGGTTATAACCCCCGCAGGGACCGTCCGCGTCAATCACCTCGCCCGCGAAATAAACTCCCCGGCAAATCCTCGATTGCATTGTCACCGCCTCAATTTCGCTTATAGCCACGCCGCCCCGCGTAATAGTCGCCTCCCCTACCGGCCTTGCCGCCTTTATCGAAATCGGCATCTTCTTCAATAACCTCACCACGTCCCTGCGCTTCTCTTTTTCTAATTGACTGCCGGTCGTTTCATCGGCTACACCCGCCTGATTACAAACAACTCCCGCTAATCGCCTCGGGACAAACCCAGCAATAGCATTCGCTACTGCTTTCCTGGATTGTTTTGATAATTGCACGACGAATAATTTATCAAGCTCCGTTTCACTGTTAGCCGGGACATAATCGACAATTATTTCAATCGGCTTTCCGGTAGGTAACCAATCTGCGAGATGTCGGCTTAAATCTAAAACAGCAGGCCCGCCAATACCGTCCTGAGTAAATAACATCGCCCCAGCCGAAGCTATTCTTTTGCCATCGACTTTAGCCGATATCCCGACGCTATCGACGCTTGTCCCCGCCAATTCACCCTGCCATTTCTCTTTCGTTACTAATGGCACAAGCGCGGGCCTCGGCTCGATAATCGTATGCCCTAACGATTTCGCCAGCCCGTAGCCGTCGCCTGTTGAGCCGGTTTGCGGATAGCTCGACCCACCCGTCGCTATTATTACCTTCCCCGCCGTTACAACCTGGTCGTGCAAATGAATTTGAAAACCCACATCCCCTTTTTCAATTCTCTCAACCGCCCTGCCATATACAAACCGCACCCCAAGCTCTCTGCATCGCTCAATCAAAACGTCCCGCACCTCGCTTGCCCGCTGGCTGATTGGGAAAACACACCCTTCATCATCTGCCTCCGTCGCAACTCCCATTTCGTTGAAAAATTCGCATACCGCTTCCGCCGAAAACTCATACAAACAATGCTGTAAAAATCGCCCCGCCCGGCCATATGCCCGCACAAATTCTTCGCTTGTCCCTAAATGCGTCAAGTTGCATCTTCCCCCGCCCGTCAAAAGCAGCTTCCGCCCCGCCGTGGTATTTTTCTCAATAACCGTTGTCTTCGCACCCGCTGAGCTTGCGAATATCGCCGCCGTCAAGCCCGCCGGTCCCGCGCCGATTATACAAACGTCCGTATCCATAAGGCCCCAAAGTGTAGCCGAGCCGGTTTACCCTGTCAAAGACCGCTCTTGTAAACCGCCCGCATTTCAATATGATTATTGCTAACAGGTATGTCTCTAAAACTTTACAAAAACCTGCTTATACCCTTACTGCTTTTATCAGCCGGTGCATTCGCCGCCGATAAACCGACTCTGTATATCGCCGCAGGTGAGCCGAATTCACCTATTGTTCCCGCAGAAGATTTTAACCTCCCAGGCGAAAACTCATATAAAATCGTAATCGCCACTCACGGCTGGATTGAAAGGAATCCCTGGCCGGAGAACCTGGCACTGACGATTAGAGATACCGTTGACGCCAACGAGTGGCTTTGCGGCTGGTTCGACTGGCACGACGAGGCAAGGGTAATCAATCCGCGAGACGCCGCCGAATACGCCCGCGACAAGGGTGGCCCGTTGCTCGCGGAGCAGCTCCTGAAAATATCGAAAAATACGCAGCATGTGCACCTCATAGGCCATTCGGCCGGCTCGTGGGTAATAAGCGAGGCGGCAAAAATAATCGCAGAAAAAACAACCGCCGATATACACCTTACGTTTCTGGATTCATACGTCCCTCTGGGCTGGGACGAAAAAGAGCTTGGCTTAAATCCGAATGAGCCGAACCTTATATACTGGGCCGACCATTACCTCACAACGGATATAACGCTCAAGGTAACCCAAACGCCGCTCACCCACGCACACAACGTCGATATAAGCGATATCACACCCGGCCTAAAAGACCACAGGTTCCCATTTTACTGGTATCCCGCAACCGTCATAGGCAAATACCCCCCTTTCGACAGATACTCCGGCGCAAAACTCTATACAGCCAAAGGCGATTTACAATATGGCTTCGCCCGCTCCCTCGAAGCAGGCCAAGATAACTGGGCCGAATCGCTAAAGCTGCCTATGGGCCGCGAGGTCATAAAACTCAAAAAACCTAAACAGCCCTTCGACCCATTCGCCTGGCTCTTCGGAAAAAAACAAAAAACCACTGACTAAATAATTGTCATTGCGAGGAGTGCAACGACGAAGCAATCCCTTTTCCTTATTAGTCAGACCCCGCCTGCCACTGCCCCGCCAATGTCGCGAAATCCATAAAATTAACCACACCGTCATTATTTATATCGCTGTTGCCGCAGCCATAAGGCCGCTCACAATCACCCCTGGCCCACTCCCCGCACAGCCGGGCCAAATCATCCATATCGACGTCGCCGTCCGGCTCGAGGTCCGCCGGCAAACCGATACGCACTATTTTAAAGCCGTCTGCACCGTCCGCGAAGACAGCTATCTTGCCGACGGCCGCTACGCACTTCGTCTCGCCGTCGGTATCATACGTTGCGGCGATATTCGGCTCTGCCGGGTTCGATATACTCACAACTCTCAGTCCCCCGTCTCCGTTGGCAACGCACGCGAATTCGCCCGTTACTGCGACATCCAGCGCATTTCCGCTCATCGCGCAAGAGCCGATCTCGAACGGATTGCACGGGGCGTTAATATCTATCAGCTTGACCCCGTCATTATAATCTGCCACCACCGCGTTTTTACCCGCAATATCAACCCCGTAAGCCAATCCGTTCGTATCGCAGGCCCCCCAAAGTGATAGCTCCTCCGGATTACTCACGTCGATTACCTTCAATCCACCCGAATCATCCGCCAAATATGCAAGATTCGAATCGACTATTAAATCGCGAGAAATCCCTTCTGTGTCGTATGAACCTAAAGAGCTCACCCATGTATTAAAAATACGCAACCCGGAATTACCGACCGCGAGATATAGCAGGTTATTGAACGCCTTCATATCGTATGCAGTGTCCCCCGTAGGGCTCGAATTCCAGACAAACGGATTCATTGGGTCTGTCATTTCAATTACCTCTATCTGCTTTTGGCCCGCCAGGTAAGCATAATCACCTATTATAGTAGCTGAATCTCCCCATTCATAAGAATCATAGGGGTATACCGTGGCATCATAACCGCCAATGAATGCGGGTGCAGCGGGATTTGATATATCGAAAAGATTCAATCCGGTATTTAAATCCGTCAAACAGACTTTGTTACCGACAATATTAACATGATTAGCAGAACTAGCTGTCGCGAAATGTCCC
>CAYLYB010000131.1:0-6939 GCA_964387605.1 uncultured Pirellulales bacterium | reverse complement strand
TTGACCATCAGCATAACCTTGCGAGGTTTCTTGAGGTTCGCCGTGAATTCCTCGATCGAATGACAGCCGATTATATTTTTGCCGTTCGCCCGGCCGGCTATAAAGTCATCCACCTTCGAAACGGTCCTGTTATAACAGGCCACCTTAAAGCCCTTGCTCTCCATATTCAAAATCAGGTTCTCACCCATCACCGCCAGCCCGACTAAGCCGATATCCGCCTGTGCCATTTTATGATTCTTCCTTTCTGCTCTATTGAGTCGAATTCTAATTCTTTATACGCGGTATTGAACCATCCGCCAGTCTATACAGCGTTTCTCCCGCATTGTGCACAACCAATATGCCTTTATATTCCTTGTATTCGTAGTCCGCAATATTAATCTCATCCGGGTCCATATACCCGAGGTTCACCTTCGCGCATCGCTGCCTGCTTATCCCGGTTGCCAGAATAACGTTAACTCTCGGCTTCTCGACGCCGTCAATATAAGTCCCGATTCCCTTAACGTGCGTGCAGTGCGCCATCGCCCCGCCGGGAAAACGCTTAAATTTGTCCCACTGCTTCAAAAAATAATCCCGCGTATGATAACCGAGCTGCTCAATCACCGCACCGTGCGTATATGAAATCTCGTTTATATGCGGCGCGTAAATAATCAAGTCACCGCCGTCTTCAACAACCGGCTCCAGTTTATACATCACCTTCCCGGCCGTCCATATATCGTCATACATCGCCGGCGCGATTCCCAGCACCGTCTTGAAGGTCCTGTCCTTATAAACGATATGCACCTTCGCCGACAAATCCGCCGCCTTCTCCCACGCGTCCTCGCAATCCCCGACGAATATCCCCTTCAGCCCGCCGCTCGCTGAATGAACCGAACCACTTTGTGGTGAGCGAGTCGAACCATTCTTTGTTGCTACTATCGCGAAAAGCGAGTGCGGCTTATTAATAAATGAGGCGGCTTTTTCAACAACCTTGCGAGTTGCCGTCCACTTGGTGCCGTTTATGGCAGGGTTGGTTATCACCGCTCCGAGCCAGTGAAAAAAATTGATAATCCTCTGGCCTGCTATACCCGGGAATATGTATTTATGCCCCCCTGAAAACCCCACCACCTCGTGCGGGAACACAGGCCCGACAATAAAAAACTCATCGTAATCGAAAATCAGCCGATTTATAGCCACATCGACCTGCTCGCTGAACAGCCCTCCCGTCAGCCGTTCAATCTCAATTGCCTCGATTGTCCCGATGGTCTCGAAGGTATCGGGATTCTCCCAGTGATGATTGAAAAACTTCACCTTTGCATATTTGCCTTTGCGTTCGGCTTCGGTCATATCCAGCCGGGCTCGAATCTGCTCGTCGCTTATCGGCTGATGCGTCCCAAGCGCAACCAATATATCCAGCCGTTTGGTTTTGACACCGATACAATCGAAAATCGCCTTGAATACACTGCCCACAGGCCCCGACCGCGTATTATCGGGAACAATCAATAAAACACTCCTGCCGGAATAATCTTTTCCCTCGAAAAATTCGCTCACCGCCTCGCACATCTGCGAGTCGCTGATTATCCCGTCCGCATTTTGCCGTTCAATAACCATATGCTCTAACGTCTGCTCATTTTTCCCAATCCGGCTTCTCGCCCAGGCAGGCCTCGAATTCGGCGATTAACTGCTCCTCGTATCCGCCCGCGTATTGGCCCGCGATAAACTTATCGAACGCCTCATCGTGAAATCGTTTCCACGCCTCGGTCTCCCTGCCCGGCAGTATCGGGTAAAACAGGGCATCGTTGGCCCTGGCCGCCTTCAAATCTCCGGGGGCGTCGCCAACCATCAAAACGTGGTTCTTCTCATATCTTCCCTTAGTTGCATACTCCAAATGCTGCTTTTTTGTTCCCATTTCCTGCCCGGCGATTACGGCTACATATCCGGCGATATCGTGCTCTTCCCATTCCCTCGTCAGCGCCTCATCCGGCGTAGCCGATACCACTATCACATCCGCCTGTTCCCTTATCTTCTCCAAACTCTCCCGCACATACGGAAATGGCGGTATCCCCTTCACGATATCACCCACCGCCTTATTGACCTTTTTGCTCCAGTCCAGCGCAAGCTCCAGCTCGCGCTTCGCCTTCGGGTCTTTCGTCTCGTCAATCGCTTTTTGAAGCCCCGCGTTACTCAAGACGCTGTTGGCATCGTCAACCCACGCAAAATAATGCGGCAGTTGCGGAACCTTAAAGTTTCTCTCTTTGACCATCGGGTGATTCGGCAGTAATTCCGACAAAATGCGCTTCAGCGTCTTATGCCTATTCGCCCCGCGGGTCTTACTGAATAAATCCGCGAACACACGGCATTCTCGTGCGGCTTGCGCTACCGGCTGCAGGTCGAAACACGCTATCATCCACGGGCAAAAGCACTCCCGCTGCTTGATACCCATCGTATCGAATACGCACCCGTCCGAATCAATCCCCACAAAAAATTTCTTGGTTGGTTTGAACTCCTTCAATGGTCTTGCCGCATCAGTCATCGATTTCTCCTCTAAAAAATCACACTCCGCCGAATGCGGCGAATCCGCCGTCAATCGGCACAATAATCCCCGTTACAAATCTCGAAGCGTCGCTCGTCAGCCATATCACCGTCCCGGTTAAATCTTTCGGCTCTCCGAACCGGCCCATCGGGGTATGTTCGATTATCTGTCTGCCGCGAGGCGTCAATTCGCCGCTCTTTTCCTCGGTCAGCAAGAACCGGTTCTGCTCGGTCAAAAAGAAACCCGGCGCAATCGCGTTGACTCGAATATCCTTCGAGTAGTTCTGGCACATATGCACGCTGAGCCAGTAGGTGAAGTTCGTAACAGCCGCCTTCGCAGCCGAATACCCGCACACCTTCGTCAAGGGCCTTATCGCCGCCATGCTCGAAACATTCAGTATTACACCCGATTTACTCTCAGCCATCGCCTTGCCGAATACCTGGCAGGGTAAAAACGTGCCTAAAAAATTCAGGTCGAAAACGCCCCGCAGGGCATCGGTCGGTAAATCGAAAAACGACAATTCCTCCGACGTCGTCGCGGTTTTCCTGTTGCCACCCGCCCCGTTTATCAAAATATCTATGCCGCCAAGCTCCGCGACGATTTTATCCCGTGCCGATTCGAGCTGTGCTTTATCCAGCACACTGCATTTGACAGCTATCGCTTCTCCGCCGGCCTTTTCGATTGTTCCAGCTACTCTTTTTGCGGCGTCTTCGGCCAAATCCAATACCGCAACCTTCGCGCCCGCCTTGGCGAGTGCTACCGCTATTTCGCTGCAAAGTATTCCCCCGCCGCCGGTAATAACCGCCGACTTTCCCTTCAAATCGAATAAATTTCCCATTTTTCCAGTCCTGAATTTAATCGATAAAAATCGGCTTTATATGCCGCTCGAAAATATTGGCCGTAACGTTGGGCCCGATTATACGCTCGCACTCGCCGACGGCATCTGTAAACTCATCACCCATACCGGCGGCGACTCCATACCCGATGTGCATCAACTGGCGCAGGTCCGGGTTATAACGCCCGCTCGATGCATCGTGTCGCAGCGCATCGGCGAACTTTTTTCCGCTCCACTCCTCGACAACATCCGGCTCCGGCAGCTTCTTTCTGTCAATATCTATAACCGTCGCATAAGGCCTGCTCAATTCATCTATCCGCGAATACGCCTTAGCGTATATCCGCTTTGCTATAGCCAGATAGCTCCCGCCCGCCATAGCTAATCCGCCGAGTTCTTCGAGCCAGGTCGTCCCGGCCGTCTTGATATGCACACCCGCATCGTATTTTTTCATCGCGCGGTTTATCGCAGGGTATATTGCGAATTTATCGCTGCCTGAATGAACGCTCAGCTTCAAGCCCTTCGGCAGCGCAAATTCCTCTACCGCATACGCCAACACCGCAAGGTCCTGCTCGAATTCGGTCTCGAATTTCGCCGGGTCACCAACGTAATCCACTCCCTTATTGAACCTGCCGCTGAATTTCGGCGCTATCGTCTCTACCGGTATCTCCTGCTGGGCCGCACCCGCCAGGATGAAAAACAGCTCTACCGGTGATTGCGGCTGGTCCGTCTCGTCCATCGATAATTCGACAATAAAATTGCCCACCCCCTTCTTCGACACGATATGCCTGTATAGTTTTCCCGCCTCCTGCACCGCCGAGAGGTATTTACCCGCTATCGCCCGAACCAGACCCTCCGTTACAATCAGGTTCCCGATTCCAGGCACATTCAAACCATCGATATATCTCACACAGCCGTCGATAAAATCATCAATCTCGGCTTTCTCGACCTGTTTGTCTATATAATCCGCGACGTCGAGCGTGAAAAAATCACTCGCCTCGATAAATTCATCGACAGTTTTCGAATTGATATGGTCCGCATCGACAAAATAAGGCCCGCTGCCCCCCAATGTCTCGACCGAACCATCCGCCTCCGCTCGTACCAATATCGGCCTGGTCCCGATTATCGTATGCTCACGGTGCGACTTGTTCCATACAGGCGTAATCTCCACTCCCATCTTGCCCGCCTCTCTTACCGCCGCAAGCAGCGGCACGCCCTGCAGGCCGAACCGGTCGCCTGTCCCGAATGAATATTTCCCGAGCTTCATAAATATTTCGCCAATTTTTGTCCAATCATTTTCCGTTCGAGCCGAACATATACGGGCAAGCCGTCCTCGCCGACCGTTATCGGCGCCTCGCCCTTAATCAGGGGCCTTATATACTCCCTGCAAGCATCCGTAATATGATTACCGCCGGCGTTTATATAATCCTTAGGCACCTTCTTTTCGCCGTTGGCCACGTCCTTCAAATCCGCCAACCCCGTCGTGCACTTGTATTTTGTCCCCTTTTGGCGCACCAACGTTACCATTTTATCGCTAACGTCCTCCATCGCCGCCTTTACCGCCGCCGAGCCGCACATATACGCCTCGTTAACATCGGTCAAGCTGGCAAAGTGCATCGCCGCCCGCTGGTTGGTGCCAAGTTTATTCGTCCTCGCCTTTATCCCGACCTCTTTTTCAATCACCGCCTTGAGCATATCCGCAACGCCGCCCAACTGAACGTGCCCGAAGTCGTCCTTGGCGAACGAGCCGCTGTCGGCCGTAACGTATTTGCCGTCTTTATCCTTAAGCCCTTCGCCGACGACGATAAACACCCTGCTCAATCGCTTATGCACTTCCTTGACATCGTTTATAAATCTTTCCCACGTAAAAGCCGCTTCCGGCATATATACCAGGTGCGGCGCATCGTCAGGCGTCCTCGCCGCCAATCCCGCCGCCGCGGCAATCCAGCCGGCGTTTCTGCCCATCACCTCCAGAATCGTGCACGTATCGTGGGTATAAAGCGCGTCGGTATCGCGACCCGCCTCCATCGCGCAGGTCGCCACGTATTTCGCCACGCTGCCATAGCCGGGGCAGTGGTCCGTGCATGCCAAATCGTTATCGATGGTCTTCGGCACGCCGACGCATATAAGCTCATAGCCGCTGTCAGCCGCCAACCTGTTAATCTTGTCCGCGGTATCCATCGAGTCGTTGCCGCCTGCGTAAAAGAAGTATCGAATATCGTGCGCCTCGAATACCGCCAGCACACGCTCGAAATCCGCCTTCGACGTCTCAATCGATTTCATCTTGAACCTGCACGAGCCAAGCGCCGAAGAAGGCGTCCGCTTCAACCCATCAATCACCTCGGGCCTTTCCGCCGAGACGTCGAACAGCTCTTCCTTCAAGACCCCCAATATCCCGTTATCCGCCGCCAGCACCTTGTCAATTTTGCCCGACTTCATCGCCTCCTGAACCACTCCGCATACGCTCGAATTGATTACAGCCGTCGGCCCGCCCGATTGTGCCACCACTGCATTTGCCATATTTAATCTTCTCCAAAAAACACTCAAACCACTGATTACACAGATTCCACTGATTAGTTTATAATCCTCTTGAATTCAAGAGACTTTGCGCCAAAATTAAGCAAAAGTCCAAGCCGTAATCCCGTTGCCCGCAGATAATTCAACACCTGTGCTGTTTCCACGTTTGTAAGAGCTTTAATCGCTTTCAACTCAACAAGCACCGAACCCCCTACGAGAAAATCGCAAATAAACTGTTTCACCTTCGTTTTCTTGTAAAAAACATCCAGGTCCTTTTGCCTCTCAAAACTGATTTTTCTCAAGCCAAATTCCACCGCCATCGACTCCTCATACACGCTTTCCAGAAAGCCGGACCCAAGATGCCGATGAACCTCCATAGCCGCACTAATTATTTCTTTTGTCAGTTCCTGATTCGGGTATTTATCTTCTGAGAAGTCCCCTTTCATAAACTATCCTGTAAAAATCTGCGTTAATCTGTGAAATCTGTGGTTAAAATCCCTTCTCATATAAGCCCAAAACCGCCCAAAATCAAGTAAAAACGCACATCAACTCATCTTCCTCAGTGAACTCAACGATTAATGGCTTATTCGTCCTTATTTCGGATGGCCTATGGTCTGTGCCAGCACTACCTGTTCCGGTTTTACTTTTATCACCTCGCTGAATTTCTTTTCGTCGATTAATCCCCTTACCACGGTCGCCAGACCCTGCGATGCGCAATAGAGATACACGTTCTGCACCAAAAAGCCCACCTCGAAGTTAATCCAGAGGTCCCGTTTGCGAGTGGAGACCGGCCTGTTCAGATTGTTCCAGTTTTTCAGGTTGAGAACATAAACCAGATTCACCGGCGCGGTATATACGAAATCCTGCAGGCCGGCCTCTTTTCGAAAATCACCTTTTTTAATCAGCGCAAGCTGGTGCTTGGCCACGTCATAAAAATATACGGCTTCCGGCAGCACGACGTAAATATCGACGGCATATTTAGCCATAGCCGCAGGCGATGTGCGTTTGCCGTCTGGCCTGTTGACGCCGTCAGCCGCCCAGAGCACCTCCGACAGCTGCTGCAATGTGAGCTTTTTGTCGG
>CAYLYB010000130.1:0-7028 GCA_964387605.1 uncultured Pirellulales bacterium | reverse complement strand
GAAGCGACTGTTGATAAAAAGAAGTGATGAATAGTCAGAGACAATTGACTATTTAGAAGTTATTGATGCTTTAGGCCGTCGGGCGGTTTTTTCGTTCGACGGCTTTTTTATTTGGAGGGGGAAAGATTTTTTGATTTTTTATTTTGGGGTTCGGCTGGGGGTTTTATTGGACATTGAGACCTCGGCCGGGGAGGCCATCCCATATATAGTGTGCGGCGGGGGTGTATTTCTGTATGTCGTGGATTTAGTTATGGGGCGTTGGCGCCGGCGGGGGCGGGGGGCTTAAAGAAAAGAAGCTCGGCGTGTCGATACTGCGAGAGGATATAAGGGGTTTGTAATAGATATTGAAGGATTAGACTATATGAGCAAAAGGGAATTGATTGACTGCATCTGTGAGATAAACAAGACCGCGAAGCCGGAATTTCTTGCGACATTCACCGAGGAGGAGTTGAAGAAATATCTCGAACACCTTATGGAGTTAGATCTCGAAGAATTGCTCGTCTGCGCGTAAATGGCCGCGTCAGGAGCCGGAGGGTCATCGGGGTGGTGACAATCCTGGCCCAACTCCAAGGAGGGGGGGCTATAAAATCAGCATCTTACCTTGCGAGGAAGGTATCATTTTCCTGAAAGCTTGCGCCGGTCTGGGCGTCCGCGGGCTTGACCGAAACAATAACAGTATTCGGCTTGACCATATAGATAAGGAAAAGCTCGGAGATACTCTGCGCCCGCTCGGTGAGCCAAATATTATCCGGGAAGGGTTTGGCTACGGTTGCGTCGCTGGTGAGGGTTATAAAGCCGGTGAGTGTGCAGTAGTCGATTTCATAAATTGTGTCGTTATTGACTTTACCGCCGATTATGACGCCGCAGGGATAATGAGATTTTCCCGCGGTATCGAGGAGCTTCGGCAATTGTGAGCCGGGGAGCGCTGAGCCGACGGCGGGATTATTGCATTTCAGTGAAAGCAGGGTGTATCCGTCGGCGGGGCTGAACATACCTGAGATATTGTTTTGGCCGGACTGGCCGGATTTTTTCAGCTCTGCCAGAACGCAGGTGATTTTTTCCTCGTCGAATTGTGCAGGTCTTTTGCTGTTTTGGGTCTGAAGTTTTTTCCAGTCGTCCTGGTCTGATACGGCAAGTTTTATGCCTTCGAGGAATTTGTCGTCTGAGGCGAGTTCGATACCATATATTTTGGCGGAGGTAATCGGGGTGATTTTTGCGAAAGAGGTTGCGCTATCCGAGGCCCTGTAAAAAGGGACAGGTTCCGGCGCCTGCTCAGGAGTGACCATTTGCGGAAGTTCGGCGAAAGCGGTTGCCTTGAAAGCAACGGCTACCGGCTCGAAACCTGTTGGCACTTCAAAGGCGAAGTCTATCCACCTGACGCCGTCGATAATGTCCTGATTCTGGAGTTTAATTTCTTCGCCGAGAGTTAACGGTCCGAGCCGGCCGGCACTTTTGAGATAGCCGATTGGGTAGGCGTTTACGGCCCGGCCCTGCAGGCGCTCTTTGTTGTCTTTTTCTTTGCATATAAGGCGTAGCTGACCGGGAGTGAATGAGCCGCCTTCCTTGAGTATTTTGCTTGTAAATCCCACACGGGTCATAATCAATTCATGGCCGGAGCCGGCGGATATTAAATTGCCCTGATTGTCTTTGAGATTATCAGGAGCGGGCCAAAGGGCCGCCTTGTTCGGCAGCTTGATAACAGCCGCATCGGCCAAAACGGAAACTTTTTTATCAATTTTGAGGCGGTTGAGGAAGAGCTGGTCGAGAAAGCCGGCGTGCAGGACTGCGAAACTTTTAGAACCGCCAAGACTGCCGCTGCTTGTTATTGCGAACAGGCGGGTTATAAAGCCGTCGGGATTCAGCAACGGTTTTTTGGGGCTTTGGATATTGGGTCTGGCAGGGTCGAAACGCTGATACGGGAAACTGCCGGAAATCGGCGTCATAACTGCGGCGGTAAGCAGTAATCCTGAGAGGGTAAGCCCGAGTAAAATGCCGCTGATTATTCGCCCGAAGCGTTCGGGCATGAGGCCGAGGTCGATTTTTTGACGTGTAAGGAAGGAGACAATCGTTTGCAGAACAGCGAAGGCGATTATAAATAAAAGCAGTAATGAGATTGATTGCGCCCAGTCGACGAGTATGTCTTTACCGATGAGCAGCCGGGAGAGCGGCTCAAACCAGGCGAATGCGATGATACTCGCACAAAGCGCCGCCATAAAGGTCGCGAATGCCCTGATGAAGGTTCCTTTTGCGTACAGCCCGGCAGCACAACCGGCTATAATCAATAATATAAATATACTTGCCATCACAACCTCGTTATCCGATTCATAATCTTAATAATTATTGCTCTGCCGTCTGGCTTTGGTCATTCGATTTGGAAAGGACCCTGACCATTTCATTTATCGATGTAATTCCGCTAATAACCCTCATCAGCGCCTGTTCCTGTAAATACAGCATTTTAGCGCGTCTGAATAATGTGCCGATGTCGGCGACAGATTTTGATTGTTTCATTGCGTTTCGTAAATTCTCGTTAATGAAAACCGACTCAAAAATACACATCCGGTCGTAATAGCCGGTTTCCTGGCAATGGTCACAGGGAGAAGCTTTGCCCCTTTTATCATAGACGACCTTGCCTGCGCGGTAGAAGACTTTCGCTTTTTCGGCGGGTATATTGAATTTGTGCAGCAGCTCCCTGTTTGGTTCGTAGGCCTGTTTGCACTGCTCGCATAATTTACGCAGAATCCGCTGGTTGCTGAGTCCGAGCAGCGGTTCGAGTGCCTTGTTTCTATCGCCCACAAGCTTTATCCATTTGGCCAGGGCTTTTATGACGTTTTCCTCTTCGATGACAAGATAGATGAGTTTCTCCTTGGCGGCGGCACAGGCGATTTGTGCTGTTTCGGCATCCTGGCAGTCGGCAACTCCGACGATGTCCGGGTCCATTCGAATGATGGACTGGAGCTTTTTGGCGTAGGTTGTGACTCCGCTGTCGCTTAACGAGAAGATATTCTGGGTAATATTGGGAAGTTTGCCCGAGGACTGTCTTTCGATGATTGTAATACTGTTGATGAATGCGTCGTGATTTCTCAGCAGGGTGTAGAGGGTAGTTGTTACGCCGCTTTTTCTGGGTCCTGATATTATAAACAGTCCGCTGTTTGCGTTTTGCAGCCGGCTGAATTGTTCGAGCTGCACGGTTATAAGACCGAGGTGTTCGAGTTTGGTAATGTTTTGCTGGGTTAGCTGCTTTGCGCGCATTTGCTCGCCGGCGTTGGAGCCGGCGGTCGTGATTTCCCAGTCGATTCGGCGATTTTCCTTGAAGATGGTGAATTTTCCCTTCTGGGGCTTGCGCTTCTCTGCGATATCAAGATTAGTCAGATTTTTTACGAAGTGCAGAAGATAATCCATCTGGTCTTTTGGGATAGACGGCTGTTTGAGGGCGGCGCCGTCGACATAATAGGCGACGTTGTAACTTTGAGCGGCAGGGGTGCAAATGATATCGTATGCCCGTCTATATAAGGCGTCGTTGAAGAGATTGTAAGCGGCTTTGTATCCGAAGAAATCGGGGGTTTTCGGCTGGGGGACGGGAACCTCGTTATTATTTGCGGTAATAAAAACGAATTGTTTGAGCGCTTCGGCTCTTTTACCTTTGGATGAGAATAATTCCATAAAATGGTTGATGGAGAGGACCCGCTGAAACTCCGGGACAAGAGAGTCTCTGTGCATAGCATAACTGACTGATGCGGCCCCGGCGGCAATCAGATAAAACGCAAGCCCGATGATAAATACGGGGACCAGGAGCCATATCAGGCCTGAGATGGCCCAGGCGCCAAAAACTACGGCTGTCCAGAAGGTATGCTTTGTTCCCACTGCCTCGGCGTCTCTGTAGACCCAGCTGATTATAGGCAGCCAGCCGAAGAATAAAATCAGGAATATAACGAGTTTAATCGGCGATATGTAACCGCCGTAACCAACAGCAGCTAATAATTCAGGCATAATTGACTCCATTGTGGTTTGGCTGCGGGCTCACAGGATACCTCCCTTTTCGGTGCGGATGCCTTTCAGCGCCATCTTCAATTCTTCGGGATTCGGGGCATACCTGTAGCCCTCCTTTGGTTCCACACTTCCATCCAGTATCAATTTGACCAGACTATCATTGAGGTCCTGCATTCCTTCTTCGGTGCAGCCGCGTATGAGATTTGGCATTTCCATTTCACGCTGTTCTTTGATGAGTTTTCGTGCTTCAGGATTGGCAAGGAGTATCTCAATCGCAGGTATCCTGTCGATGTCCGGATTGACGCTGGGCAGCAGTATCTGGCTTATGATGGCTCGCAATGTGATGCTCAAAGTCTGCCTGGCGAGGTCGCGTTCGATTTGGGGAAACAGGTCGACGATTCGCTGAATGGCCTGGGCGGCGTTTGATGCGTGTATTGTGCCGAAGACGAGATGGCCGGTTTCTGAGGCCCGCATGCCCGCGGACACCGTTTTGGCGTCGCGTAGCTCGCCGATGAATACAACATCGGGGTCTTCCCGCATCAGGTATGTCAGGGCCTCATCATAATTGGCTACGTCGATGCCGATTTCTCGCTGTGATACGATGGCCTTTTTATCTTTGATGAGGTATTCGATGGGGTCTTCAATGGTGACGATGTGGCAGGAGCGTGTTGTGTTAATGTGGTCGACCATCGAGACGGCGGTGGTGGTTTTGCCGCAGCCGGTGGGGCCGACGACCAGAACGAGGCCCTGTGTGCCTTCGGCGATTTTTTTGAGGGTGGCCGGAAGATGCAATGCATCGATAGTGGGTATGTCCGTATTTACATGCCTTGCGACCAGACTTACCAGGCCTCGCTGGCGGAAAAGGTTTACGCGAAATCGCTCTTCTTCGGTTACGCCATAGGAGAAATCAAGGGTTCCGTGCGTTTTGAAGGTTTCCTTTTGCACATCAGTGAGTATTTCGAATGAGAGATGCTCGAGTCGTTGTTCTGTAAGAATTTCGCCGGTTGTGTTTTTAAGTTCACCCTGTATCCGCATTTTTGGCGGCTGGCCGACCTTGAGGTGAAGGTCGCTGGCCCTGGTTTTTATGGCCGCGCGGAAGAATTTATTTATTTCCGGCTCCTGCCTCTGCGATGCGTCCTGGCCGCTAACTTGTTCGGAATCCACCATAATCAACCCGATATTCAAAAGGCGACAACTACCTTCGTTACGGTTTAGTATTTAAGCTGGGGGTTAGATGCCCCGGTATTTATAAACAACTAAATATAGGACTTTTTGGGCCGGATGTCAACTTCAGAAGCAGTTAATATTTTGTAGTGGGCCGGGTTTTAATGGGAACTGATTTTCTTTACAAGTTTTGACGAGGGCTGTATTATGAACGTTAGTCGCCGATGTGGCTCAACGGTAGAGCACGGCTTTCGTAAAGCCGGGGTTGTGGGTTCGATTCCCACCATCGGCTGTTGTTTTTTGGCTGATTTGACCGGGGGTAAATTATGAATAACGCAGAGAAGGCGGCAGGGCTTTTTGAGCAGGGGTTTTCGTGTTCGCAGGCGGTGTTGGGGGCATACTGCGATAAGTTCGACCTGAGCCGTGATACTGCGATGAAGATATCGACGGGCTTCGGCGGGGGAATGCACCTTGGCCAGACGTGCGGGTCAGTTACCGGCGCGATTATGGTCATCGGGTTAAAACACGGCAGGACCAGGGCCGAAGATGCCGAATCTAAGGCGAAGACTTACGAGGTTATCGCTGAGTTTGCGGATAAGTTCAAGCAGCGTCACGGCTCGATTGGCTGCAAAGAGCTAATCGGCTGTGATATCACCACGCCCGACGGCTTGAAGAAAGCAGAAGACGAAAAGCTTTTTACGACGGTTTGCGCAGGGCTTGTAAAAAGCGCAGCGGAAATTTTAGATGAGCTACAGGTTTGACCGGCGATGACCGCTTCAATTGAAGGCAAATTCGAGTTACTCAAGAAAATTCTAAGAGAGCTTGGCGGCGTTGTCGTTGCCTATTCGGGCGGAGTCGATAGCACGCTTTTATTGAAAGTGTCGGCCGATACGCTCGGGGTGGATAAAGTGCTTGCCTGCATAAGCGCAGGGCCTGCGGAACCGAAGCAGGTCTTGGATAGGGCGAGACAGCTTGCAAAAGAGATGGGGGTTCGGCTCGAAACCATCGATACGGATGAGCTTGGCAATTCGGATTTTACAGCGAATAAGGCGGACCGTTGTTTTCACTGTAAGAGTCATTTGTGCCGGGAGCTTTTGGATGTCGCCGCGGAGAACGGTTTTAAGCACGTCGTATTCGGAACGAATCTGGATGACCTCGATGATTACCGGCCGGGTAACCGCGCGATGGAGATTTTCGGCATTCGCTCACCGTTGGCCGAGGCGGGATTGACCAAGCAGGATATACGCGAGCTTAGCAGAAGGTTGAATTTATCGACAGCCGACGCTCCCTCGTCGCCGTGCCTTGCCTCGCGGATTGCCTACGGCCTAAAGATAAACGAGCAGCGACTCGGCCAGATCGAGCAGGCGGAGGATTTTTTGAGAGAGCTGGGCCTTGTTGAATTTCGCGTTCGCCATCACGATACGATTGCTCGAATCGAGGTGCATAAGGCCGATTTCGACAGGGTTATCAATGAGCCGAACCGCTCGAAGATTGCCGAGAAATTAAAATCGCTGGGCTTCAAATATGTAACGGTCGATTTACAGGGCTTCCGCTCCGGCTCGATGAACGAGGTTTTGAAGAAAAGCGAAGGTGTTTAATTTGTTTTCTGCGCAGTTATTATTTCAGAAGCAGATGCTTCTCTTAAGTTTTTATCTTGATGAGGTCTGAGAGCTATCCAGCCCTGCGAGATAATGGCCATTTCAATAACGAATGGTAGAAGATAAGAACCAATTCTTCCAATCCAACCTCCTAAGGTATATTCTCTCATTTGCTCTTCCGGTGTAAGGGTAAAGGCAGTATCAAGTTTTACTGATAAAAAGAAAAGGATGGTAAAGCAGAGGCAAATAAATGCGGGTTTTCGATATTTAAAAATGACG
>CAYLYB010000129.1:0-7112 GCA_964387605.1 uncultured Pirellulales bacterium | reverse complement strand
TCGTATTCGGCGCCCGGGGCAACGATTCCGAGGGGCTGTCGGCCTTTGACATTAAGATAAAGAAGTCCCCACATCGGCGACAGGCACACGGCGGCTTTCGTTCGAGACCAGTCAACGCCGATTTTCTCATCGACGCCGCGGAACGGCCGATTGTTTTTACCCGCAAAAATTTTCAGGTATTCCCAGCGAATTCTTTTGCCGAGGTGTTTGATGGGGTTCATTCTTTTGAGGTAGCCCCATTTTTCGAGCAGCTTATTGGGTCGGACGTGGCCTGCCATTGTGCCGTGGCCATGGTCGCTCATAATGACGACGTCTGCGGATTTTCGTTCGGCAAGCGCGAATAAAGAGCCGAGCGCGTCGTCGAGTTTCGAGAAGATTTGGCTGACCCTGTCCCGCTGCTGGGGCCAGAGGTGCGAGGTTTGGGGATTCATATATGGCCATAGCCGATGGCCTGCATCGGTTTGGGGGAAGACGACCATCATCAGGTCCCAATCGAGTTTCGAATCGGCCAGCATTGTCGCATCGTGGTAATGAGCAACGGTGCACAGCGCCCTTTCGACGACGTCATCGAAGGTGCGTGAATGTTTCGATTTTCCCGCCAGGCCGAGCGGGTTGAGATAGTCCGGGATGTGCGAGAGCAATTCTTTTTTGAAATCCGAGGGGTATGTATAATCACTGTCGGGGCCGGGGACGTTGTGGCCCGCTATTATTATTCCATTTACTTGTTCGGGCGGGTAGGTCATCGGAACGTTTAGGGCGGCGACTTTGCGTTGCTGGTCGGAGACGATGCGCCAGATAGTGTCGCTGTTGACGTCGGCTGAATTGTTATACCTGATTGAGTAATCGCCGCAGTTGAACTGCTCGCTGTCGAGGACGTGATGTTTGCCGGGTAGTTTTCCGGTCATAAATGTAATCCAGGCAGCGGGCGTCATCGGGGGTATTGAGCTGACCAGCTCGCCGAAGGAGGAACGCTTCCAAAAATTATCGAGGTTGGGCATCAGGCCTGTTTTGCAGAAATCGCCCACAAAGTTGAAACTTGCACCATCAAGGCCGATAACAAGAACTCCGGGTTTATCGCTCAAATTCACTTCCTTTCAAGCTGACCAAATCGAGGGTGACGAGCTTACGAGGGATTTTGTCGAACAAACCTTTGGCCTTTTTCCTTCGAGGCGGGTGGCAACTCTTTAATCGCCAGTCGCTGCGACTTATCGAATTCGGTGACAGCATTTATGATTCTGGTTAAATCTTCTTCCGTGAGCCACCAGCCGACCGGTATCGAGACCTGCTCGGCGGTGAATTCATCGACGCCGGGCAGCTCGGTCCGTGATTCTTTGCACATCGAGTGCAGGTCGTTTCTCGCGTGGACCTGCGAGACGGTGACGCCGGCCTGCTTCATATGTTTCATAAAGGCAGGTCTGTCATTTACCCTGAAAGTATAAAGCCAGTAGCTGCTCAATCTGTCGTTTCTGTAGTGCAGCAGTTTAACCGCGGCCAGATTGGCGAAGGCGTCATCGAAGCGGGCGGCGTTGTCGCGGTGTTTTTTCAGGGTTGCGGCGACGTATTTTAGCTGTTCGAGGCCTATTGCGGCGGTTACATCGTTCATATGGAACTTGTAGCCCCATTCTTTTATGTCGGCTTCGCATCGGAGGTCGGTCCGTTTGCATTTTCGGTCGATACCATACCACCTGAGCAGCCGGCCCCTTTCGCAATCATCTTTCGATTTACAGAGCAGTGCGCCGCCATCGACCGTGGTTAGATGTTTTATGGCCTGGAACGAGAAGCCGGCGAAATCGGAATGGCAGCCGATGGGTCTGTCGCGATAGGTCGAGCCGAACGCATGGCAGGCGTCTTCGACAAGCTTTATGTTATGTTCGGCTGCGACGGCGTTAAGCTCGTCGAGGTCGCAGGGATAGCCACCCCAGTGGACACACATAATGGCTTTAGTCTTTGGAGTAACTTTTCGGGCGACGTCCTTATAGTCGATATTTCCAGTCCAGGGGTCAATGTCGGCCCAGACGATTTTGGCGCCCAAGGCGAGGATTGGCTCGTTTGTGGCGGAGCAGGTCATCGCCGTTGAAATTACCTCATCTCCGAAGCCGACGTTCGCCAGCCGAAGCGCCAACTGCAATGCGGCGGTGCCGTTGTTGACGGTCAACACGTTTTCGCTGCCGAACCAGGGGGCGAGTTCTTTTTCGAACTGCTCGACCCTTGGGCCTTCGCCGATGTAGCCGCTGGCGAGGACCGCGCGTACCGGCTCCATGACGCTTTCGGGCATAAAGACCTTGAACAGAGGTATATCTTTGCCCTGGCCTGACAGCAGACTCTTAACGGATTCATCCACGCTTTGGTGAGATTGTTCATTTTCGGCCATCTTCGTGACCTCCTACTTTTATTAAACCAACGAATTGCCATTCCATCATTTAATGGTCGAGCGAATCATCGTCGAGTATTTCCTGAATTATTGCCGATGACATAATTTTGTCAATGATTCGATTTGACTGGCGAAATTTTCTGGAGCTTAGCCGGAACTCCTGTGGGTTTACGGCCTGCGTGGCGTGGGCGAGGTGAATTACATACCGGCCCATCACTGACGGCGGCAATTCGACGGTTTTATAGCCACGATCGATAAGCTCGAAGTATAATTTCTGGCCCGAGGTCAATTTTTTCTCTATACCCATTAAAAAAGAAAGCTTTTCGCGCTTCAACGTTTCGGTTCGATATAAACAGCATATCGTTCGATTGTGGTAACGGAACTTGGCCCGCTCGGCCGGCGAGCCGAAATTCGAGCGGATGATTGATTTGAGGTCTGTAATTTTTTTCAAAAGCAAGAGCCATTGTGGGGTCAGCTCGATTTTGCCTGAGCCGACACAGGCGGTTTTTTCATCGTTGCCGAACCAGCCAATCAAATCGTTGAGCCAGTTCGGGCCTTTGACAAAGGTATCGGAGTGCATAACGACGTAGAATTCGGTATTGCAGCCGGCCAGGCCCAAATCGAGAGCGGAGCCCTCGTCGATACTGCCCCTGGGCTGGCCCGGCTGGTGAGGGTTCTCAATGAGACGAATCCACTTCAGGCCTCGAAGGTACTCAACGGATTCGTCTCTGGAGTCGTTATCGACGACGATAACTTCGTAAGGATAATTCGTGAACTTTCGAATGCTGCGCAGGCAAAGGCGTGTAAAGTCGAGCGTTTTATAGTTGACGATGCAAATGGTTGCCTTGTTTTTTACAAGCTGCGGCATTTAGGTAACTGTCCCCTTTTTATCTGTTGGAATACATCGAGTCGTAATACTTCTGGTATTCACCTGAGACAACATTTTCGAGCCATTTTCTGTTTTCAAGGTACCAGTCGATTGTTTTTTCAAGGCCCTGCTCGAAAGAGACGGACGGTTTCCAGCCGAGCCTGCTGATAATTTTGGAGGCATCGATTGCGTATCGTCTGTCGTGGCCGGGGCGGTCGGTAACGTGTTTTATAAGGGAATCGGGTTTATCGAGACGATTAAGAATCATCTCGACGACGGAGAGGTTCGTTTTTTCATTACAGCCGCCTATATTGTAGATTTCGCCGGGCGGCGCGTCGGTGAGGACCTTCCATACGGCGGTGCAGTGGTCGTAAACGTAGAGCCAGTCGCGGACCTGAAGTCCGTCGCCATAGACGGGCAGTTGGCGGTCGTTGAGGGCGTTATTAATCATAAGCGGGATGAGCTTTTCGGGGAACTGGTAAGGGCCGTAATTATTCGAGCAGCGTGTGATATTGCAGGGCACGCCGAATGTATGAGCGAAGGAACGGACGAGATGGTCAGCGGCGGCCTTGCTGGCGGAATAGGGCGAGTTGGGGCTAAGGGGGGTCTGTTCGGTGAATTTACCTTCCGGGCCGAGTGCGCCGTAAACTTCATCTGTCGAAACCTGAACGAACCGTTTCAGTTTTTTATCTCTCGCGGCCTCCAGGAGGGTGAGTGTTCCTGTTACGTTTGTCTCGATAAAAATCTTCGGCTCATCGATAGAACGGTCAACGTGTGTTTCGGCGGCGAAGTTGACAATCGCATCGATTTGGAATTCGTCAATAATATGCTCAATCATATTGCCGTCGCAGATATCGCCCTTGACGAATTTATGGTTTGGGTGATTTTCAAAGCCGGCGAGGTTTTCAAGGTTTCCGGCATATGTTAGCTTGTCGAGATTGACGACGAAGCAATCGTGGTGCTCCTCGAGGGCCATACGCACGAAGTTGCCGCCGATAAAACCCGCTCCGCCTGTAACGAGCAATCTTCTCATAATTCTTTCAGGAACTCCTCGAGAGGTTTTTGCCAGGGCCTAATCGGGCCGCTTAACATAGGCCTGATTTTAGTGCAATCGAACTTGCTGTTGAGAGGTCTTGCGGCGGCAGAGAGGTAATCGGCGGTTTTGCAGCTCAATAACTGCACATCAAGGCCGAGAGTTTGTATGATGAAACGAGCGACGCCGAACCTGCTTGTATAACCCTGACTTGCAAAATGATAAACACCTTTTGGTTTTTTCGTCACAAGGTCGCAGACGGCCTTTGCCGCCTCGGTGGTTGCGGTAGGTGAGCCAATCTGGTCGTCAACAACTTTCAATTCCTTTTGTGTTCTGACCTTATCGAGCAGTTTTCTCACAAAGTTATTACCGTTATTGCCGTAAGTCCATTCGAGGCGCAATATACAATAATCGCATCGATTTTCTATCAGGAGGCGTTCGCCCAGCATTTTCGTCCTGCCGTAGGCGTTGATGGGGCGAGGGAGGTCTTTTTCGGTGTAGGGTTTGTCGCCTGAGCCGTCGAAAACAAAATCGGTGCTGATATGAAGCACCCAGGCGCCGGATTTTCTGGCAAAGGCGCTGAGATTGCCGACGGCTTCGACATTAATTCTACAGGCCAGACCGGTTTCGGTCTCGGCTTTTTCGACATTGGTATAAGCGGCACAGTTTATTATCGTTTTGGCGTCCTTTACGACGCTCAAGAGCTGGGTAGAATCGGTGATATCAAATTCGGGCAGGTCCAACACCTCAAAATCAAATCCTCGCTGTTTGGCTTCCACGGCCACGTCTGAACCGAGCATACCTTTGCCGCCGAGAATTATTACCTTATCGCCTGAAGCGGTCATTTAACTTCTCCGAATTTCGGCAATTTATCTTTTGGAATGTCTTTGAGGCAAGGATATGCGGCGTCCTTGCCTGATATTGTCGGCATATTAACGATAGGCCAGGCAATATCTATTTCCGGGTCATCGAAGATGATGCCGGCCTCATCGGAAGGGCTGTAATAATCAGTGCACTTGTATGAGAAAACAGCAACTTTGCTCAGGACAAAAAAACCATGGGCGAAGCCCGGGGGGATATAGAGCTGCCTGTGATTCGAGTCGGAGAGATTTTCGCCGACCCATCGGCCGAAGGCGGGCGAGCCGAGACGGATATCGACGGCGACATCGAATACCTCGCCGCAGAGGACCTGGACGAGTTTGCCCTGAGAATGCGGATATTGAAAATGCAGGCCCCGCACGACGTCCTTTTGCGAAAAAGAGACGTTATCCTGGACGAAAGGCAGTTTGATTCCTGCCTGCTCGTAAAGCTTATGATTCCATGTCTCCATAAACCAGCCGCGAGCATCGCTGAAAGCAGAAGGCTCGAAAATCAAAACACCGGGTATATTTGTCTTCGTTACTTTCATTCAGTGTTTTTCATCCACAAGAGCAAGCAGATACTGACCATACCAGTTTTTTGCCAACGGCTCGGCAAGGGCGATGAGCTGTTTGTCGTCAATCAGGCCAAGATGATAAGCGATTTCTTCCGGGCAGGCAATCATAAGGCCCTGCCGCTGCTGAACGGTCTGGACGAAATTCGCGGCCTGTAGCATCGATTCGGGCGTTCCGGTATCGAGCCAGGCGATGCCCCGGCCGAGCTTTTCGGCTCTTAACGAATTTTTTTTGCGATATACATCGAGAAGGTCGGTGATTTCAAGCTCGCCTCTTGCGGATGGTTTTATTTTTGCCGCGAATTCGGTAACCTGCGAATCGCAGAAATACAGGCCTACGGCGGCATAGTGAGATTTGGGCTGAGCGGGTTTTTCCTCAATTGAAATGACCTTGCCTGAATCTTCGAACTCGATAACGCCGTATCGTTTGGGGTCTTTGACCCAGTAGCCGAAAATTGTTGCGCCGGTTTCATTGGTGACGGCTTTTTTGAGCGAATCGAATAGGCCGTGTCCGTAGAAGATATTGTCGCCGAGTATTAAGCAGGCGGGGCTGCCTGCGAGGAAGTCTTTTGCGATGATGAACGCCTGCGCGAGGCCTTCGGGGCGGGGCTGTTCGGCGTATCGGAGGTTTATGCCCCACTGTGAGCCGTCCGCGAGGACCTTTTTATACAGGGGCAAATCGTCGGGGGTGCTGATTAGGAGTATATCTTTTATTCCGGCCAGCATCAGGGTTGTGAGGGGGTAATAGACCATCGGTTTATCGTAAACGGGTATTAGCTGTTTGCTGACGGCCTTTGTTACGGGGTGCAGGCGTGTTCCGCTGCCTCCCGCCAGGATAATACCTTTATAGCCCATTTGGCTGCTCCCAAATCGACGAACGTAACCAGCCGACGCGGAACTTCCGCATCGGAATGCGTTTACGATAGCCACAACAATAAAAAAAGCAAGCCCAAAAACGTTTCTGAATCATACCATAGGAAGCTAATCATTCCTATCAGTGGTCTCAGAACTGCTGGAGGAAACGGAGGTCGTTTTCGTAGAAGAGCCGGATGTCGTTGATGCCGTATTTTCTCATAGCGAGTCGTTCGATTCCGAAGCCGAATGCCCAGCCGGTATATTTTTCGCTGTCGATGCCGACTGCTTCGAATACGTTGGGGTCAACCATTCCGCAGCCGCCCATCTCGACCCAGGTCTGGTTGCCGGATTTATCGGCCAGAAGTAAATCGACTTCTGCGCTCGGTTCGGTGAAGGGGAAGAAGCTCGGGCGGAAACGCCAGGTGGCGTCTTTTCCGAGGAAGGCCTTTATGAACTGGTCGATGGTGGTTTTCATATCGACCATCGTTACGTCTTCATCGACGACGAGGGCTTCGAGCTGATGGAACATAAACATATGCGTTGCATCGACGGT
>CAYLYB010000128.1:0-7147 GCA_964387605.1 uncultured Pirellulales bacterium | reverse complement strand
CAGCCCCATTGTTTTGCAGGCGTCGCATACATCTAAAGCGCGGTCATCGTTACAGGCCATGACAGCCAACGGTTTAGGCAGAGACAGAAGCCATTCACCGAGTGCGGAACACCCGCTTTTTTTTGACCGCGTGTTCATAGATTCCAGCCCGCTTTGTGCCAGCGTGTGAGCAGTGAAGCCGTCTTTAGCCAGTCTTTCAGAAAAACTCTGGCCTCGTGTCTGTGACCAGCAGATGTTCTTGTAACCGAAAAACGCAAAATTATGGAAGTTCTTCCCGATAAAATATTCTGCCGCCATACGACCGATGTGTACGTCATCTGTTACAAAATTACAGAAATCCGGTGATTCAACAACGGTGTAAAGACTGATTATTGCCGGGACTTTTTCGGGTATAATTTTGCGCCAATGTTTTGTATGTGGAATATGTGCTATTACTCCATCGACGTCCCATGTTTTCGGATTCGGCAGTTTCCTTGTTATTCTTGTAAGGCCGAATGTTGAGGCAATATAAAATGGTGGTTCCCTGAAAAAAACCCAGGGTCCGTGGAGCTTTGAGTATTTTGCGATACCGCGAAGGGTCCTTCTTGAGGCGGCCCCGGATGTGTCGAAAAATAACAGTACTCTGAACATCTTGGACATAACTATCCTTTACCAAAAAACGGTCGTTTTACAGGACGCAAAGCAATCCTATTTCTTTTCCCGCAAGAGTCAATAGATGAGCCGGCATATTTCGGAAAATGGTTATATTTTAACGCGAATTGGCGTTCATTTTGAATCGGGCTTTTGGGACAATAGTATTTAGCAATGGGCCGTCGAAGCCAATGATTTGGTCTTCGGGCTATTGCTGTTATATGTTGGTGAGGGGTGTGTTTTTGCCCAATGAGCAGTGGTTAGACTTGAAATAAAAATAGTAGTGTTAAGTTTCGTTAGACAGGCACAGGGTTATAAAGGGTGAAAGTCAAATTAGTGCTTGTTTGACGTTGTTCATAACAGACGCAATATGAGAATGAGTAGAGTGTGTGTCTGTTGGGAACGATGCGATATTTTGGCTTGTTGCCGAAATTATCAAAACGAAGAGAGTGGTGATAATCGAAGAAGGAGGAGTAAAGAATGAACAGAAAAATAATTATTGTATGTGTTTTATGTATATGCCTGTTGAGCGTGGCGGCTCGGGCCAATCTACTCGAAAATGGCAACTTCAACACGGGCGACTTAAGTGGATGGGATGTGTGGGTAGGGGATGCCAATAATAGCATCTCGATTTTACCGACAGGCGGCCCCGACAGTTCCCCGTGCGTCGAAATGGTGGCTATTGTCAATACCACACCCGACGACCTGAATATATCTCAAAGTGTTGATTGCTCTGCCGGTACAGAGGTAGGAATAAGTTTTGACTTCGCGATGACGGCGAATGCGGGCGAGGTCGGTTGGGCAGGCGGCGGCGTCGGCGTCACTTTTTGGAATTCCGATTGGTCGAGTGACGTTGGCTATGGTTGGGCGGACGTCTGGGATACAGGAGGGGCATGGACTTCGTTCGAGAACACCTGGATAACCAGCGGTTCGTGGGTTGCCCCGACTGGCACGGCACATGTGACCTTCAGAATAGGGCCATGGGCAGGTGATGGCGGAACGGTAACCTATGATGTTGACAATGTCGTTTTTACGCCTGAACCGGCAACAATTGCCCTACTGGCATTGGGTGGCCTCACAGTGCTTCGCAAAAGGAAGTAAAAGGTTTGTGTGGATGAATGCGAATGGCTGCATCACTGCACAAAACGCTGAAGAACCAAAATTACTTGGCAGTTAGGTTTAACTGAGGAGGTAGTGTGTTATGTTAGGAAAGCGGCTGTTTATATTGTTGTTATTGAGCGCGTTTGTTATTCCGGCTCAGGGCGCAAATCTCCTGACGAATAGCAAATTTAATACTGGTGACCTGACTGGCTGGACTGTAGAGCTTGCTAACGCGGATGCTAACGCCTACGTGCAGACGGACGTTACTTTTGACGACGACAGCCCCAGTTTGTTAATGATATCCCGCTCCGCTGTTTGGGAGGGAGCGTATGTATATCAGGTGGTTGACGTAAACGGGATGACGACAGTCGAGTTCTCCTGCGTGGTTAACAAAACCAACGGCTGGGGCGATTTCTTAACGGGTGTGAATTGGTATGAAGGCGACCCTTGTGACGCAAATAACTTCATGTCTTACGAAGAATTTGCTATCAGGTTGAATAATCAGCAAACCGATGACTGGGATGCGTTCGAGAATACATTCACCGTGCCTGTTGGTGCCGTATATGCCGAATTTGGATTCAGGGCGAATGACTGGATATACGAGACGTATGTGGATGACGTGTTTTTTGGAATCCATCCTAACGAACAGCCGATCCCGATATATCCGTCACCTGGTTCTACGGTGCCCAGGGAAGACAGGAGCAATTGCGGCTATGGCCCTACGCTTATATGGGGAGCCGCACCGGCTGCTGATGGCAACCATCATATCTACTTTGGCACGTCTGTCGATGATGTCAGTGACGCCAATATGAATGACCCCGAGTATCTGGGGCCTGTGCCCCTGGGAACAACATCCTATGCACTGCCTCTTGCCAGTGTCGAGAAGGGGCAGTCATACGCCTGGCGCGTGGATGAAACGGTAGACGGCAATGTCGTCAAATGCGAAGAGACATGGCCGTTCTCTATCTCAAACATCACGTGGGTAGATAGATTTGACAACTACCTCGATGATGTAAACGTCCAGGCGGTATGGGGGCCTAACGCTTCTGATTATGAGTGGACGATACGAATCTATTACGACAGTGCTCACTATGAAGTCAGTGCGGATACTTCAGCGTTACTTTGCTCAAATGATATCAGCGAAAATGCAATGCTTGTGCTGCTGGTCAAAGGTCATGACAACATGTCTGACAATATTTATGTACAGCTTGACTCGAACGGTGGCGCCGAAAGCGGCATTGTCCAGTTCCCGGATTCAAGGGAGTTAAATCAGCAGGAATACGAGCCATTTATATTGTGGCCGATCGATTTGAAGGAATTTGTCTCACAGGGAGTCGATTTAACGAATGTGACCAGGATTGCTATTGGAGTTGGCAATGGGAATGCTCCCCCCTCCGGTTCAGGTACAGTTGATATCGATGATATTCGCTTTGATTACCCGTGGTGTGATTGGTCGACGCTTGCAAGATTGATACCTGCAGATTTCGACGATAATTGCTGGGTCGGCTTGCCGGAACTGAATATCCTTGCGGATAATTGGCTTGCTGAATCTGTTGAAGTGACTGCTGCTGCACCATCAACTGGTCCCATACTGTGGTACAAGTTTGATGAAGGAGCTGGGAATGACCCATTGGATTCTTCCGGAAACGACTACGACGGCTTCATTAGCGACCTGGACGCCTGGGGAGGTGCAGGTTCCGGCCATGACGGCACGGATTGTGTCTTCCTCGATAATATAGATTGGATCGAGATTACCGACCTCGGGGTTAATAATGACAACAATACTCTTGGTGCTGAAAGTACCGTATCATTTTGGTTAAAAGATCCCGGACAAGAGGATGACGATTCAATGATACTCCAGATTGGGCAGGACGGCCACACCCTCAATCTATGGACTGGTGCTACAGGTTCGTTTTTCTTTAAAGCAGGCTGGGATACAGAACTCGGATATGGCGATTCGTTGGATATTGGCTCGATGGACTATACAAATCCTGACCATCCTCAAGATGTATGGGTGCACTATGCGTTTGTCAAAAGTCTTAGCGGTGGCTTTGTCAGGGCTTACAGAAACGGCGAGTTGATAGGAGAAACACCGGCCGTGGCTGCTGAGACTCCAGAGATTGATGGAGTTGTTAGCTTTGCCTCTGTTGGTGCGTGGCGATGGGGAGATGAGGAATCAGATGAAAGCGGCGGTTACTATAATGGCTGGCTCGATGATTTCCGAATATATGATTATGCCCTTTCACCCGAAGAAGTTCTCTATCTGGCAGTTGAAGGGGGAACAGCAACAAGTCCTCTAACACAGGGATTGATTACATCTTCTGATGCTACCGGCGATGACGTGGTTGATTTTTATGATTTAGCAGTGTTTGGAGACTATTGGCTCCAGAATGTTGTATGGCCACAGGATTAAGTTCTAAACAACGGTGGAAGCCGGCTTATTTGAGCCGGCTTCCATCCGATTATCGTGGGGATTTGGGCATATGAAATCAGAGCTGATAAGGACTCATATGGCGCAAAAGGTTGTTTTTCCCAAAGGTCGAGAAAGCGGCTTCACTTTGATTGAGCTACTTGTTGTGATTGCAATAATTGCCCTTTTAATGTCGATTCTCCTGCCGGGCCTTGGAAAGGCCAGAGACCATGCCAAATACATACTGTGTTCTTCCAGACTCAGGCAATTCGGTATTATGTTTGAAATGTATGGTCAGGATAATCGCGAAAGTCTGCCGGGCGGCTGGAATAGCGGGAAGATGTGGATGGTTGATTTGCTACCGTATTATAAAGGAGAGGGTGATGTTCGTCTTTGCCCGAAAGCTAAACAGTTCCTTAGTGATAAGGACCCAGCGACCTGTTTCATTCCGGATGTTTTTACTGCGTGGGGAAAATTCGGTGAGGGCTCCTGGAGCAGCTATGATCCCGAATGGGCCGAGACAGGGATGTATGGAAGTTTCGGTATTAACGGATGGGCGCATAATCCGCCGGACATAGGCACGGTCAAAAACCCGGACGAAAATTATGATATCGACCCCGTCGACCGTCCAAAATACTGGCGGAAAACGATAAATGTGAAAAGACCGGACACTGTGCCGTTGATGGGGGATGCCCTGTGGGATGGAAGTACTCCTGAGAAACGTGACAGGCCTTCTTCCGGTGCTGGTGTAATGGGTAGCGATATATCTGTGTTCTGTGTGCCTCGCCACAATGGAAAAGTAAATATGATGTTTATGGATAAATCCGTGCGAAAGGTTGGAATAAAGGAATTATGGTCTCTTAAATGGAATACAGAGTGGAAAGAACCACACATAAATTGGAACCAATACGAATGGATAGGTAAATATCCTGAATGATAACTAAACTGAATTGTTAGCTGCTTCAAATGGGCCAGTCAAATTCGATTTTCATTGAGCGTATGTCTGATTGGTCCGGTTTTTTGGGGAGCGGCTATGTTAATATGATGAGAAGCTTAGTAATTATTTTTTTATTAAACCCGGCGGTTCTCGTCCATGCTGAGTTTATGAGGGGCGCCGACATTTCCATGCAAACAAAGCAGGAAGTGGATGGTGTTGTTTATAATGAATATGGCGTGCCAAAAGACGCTGTAACTATTTTTAAGAATCACGACCTCAACTGGGTTCGTATCCGGATTTTTAACGACCCGGATGATTCAACGTATGGCGTGTGCCAGGACCTTGACTATGTGACGAATCTCGCCGTCCGCGTCAAGGCTGACGGATTCAAATTCCTGCTGGATTTCCACTACTCGGATACCTGGGCCGACCCCGGGAAGCAGTACATACCCGCCGCATGGGAAGGATTGAATCATTCACAAGTTGTTGATGCGGTTTACCAGTACACATCTGATGTCATCGAGCATCTGCGGACCAACGGCGCTATGCCGGACATGGTCCAGATTGGCAATGAAATCATCTGCGGTATGCTCTGGCCGGACGGAGAAGTCTGTAATAATGGAAACTGGTCGAATCTTGCCGACCTTATCAACGCCGGAATAGACGGCGTCGACGACGGCAGGGGCGCTGAACCTATGCCGAAAATAATGATACATATCGACCGTGGCGGCGACTGGGGAGGAACCGAATGGTTCTTCGATAGCATCATAGCACACGGCGTCCAGTTTGACGTAATCGGCCAATCCTTCTACCCGCAGTGGCACGGCACGCTCGCCGACTTGCAGTACTGCCTGGAACACACAGCCGCAAAGTATTCTCAGGATATCGTCGTAGCGGAGGCCGGCGCCTACTATGTCGACGACTCGGGTACCCCTGACATCGTCGAAACCCCTGAAACCCAGAAGGCATATCTTGAAGGAGTAATACAACTGGTTCAGGACAACACCAATGGAAAAGGAATAGGCGTGTTCTACTGGGAGCCGACGTGGGTCTGGAATGCGGCTGGAGTCAGCGAAAGGGCGTTGTTCGAACCGATTTCCGGAAACTGGCGAAACGTCAATATGCTGATGGCTATGGAGGCCTTTGACATCCCGGGCGGGGACATACCTCCGTCAGCGCCGACCGGACTTGCGGCGACTCCTGGCGACGGAACGGTCTCACTCGACTGGAATGACAACGGAGAAAGCGACCTGGACGGCTATAACGTTTATCGTTCTACAAGTTCGGGCAGCTACGGCTCGCCGTTGAATGGCTCACTTTTGAGCAGTTCTAATTATACCGACAACAGTGTTGCCAATGGCACAACTTATTACTACGTGGTAACCGCACAGGATGTTAACAGCAATGAGAGCGATTATTCCAATGAAGTCTCGGCAACTCCTGCCGACGGAAACATTATACAGTTGAGCTATGCTGATTTCGAGAGTGGATTCGGCGAGTGGGTAAATGTCAGCGGCGAAGACAGCCACGACTGGACACGCGATTCGGGCGGCACCCCCACCAGCAACACAGGGCCATCCAGCGGGGCAGGCGGAAGTACGTGGTATGTTTATCTGGAGACCTCCTCTTCCGGAGGCGGCGCGTATCAAGCGGGTAATAATGCTTATCTTGAAGGACCTGATATTGATGGCTCAAGTCGGTCCCTGAGCTTCTATTATCATATGTATGGCGCTGATATAGGCACTCTTAATGTTGATGTGTATGACGGGAGCTGGCATGACGGGGTGTGGAGTCTAAGTGGTGAGCAGCAGACATCCAGCAGTGCTGCATATATAAAGGCGATAGTAGATTTGAGTGCTTATACGGGCACGATTAAGATTCGCTTCCGTGTGGTTGCGGCGGGAGGTTATTACGGTGATATTGCTATTGATAATATTGAGGTTACCGGCCTGGCAGCAGATACAACACCTCCGGATGCGCCGACCGGATTAGCAGCGACAGCCGGTATTGGGACGATATCGCTCGACTGGAACGACAACGGCGAAGGCGACCTTGACGGCTATAATGTG
>CAYLYB010000127.1:0-7225 GCA_964387605.1 uncultured Pirellulales bacterium | reverse complement strand
TTGACCATTCGCTCGTTACGCGACCCGAAGATTTTTACCAGCGATTTACCGAATTTTTCAAACATAATAATCGTGACCCGTGACTCGGCCCTCGTGGCTCAAGCAACCCCTGTCTACAAACTACAGGGACAAGCAAGTCAAAAGCAACAAGCGCCGGCTCAAGCAGTATCATAAAACCTGATTGCGTTGTCAAGGTTTGACGGACAAAAGGAGTCAGCCTTCCCTGAGCGAAGTCGAAGGGGTGCATTTTTATCTGCACGCTGTCCGCTGAACGCTGTTTTTCATCTTCGTCTTTTGGGTCGTTTTTGAGGCCTGCGTTTGTCCATCTGCCGGCTGCGTTTGGTACGCTTCGGCTTTTTGCCGGATATACCGCCAGCTAAAACCGGCTCAACCGGCGATAAGTTCAACTGCCTCGCGGGAACATTAACCGAAACAATACGGACCTTCATCGCCTGGCCGAGGCACACAATCTGCCCCGAGTGCCTGCCGATAATGCAACTGGCCCCGGCCTTATATTGCCACTGGTCCGGGCCTAAATCCGTAAGCTGAACCAGCCCTTCGATACCCAGCTTGCGCGACTGCACAAACACGCCGAAACTGGTCAGGCCCGTAACAACGCAGTCAAGCTCCTGGCCTATTTTGTCACTGAGCATCTGAAGAACAAGAACCATCTTAAGCTCGTTCTCCGCGTCTTCGGCCCGCTGCTCGGTAAAGGTGATATGCTTTCCAATCGCCGTCAATTCACCGGCGTCCGGCACCCAGCCCTGTGGCGCATTTTCGATTTTGCCCTGCAGATAACAATCGAGCGCACGGTGAATGAGCAGGTCGGCATACCGGCGTATCGGACTCGTGAAATGGCAATAAAGCTTCGACGCCAATGCGTAATGGCCGATGTGCAAAGGCAGATACTGCGCCCTCTCCAGGCTCCTCAGCACCACCAAGTTAATCGCCAGAGAGCTGTCCGTCCCTTTGACCGCCCCCAAAAGATGCTGCAAATCGTGCCTGGTCGGCTGTCTGGGCAAACTCAATCCCAGCGATTTAACCAGCTCCGACAAATTCTTCATCGCCATACCATCCGGCTCGGGATGAATGCGCCGCATAAAGGGGACTTTGAGCCGGTCAAGAATCGCCGCCACCGCCTCATTTGCCTCCACCATAAACATCTCGATTATCGTATGCGGGTAGCTCGCATCGGCAGGCCGGGCATCCACCACCCGCCCTGATTCATCCAGAACAAGGTCCGTTTCAGGCAAATCGAGATGAAGCATCCCCGCCTTGTCCCGCCTTTTCTCAATTATCCGCGCCAATGTCTCCATATCCTTCAAAAGCGGCAACACTTCCGGCTTAATGTCTTTGGTATGACCTTTAAGCGCCCTGTCAACCTGCTGATAAGTCAGCCGCTGCGTCGAACGGATGATAGTGTTGCGATACCGGCGGTCCAGAATCTTGCCCTGGTCATCGTAAGTTATATAAGCGCTTTTCGTAAATCTCGGCTGGTCCGGCTGAAGACTGCACACGCCGTTACTCAGCATCTCAGGCAGCATCGGTATCGTTTTGCCCGGCAAATATACGCTGTTGCCGCGATTCTGCGCCTCTTTATCGAGCGGAGTGCCGGGCGCGACAAACGAGCTTACGTCAGCGATATGCACGCCAAGCAACCAGTTGCCGTCGCCATCCTTTTCAATGCTTATCGCATCGTCGAAATCCTTCGCGTCCGGCGGGTCTATCGTTACTATCACCTTACCGCTTATATCGTCCCTGCCCGGCTCACCGGCCGGGTCGAATTCCGTCGCCGCCTTGTGTGCCTGGTAGATACAGCCATCGTCGAACTCGCCCGGCAAATGATACTGGTGCACTATCGAGCTTATTTCGCTCTCATAACACCCCGATTTACCCAGCACCTCGACTATCACGCCTTTTGCAAGATACCTTTCCGTCGGGTAAGTGAGTATCTCTATTACCACCTTGTCTTTTTCGCCGGCGGATTTGGCGCTTACGTCATTAACCGTTACCGGCTCGACAAAGCCCGTCCCGTCCGGCTGAACAATCCAACCCTCCGGCTTTTTGAAAAGCGTGCCGACAATCCTGTTGTGCCCCCGCTCGATTATCTCGATTACCCTGCCGCTGTATCGCTGCTGACTGCCACGCCTGCTCTTATCTACAACCTTGGCCACTACAACGTCACCGGTCATCGCCTCCATCGTCTCGCCCGGAGGGATAAATAAATCGGAGTGGGCGCTCGGCTCCAAAGACCTGACGAACCCGAAGCCCCTCGCATTGGCCCTGAATGTCCCGATGATTCTGCCCGAAAGCCCCGGCAGGCCCACCAGCCCCCCCCCGCCAAGAACAACCTGGCCATCGTGGCAAAGCTCATCGAAGGCCTGTTTGAATTCCGGGTATTCCCCTGAATCGACGCCTAATATCTTCGCAATCTGGCCAACCTTGACCGGCTGATAATCGGAGCGCCTTAATAGTTTCAAAACTTTATCTTTATAAACTTCTCGCATTATCTCTTCCTAAAAAACAAAAGGCCCAGTCCTCAATACTGCAACTGGGCACATACCATTTGCATCCTGCAAACGACTAATTATCCGCCCGGGGCGGACTAAAATCGAGTTTTTAATTCTCTGTCCCGTTATGGGTCCAACTAAAAACGGGTTATCCCGCCTGTCCCGTTTTTGCCTTCAGAGCGTTGAGCTTTTTGGCAAGCCGGGATTTTTTACGGGCGGCGGTTTTTTTGTGCATCGTGCTTGTGGACGAAACCTGGTCCAGCTTCTTGGCCACGAGCTTAAACTGCTCCCCCGCCGCCTGCGCGTCGCCGCCGGCAACGGCCGCTTCGAAACGTTTTATCTGTGTCTTAACCTTGCTCTTACGAGCTCGGTTGATTGTTCTTCTCTTTTCGTTTTGCCTTATTCTCTTCTTTGCTGATAACGAATGTGCCACTGCAATCTCCTAAAAACACTATTGTTAAAAACAACTATATTCCACACCCAACGGGGAATTGATTATTGCATTTCTTTTCTTAGTTTGTCAACCCGCTGGGAGACGTCCTTGTATCCGAAATCGAGCTGGGCAAGTTTACGGAATCCTTCGAGGGCCTTTGCTATTTCGCCCTGTTCTTCATAAGCACGTGCCAGATTATACCTTAATTCCTTGGCGATGTCGTCATCTTTTATTTCATGAGATTCGATTGCCTTGCTGAATATGTCCGCCGCATCCGCATACCAGCCCTTCATAAAAAAACACATCCCCACCTTATCCATAGCCGCAATCCTGTGTCTGGGGTCTCTCTGGGCCTCCTGGAGCAGCGGAATTGCCTCATCGAACCGTTTATTGCGAATCAGCCGGACCCCGTATTCGTATTTTGCCTGAAGATTGGTGGGGTAATTTTTGACGCAAAGGCCATAATGCTCCATTTCCACCTTATTTAACTGGGATTGCATGCCCGAAAGACGCGATTTGAGCACACTATCGTCGGGATTGGTCTCGATTTGGGCCTTAAACTCCCTGATTTTTCGCTTAATCTGGCTGATGCGTATAAGCCCCGCACGCTCTCTGAAGCTGAAATCCTGCTTCTTTACATAGGCATTGCCAAGCATTTTTACCGCCTCATCATCGGCCTGGTCGTTCTGCAAATCCGCTAAGGCGTTCGCTAATCTGAATATATTCGGCCCCGACTCGGGATTTAGCGCAAATGTCTTTCTTGCTGACTCAACAGCCGAAACACGATAGTCCTCCGTCTTGACGACCGCATCCTGAGACTGAAGCTTTTCCTGTGCCTCGCGGTTCTTGATTGACTTACGGAAATCCCCTTCCTGGTCGTATTTACCACGGGACACTGTAAATTCAGCCGTCAGTCTCTGCACCTCATCGCCGATTTCAGCGTCATTGGGCCTCAATTTCGCCGCATACTGGCACGCAGCTATCGCCCTTTCCCACTCGCCGATAGCCACGTATGAATCCTTGAGCAACAAATAAGAATTAACCGAAGGCGATTGCGAGGCGTTGCTGGCCGCAAAGAGCAAATCCGCCACCCATTTTGCCGTCTGCTTATAATCCGCTTCGATCACTGCCTTAAGCATCGCCTCGGCGTATGGTAAATGGTCCGGGTCTTTGGCTAAAAGATATTCGGCGTTTAGCATACGTTCCAGTGGGGTCTTGCCGCGAAGGAATCTGACCCTTTCAACTATTGATGGCTTTTTGCCGCCCTTGACCTGCCGGGCAAGCGCCAACTCTCTTAGCCGGAGGTGACCCTCCTGCAGCGCATCGGGATTACTTCGCAATCCGTCAAGATACAATTCTATCGCATAGTCGAAATTGCTGCTTAAAGCAACGTCCTCGGCACGCTTAAAGAACAATTCGGCCTTGATAGAATTATCATTTTCCTGCGGCATCAGCTCTCCCAAAAGCACATTGTAGAAATGTCCCGCTTAGTAATCCTAATCTTCGGCCAAAATCTGTCAATAAATTAATCCGCCTCCAGCGGATAAATGCTTGTGTTGAAATGCGGACTTTGCTATAAAACCAGGCATTCGAAGGCAATTTATGGAGAAAATGATATGCTTACGGCCCTTGAACAATACGACCCGCAAATTTACGAGCTAATCAGGCAGGAAGGCGCCCGCCAAAGCGCCTGCGTCCGCCTGATTCCATCCGAAAACTATGTCTCAAAGGCGGTTATGCAGGCAAGCGGAAGCTGCCTGATGAATAAATACGCCGAGGGCTACCCCGGCAAAAGATACTACGAGGGACAGCAGGTTACCGACCTCATCGAGACCCTCGCCCAGCAAAGGGCCAAAAAGGTATTCAAATCCGACCATGCCAACGTCCAGCCGTATTCCGGCTCGGTGGCAAACCTCGCCGCCTATCTGGCACTCGCAAATCCCGGCGACACAATTATGGGACTTGCCCTGCCTCACGGCGGCCATCTCACACACGGCTGGAAGGTCAGTGTAACGGGCAAGATTTTTAATTCTATGCAATACGGCGTCAGCCCCGAAACGGGCAGGTTCGATTACGACCAAATCAGAGAACTGGCGAAGAAAAACAAGCCGAAAATCATCATCTCAGGCACAACCGCTTACCCCAGACAAATCGATTTCGACATATTCGGCGAAATTGCACGCGAAGTCGGCGCATACCACGTCAGCGATATCGCACATATAGCGGGCCTTGTTGTCGCAGGTATTCACAAAAGCCCAGTCCCATACGCCGATATAGTCTCAACCACTACCCATAAAACTCTCAGGGGCCCGCGCGGCGGAATGCTGTTGTGCAAGGCAGAACACGCCGCGAAGGTCGATAAATCCGTATTCCCAGGCCTGCAGGGCGGTCCGCATATGCACACGCTTACCGCGATTGCCGTTGCGCTTGCAGAAGCGGATACACCCGAATTCGTCGCCTATGCGAAACAAATCGTCAAAAACTCAAAGGCAATGGCCGAGAAACTGCTCGAACGCGGCTTCGACCTCGTATCAGGCGGCTCCGATACGCACCTGATCCTCATCGATTTGAGAAGCAAAAATATACCCGGCAAGAAACTCGCCAAGGCGCTCGACAGGGCAAGAATCGTGGCCAACTATAATACCGTTCCCAACGACCCCGCCCCGCCGGCCAATCCGAGCGGCCTGCGAATCGGCACGCCGGCCATCACCACCCGCGGTATGAAAGAAGAGCAGGCCAAGCAAATTGCGGAATTCATTAACAAGGTCGCCGAAAATATCGACAACGAATCGGTAATCGAACAGGTCGCAAAAGACGTCCTGCTGCTGTCTTCGCAATTTCCCGTGCCGGACCATTTCATAATCGCAGGCAATAAAAACACTTAGTCTGCGCTGTGTGCAGGGATGCCTGAAACACAATTGAAAACAGCGGTCCTGGGCCTAAACGATACGGGCAGGTTACTGCTCGACTCCGCTGTCGAGCTTGATTACTTCACAATAACTGCCGTAGCCGACAGCGATTTAACGCTCGCCCAACAATTCGGCAAGCTCGCCGATTGCACCGCCTATGACGACTACCGCCAGTTGATAACGCAAAACCAGCTCGATTGTCTCTTCGTCGCGGCCCCCATTCATACCTGCGCCGAATACCTCAGAATGGCGATAAAAAAGAAGTGCAATATATTAAAGGTTCCCCCTATGGCGAGAGACTTCAGCGAAGCAGCCGAATTCGCCCGGCTCGCATGCGAAGAAAATGTAATGCTCTCCGTCGCAAATACCGGCCGATTCACTCAAAGCGCATTGGCGACGAGAGATTTCATCGTGAATAATCCATCGGAATCGTTTTTCTTTATCTCGGCAACAGCCGGCAGCCAGCCCGTCATCAGCCATGCCGATTTGAAGTGGCGAAGCGACCCCGTCCTTGCTGGAGGCGGCGTAATTCTCTATGACTGCTGGGAAATCATCGACCGGATAATCTGGAATTTCGGTATGCCTCAGCAGGTCTATTGCGTCGCCAATAGCACCGCACACGATATGCAGCAGCGACTCTACCGCACCGAAGACAGTGCAATCATCACTATGAAATTCAGCGATACACTCTCAGGCAATCTCCTCGCGGGCAAAGCCGCCCTGACGAAAGGCCAAAACCAGCAGCAATTGCTCATCGCACAGGGCCAAAATACGCTTTTAAAATGCGACGAAAAAACCTTCGAGATTACAGACCCGCAGGGCAAGCGCAAAAACCGGGAAAAATTCGAAGAAAAGGATATCGGCAAAATGAAAAAGGTTCTGGAGAATTTCGGCTCCTGCCTGCTGTGGCCCGATAAAAATAAGCCCCTCAGCACTATAACCGACATTCTGAACTGTATGGCCGTAATCGAAGCCGCTTATGTTTCTGTGCGAACGGGTATGCCCGAAGAACCGGGCAGAATCCTGAAAATCGCATAAACAATCACTATTGGTCCTTTGGACCTTCAGGCACGTCGGGCAAATTCTTTATCCTATCGAGCACGAACCGCTCGTAATCTTCCTGCCCAATTTTTGCGTCCGCCGTCTTATTCGAATAACGGGTCTTGATTCTGGCTTCGAGATAAGAAACACGATTTTCAGGCGAAGGGTGCGTCGAGAAAAATTCGACCGCCCGCACCTCCTGCTCCTTCTCCAGAATCTTCATTGTCTCGACTATGCCGTAAGGGTTGTAGCCGGCCCTTACCATATAATCCAGTCCGCCCAGGTCCGCGGTCCTTTCGTCTTGTCTGCTGTAGCTAAGCCCTACTATCTGT
>CAYLYB010000126.1:0-7238 GCA_964387605.1 uncultured Pirellulales bacterium | reverse complement strand
CTGATAAACACCGGCCTTGGAGCGCACAGGGCGACAAGCTCGTGGGCATCTACCGGCAAATCCAGCGGCGTCAACGGTCCCGCGTATTTGATAAAGTTGGGTGCAAACCAGTGATATTCTCCTGAAGAAGCCAGGTTTTCCACCTGCTCCCCTAAATTTCTGCGTAGTATTTTCACCCCGCCGGCACCGGATGAACCTATGCACCCGATAGCAATACGAGGCTCGTATGCCAAAGCCACTATCGCCGCCTTGCCGTATCTCGATAGTCCCTCGATGGCCACGCGTTTGGCGTTCACGTTCGGGTCGGTTTCAAAATAATCCATCGCCCGGCTCGCCCCCCAGGCCCAGGCACGCAGCGCTCCCCAGTCATCCAGTTTTCTCGGCTGACCTTTATTCACCAAACCGATAATCCCTTCCCGAAGCCCGGCGCCATTGTCGGCCTGGATGCTGGTCGGAATCAAAATCGCATAACCCCAGCCCTTTCCCAGAACCTGCTGCTGCCATGTTGGGCCGTCCTGTTGCCCCCTTCCCCGTCCCATTGGAAAATCCCAGCCGAACTCGACGATAACAGGCACGGGTCCGGCTGCCTTTTTCGGGATAGTCAGCGTCATTTGAATATCGACTTTTATTGCAGGATACTCTGAATTATCCACGTGCCCGACAAGTTGTTTTGTGGTGATGGGAAACTCGCCGTTAACCGTGTCCTCTTTACTGACAACCTCCCACACGACAGACGGTGTTTTTGCGGGGACTCTTCCGTAAATTTCCCGGTCAAAATCCTCGGTAATCTCCAACTTGCGCTTTTCCCATTGTTCAGCCGTCTTGACTGCTGTGCCGTCTTTAAAGATAAGCGGGTCCGGCAGCGATTTGTAAGGCGTGGCCTTTGATTCGTCGGTATTGGCCGCATCCGGCGCCTTGGGGTCTCCCGAGGGTCCCGGCCGCAATTTTGTTACACCAAGCTGCTTCATCATTAACCGATGGTCTTCTCGGTTCAGCCGGTTTATACGTTGTCTGTCCTCTTTGGACCATTGTCCAAAAACCTGAACCGTAAAAATAACGCTCAAACAAAACAGCAATATTGTTCTTTTTATCATCGTCCCATTCCTTTCAATCGCTAGCCCCCATACTATCAAAAAAAACATCCTTTTTCTATTTTAAAATACCAACTGCTCCCCCTGCCGCATTTTTTACGCACACAGAACACTCCGAAGCGGTATAAGTTATTACGATTGACGTTCGATAATATGAAGGTAAAATCGTGACGTATGGTAAACGTTCATATAAGGAGGTTTTAAAATGAGCCAGATACTTTATATCAAGGCCTCGCCGATGAGAGAAAGGTCATACTCAACGGCCGCAGCGGATGCTTTTGTCGATGCATATAAAAAAGCCAATCCCAAAGACGAAGTCAAAACAATCGACCTTTTCAAAGCGAACCTGCCCGACTTCGATTTCGCAGCCGCCTCTGGCAAATACAAAATTATGCACGGCAAGGAGCACACCCCTGAGGAAAAGGGAGCATGGGAAAAGGTTATGGCCGTAATCGAGGAATTCAAAAGCGCGGATAAATATGTTTTTGCGGTGCCAATGTGGAATTTCTCGATACCATATCGGCTCAAACACTATATCGACATCATCGTCCAGCCGGGACAAACCTTTACCGTTGATTCAACCGGAAACTATAAAGGACTGGTAACCGGCAAGCCCGCCTTTGTTGCATACGCCCGCGGCGGCGAGTATGCCGATGAAACACCCGCATCGGCTTTCGATATGCAAAAAAAATACGTCGAGCTGTTTTTGGGATTTATCGGCTTCACGGACATTCGCTCGGTGTTGATTGAGCCGACGCTTGCCGGCGGCGCCGATATTGCCGAACGAAAGAAATCCGCCGCTGTCGAAAAGGCCCGCAAAATGGCCGCCGAGTTTTAATGGTAATTGATTCGCTTTTGAATCATTTACCGCCGCCTGTGGACGGTCTGACTGCCGATATGTGAATCCAATCCCACAGCTCGTTGATTAATACTCGATTTTCATTAATCTGAACCTGCAGAATTCGAATCTGCTCGACGAGATTTTTATTGAGGTCCGTTACGCTTTTTTGAACCTGCTCATAGTCCCCTTTCATATTCGCCGTGCTCTTATCCAGATACTCGATACTCTCGGCAAGTTTGGCGTTACTTTCAGCGATTTGCCGTTCGAGTTTCTTAAGCCGGTTCTCCGCCTCAGCATCGTACTCCAGCTTTTTGAGTTTCGCCCGCGATTCGACCTCCTTCGTCCATACCGCCCTGTCGTCCTCAAGTTTTTTAATGGCTTTGTCTATTTCGGCAATCCTGTTCTCATCCGCGCCGCCCGACAGCATGGATTGTTTTGCCTTTTCGTATGAACGAATTGCCTGAATGAAATCGTCCGGGTCGTCAACAAAATCCCACGTCCTCGCCGCAAAATACTCCGCGAGACCAACGTAATACTGCGGCTCAAGTATCCGTCTCGGCTTAAATGTTCTCGTATCGACCTCTCTTTTGCTGTAGCTTTTAGTAACCAGCGTGCTGTCAACGAGCTGTTCGATTACTATCTGGTTCTTGTCGTCGCTTAGCACCCTGCCCGAAACCGTGTTGCCGTCCCGAAGATAAAAATCAGCGAACATTACAGTATCGATTCTCGACCTCGGCGTCACCGGCGCCGAAATCACCCCGCCCTCACTCGCCTCAGTTGCGTTACTCTCATTTATATCCTCCGCTCCCGCGGCGCTGCCGACAGATGAAAATACAAACGTCAGTGACATCATAACAATAAAAATTAAGCGTACCATTTTCGCATCCTCCAAAAACATATCGATTCGGCCGGACGCCATTATAACAGATTATCGATAATTCTAAAGGATAGAGATTTGATTTGTTTTGCTGTTATTTTGCCCTGGTGAGCAGATATGCGTGTATAAGCTGGGCAACGCTCCACGCCTGCGCAATGCACCCCTTCGGCTTTTGAGGCGGTTCAGCGTCGAATATCTCGCAAAGCTGCCCCAAACACCCCTCGCTTGCAAAATGCTCCAGCAACGGCTCAATAAATTTCCCCGCCTGCGCCCTGCTTTTGGGACTCGAACGATGCACCTTAAGATACGCCTCGATAAAAGGCCCCATCAGGTAAGGCCACACCGTCCCCTGGTGATACGCCCTGTCACGCTCGAACCAGGAGCCCGCATACTTCGGCTGATACCGCGGGTCATGCGGGCTAAGGGTACGCAGGCCGAACGGCGTCAGCAGCTCTTTCTCGACTATATCAACAACTGCTTTTTGCTGAGTCGGCTTCAATGGTGAGAACGGCAAACTCACTGCGAAAATCTGGTTCGGCCTCAGCGTCGCATCAGCCGTCCCATCCGGCAATATGCAATCATTGAGCCACCCATAAGATTCGTTCCAGAACAATTTGCAAAAACTCCCTTTTACAAGATTTGCCTTTTTACGCAGCTCACCGAGAAACCTTGAGCTGACACCATCGTCCCACGTAAGATACTCCTCGAGCTGCATAATCGCGTTATACCAAAGCGCGTTCACACCCACCGCCTTGCCGTATCTCGGCGTAAATGCTACCCCGTCATATTTCGCGTCCATCCACGTAAGCTGCGTATCGCTGTCACCCGCCGTAATAAGGCCGTCGCCCTCGGCGTGAATCCCGAACATTGTGCCGTTTTCGTAGGATTCGACAATCGAAATTATAGTCGGCAATAGTTCCTTTTTAAATGTTTCACGGTCGTCTGAAGATTTGAGATATTCGAACGCGGCGTTAATAAACCATAAAGACGCGTCAACGCTGTTAAAATGTGCGTCGTCATTGTAATCATCGAACCGGTTCGGAATCATACCCTCTCTTGCCGCCTGAGCAAAAGCTCCAAGAACCGATTTCGCCTCATCGAATCTCCGCGTCGCCAAAAGCAAACCCGGCAATGATATGAATGCGTCCCGTCCCCAGTCCGCAAACCACGGGAATCCAGCTAAAATCGTCGTCGACTCGACGCCGGGCGTCATTCGTTTTACAATGAATTGGTCGGCCGCGATGAACATCTCGCCAAGCAGCTTATCGCCCTCAGCCGGCGCGACTATCGAATTACGATGCCTCGAAAGCTGTTGAATGACATACTCGATATCCGGCAAAACATACTGGCCGGGTACATACTCCTTTTTCAGGCCGGCCCACAAGACAATCCTTGTCGGCGAATCGATATGATATTTGAAAACGCCGGGATTAAACAGGTCCTCGGTAAAATCCTGCCCCCTTCTCTTCTCGACGCGATAAGTAAAATTGAACCACCAATCCGGCTCCGCCTCGAATTTCGCTTCAAAACCCGCCAATAACAATTGTCCGCATTTATTTGACGCCTCGCGGACGACTATCCCATTGGGAACTTGTTCGAAACCGAGACCGGCACCGGTTTTCTGCAGAGAATGAAAATCACGCATCGCGACAAATGGCCTGATAGTAAAATCAAACGCCCGGCTGACTTCGTCAAAATCATAAACCAGCGCTGCCATATCCTCTTCACGGAGAAGATAGACCGATTTTGTCAGCCGCAGCTCCCCTATCTCGTAATCAAAATGAACGCCCATATCACGGTAAAATCTCTTCAGACGCTGGTAGCCGTCCGGTAAAAATTTCCCCGGAAATTCGAATGTCGAAAGAGGATATGTCCCCATACCCCAGAATACCGTCTCAAGGCAGTTGGCTAAGGCCATAATCCGGCTGGCCGGCGGCTCCAGCGACCCAATGAGCAGCCCGTGATACCGCCTGCTGTTGCACCCGATTACCGTCGACGATGCGTACCCGCCCCTCGTATTCGTCAACAGCCATTCCTTCTCCACCAATCGTTCGACCGGCAAACCAGCCGTCTCGACATACACCCCTGTCTTTTTGTCTTGTATCTGTAACTTCGGCATAATCAAAGTATTCTTCGACCGAATACACCCGCACTCTTCACTTTTCCACAATCCTATTCCATCCCACCGGTTAGCCCCCAGGCCTGCCTGGGGGTTTGTTGTTTATTGCCGGGTCATATTTACCCCAGACATCTTCGCTCACCGTAGGCGATGCGTGTGGCGGGGTTGCCTGCCCCCGCGTATTGTTTTGCAAAGCAAAACAGTGGGGGTCATTCCCGCGAAGGAATGTCATTCCCGCGAACCTGTCCTGAGCAACGTCGAAGGAGGCGGGAATCCAAATCGCTTATAAATCGTAGGGTGTGCTTGCCTGCCTCGGCTCGACGCCTCATCGAAACGGGTGCACACCAAATCTTAATTGATTTACCGAACTTGTCGCAACTCAGAATCAGAAATGTTTTTTCTTGCAGCGAGTTATACCTGCTTCTCATTTTTCCAGTTCTGATTTAAGTGTTTCAAGCGGAATGGAAGCGTCAAAATAAAGTTCCTTTTTCTCGCCATTGATTTCTACCTGGAATACATCATAAATACCGTTTAATTCTTGCCTCAAGATTTTAGTGTTTAGATAATTACACAAGGCATACTCTTCATCTATAGAAATAACCTTGAATGCTGATGCTTTCGAGAGTCCGTCATTATCGGCAATAATAGACTGTATCAGTCCGTAGAAAAAGTATCTATGTTTTACAGTCTCTTTTGAGCGACCGAGTTCGCTCAAGGCGTAGCCCATCATCAACTGAATTTTTGTGTCCACTGGACATTTCTCAAGCCTTTTGGCACCAGCTTCTACAAACTTCTTTTTGTCAGATTTATAAATCTCAAGCAATGCCTTTCGCTCATCGTTAGACACCCAATGCAACACGGCTTGTGGAGAAGCAACATACTCGAGCCGCATCTTGGTGAATTCAGCGCCATCGGGTAAAGATGCCTTTCCAATATTTACCATTAACATACATGCGATTAGGATTACTCTTTTCATATTCTTCCACCTAACAATCATTATTCAATCTACATAAAACGGATTAAAGACATCTTCCTGCCTTGAGGCAATATTATATCCCCAAACAACGCCGAAAAAAACATTTACCCCGTGAGATGCATCTTTTGCTATCTCATCGGGGCCTTTTTCCCGGCCAAAATCAGTGGATTCCCCCTTCTGCGGAATCTTCGTTTGGAGGATTTATTGCTTCGGTAATTGGAATTTGTTTAGAAATTAGGGATTAGGATTTAGAACTTCGTCTTGTGTCTTAAGTCTGAACTGAACGCTGTCCGCTATACGCTGTCCGCTGAACGCTGCACGCTGTCTCTTTTCAATTCGTCGCCCCGCTCACGGCCGATGCTGAACTGGATTTCTTCGGGAAATGACCCTCCGTTGCTGCCAGCGTATGCTTTACGCAGCGCTGACGTAGATTGCCAAGGATGTTCATAAAGTTAATATAAGAATCGTATGGCGAATCGTAGGGATTGAAATACTTATGCACGTCGCCGTCGGCGAAATACTTTGTGCACATATAATAGAAATGGTCCGACGTCTGAAGCTTCCGCCAGTCATCGATAAGGTCCTGTTTGCCGGAGCTTTTAATTCTCTTTTCCAGCCGGTACAGTTCGTGAATCGCGTTCGATTGCATCGCGTTGCCTAACCACGCCGAAAGGTCTCGCTCGGTATCGGCCCAGCTTATCAGGTGCGGCACGTCAACAACGCCGACCGGCTCGTATGCCTCGATGACCTCGCTCGGCGTTTTGAAATTATTGTCCGGGTGTTTTAATATCTCGTCAGGCAGATGACGCATAAATTCGAAGATGCCCGTGTCCTCCCACTGATGTTCGCCCAGGGTCTCATAGTCCATGAAAAGGTTTACAACGTAGCCGTTGCCGTTGACCCTGTTTATCCAGTGTGCGAATTTATCAGCCGTCAGCGGCCATTGGGTCCAGCCGCGGTTCGAGAACCGAAAAGCTATATCGTCGCTGAGTGAATAATTTTTAAGTAAAAGACGAAGGTGATTGCAGTCTTTCGGCTGATAAACATAATTCGGGCTGCGGTAACCCAATATATGGTCCGCGCCTTCGCTGATTATGCCGTCGAAACGCCCCATCGCCTCGATGAGCGTCGCAAGGTCGTTATTATATATAAGCTCCGTATTGCGGAATACGCGAGGCCTTTGTCCGAATAGCTTCTCTATCGTATCGCTGTGTTTATCCACCTGCTCCACAAATTCGTTTCGCGAATAAAGAAAGCTCAAGCTGTGGTAATAAGTTTCCGCTAAAAACTCCACGCATCCGGTGCGGGCCAGAGCATCGAAGGTGCTGACGACT
>CAYLYB010000125.1:0-7271 GCA_964387605.1 uncultured Pirellulales bacterium | reverse complement strand
TTTTATTTAATAGGTAAGGCGGCTTGATAAGAAGAATAAATCGAAAAGCGAAGGCATTTGCTATCGCCTCGGCCAAACTGGCCGGCGAACGGCATTGCACTGATGTCGTCGTTCTTGATATGAGAAAGATATCGCAGGTTACCGACTATTTTCTTATTGCCACCGGCACAAGCGACAGGCAGATGCGAAGCGTGGCCGACGAAATCGCCGACCTTGGCAAAAAAGAGCACAAGTTCTCACTATTTGGCAGGGCTGGCTATGAGTATGGCCATTGGGTCCTGCTCGATTTTGTCGATGTCGTCGTGCACGTTTTCGACAGTAAAGCCCGCGATTACTACGACCTCGAAATGCTCTGGGGCGACGCTAAGAGAATTGATTATTGATAAGTGATGATTGATTATTTGTTAATTGTTTTTCCCCGTGTGTGCAATGAAGCCCGTAATTGACATTCTGGAAGCAAAGTTGACTGAGGCGATGGCCGCTGTCAGCGGGCAGGGCGATTGCGTCGCACTTGTCAGGCCTGCTACCGACGCGAAGTTCGGCGATTACCAGGTTAATGGCGTGATGCCTTTGGCAAAACAGCTAAAGACCAATCCCCGCAAACTTGCCGATCAAATCGTTGCCAAACTCAAACAAGAATCGAGTATCGAGAATCAAGTATCGAGTATCGAGATTGCAGGCCCCGGCTTTATCAACCTGCGATTGAAACCCGAATTCATTGCCGAGAACCTGCTGCTGATAAATAAGGATACAAGCCGGCTCGGCGTCTCGGAAACCGATAGGCCCAAAACTATTGTCGTTGATTTTTCAGGCCCGAATATCGCCAAGCAAATGCACGTCGGCCACCTTCGCAGCACCATCATCGGCGACTGCATCTGCCGAACCCTCGAATTTTTAGGCCATAACGTCATCCCCCAAAATCACATCGGCGACTGGGGAACGCAATTTGGAATGCTTTGTGCGTTATATGAAGAAAAGCTTTCTGTAGAAACAAAGAGTGACGATTCAATTCTTGTGAATAAAAGTTTAGCTGATATGGAAGCTTTTTATAAAGAAGCACAAAAACGTTTTAACAATGATGAAGAATTTGCCAAGAAGGCGCGTCGAGCAGTTTTAGGATTACATAAAGGACGGACGGTTTGGGTATTATATTGGGAAGACATGATCAAACATTCTGAAAGTCATTTCAAAGAAGTTTATGTAAGACTTGGTGTATCATTAATGAATAAAGATGTTCGCGGGGAAAGTTTTTATAAGGATATGTTAGCTGTTGTTGTTGCGGAATTGAAGGAGAAGGGTTTAGCTGTTGAATCGGATGGAGCGGTGTGTGTTTTCCCACCAGGATTCAAGAATAAAGAAGGCGAGCCATTACCTTTGATTGTGCAAAAAAGCGATGGTGCGTATCTTTATGCGACGACAGATTTGGCGGCGATTCGATACCGGGTAGGCGAATTAAAGGCCGACAAGATTATTTATGTAACCGATGCTCGGCAGGGTCTGCATTTCGAGATGGTCTTTGCGGTTGCGCGAAAAGCCGGCTGGGCGAAGCCGGATACGGAATTGATTCACGTTACATTCGGCAGCGTATTGGGCGAGGACGGCAAGCCATTAAAAACGCGCTCGGGTGAAAACGTAAAATTAAAAGAGCTTTTGGACGAGGCGGTTGCGCGTGCGAAAAAAGTGGTCGAAGATAAAAATCCCGACCTGCCTGCTGAACGAAAAAGCGAAATCGCCAACGCGGTCGGAATCGGGGCGGTTAAATATGCCGATTATTCGAATAACCGCACGAGCGATTATATTTTCAGTTTCGATAAGATGCTGGCGATGGACGGCAATACGGCTCCTTATATGCAATACGCATACGCGCGGATTAAATCGATAGAGCGAAAAGGGGGCGACAGGGGGGTGAGCATCGAGGAAGAGCTGGCCGGCGTAAAAGAGCTTAATTTGACGGAGCCGGACGAGGTTGCTCTCGCCAAGCACCTGATGCGCTACGGCGAGGCGGTCCAGTCGGCAGTTAGTGACTACAGGCCGAATTATCTCACAAGTTATCTTTACGACCTCGCGCAGAAATTCAGCGGCTTTTATACGAATTGCCCAGTCCTCGACGCGGAGCGCGACAAGCGGCCGAGTCGGCTGTTGCTTTGCGATTTGACCGCTCGAACAATCCGGCACGGCCTGAAAGACCTGCTGGGTATCGAGGTTATCGAACAAATGTAGGAGACGGAAAATGAAGGTTGTCACAAAGGATTTTCATATAAGCACGAAAAATCGCTGCGAATTCGTTGATATAACCAACCAGGTGGGTGCGTTTGTAGGCAAATCCGGCATAAGCGACGGCGATGCGATTGTTTATTGCCCGCATACAACCGCCGGCATCACAATCAATGAAAATGCCGACCGCTCCGTTATCCACGATATACTGCTGACCCTCGAAGAGCTAATCCCGCATAATCGGCCCGGTTATCGCCACAGCGAAGGCAACAGCGATTCGCACTGCAAAAGCTCGCTCGTCGGGTGCAGCGAGCAGCTTATAATCAGGGACGGCCAGGTTGTGTTAGGCACGTGGCAGGGCGTTTTCTTTTGCGAATTCGACGGCCCGCGAAGCAGAACCTTTGTAGTCCAGGTCCGCGGCGAGTAATGCGATGCAGCATAACGCCCAAAACGGTGGTTTTCGCAACGTCGTTCTGCTAAGCGTCGTCAGCTTTCTCAATGACCTCAGCAGCGAAATGATAATGCCCATTCTGCCGATGTTCCTTCAGTCGCTCGGCGCCACGGGTCAGCTCATCGGTCTGCTCGGCGGATTACGGGACAGTGTTTCAAGCATTTTGAAGGTGTTTTGCGGCTACTGGTCCGACAGGACAGGCAAACGAAAGATATTCGTTTACTGGGGCTATGGCGTCTCGACGGTATTCAAGCTGTTACTTGCCTTTTCGAAGATTTGGCCTGTTGCAATCCTCTTCGCGACCCTCGAACGCGTCGGTAAGGGCCTGCGGACCGCGGCAAGGGATGCCATTATTGCCGAATCGGTAACAACCCGGCGGGGTAGGGGGTTCGGGATTCACCGTGGGCTCGATACTTTCGGCGCGATTTTAGGGGCCGCATCGGCTTTGCTGCTCTTTTGGACCGCAGGCCTTGAAATTCACACTATCATACTTTTTGCCGGCATCACCGGCGTAGCGGCCCTGGTTCCTCTTTGTTTTGTCAAAGAGCCGAAAACTGTCCCCCGTAATGAAAAATTGAAAATCGGCCTTACGAAGCTTTCGAAACCTTTGAAGCTGTTTATATTGGTCTCGGGTATTTTTGCCCTGGGCAATTTCAGTTATATGTTTTTCGTGATGAGAGCCCAGCATTTGTTTACCGGCAAATTATCAGTAGCCGTGCCCATTCTTCTGTATGTGCTGTTTAATATTTTTTACAGTGCTCTGGCCGTCCCTCTTGGCGCACTTTCGGATAAAATCGGCCGTCGCGCGGTTATCATTTTCGGCTACGCACTCTTTGCCGCCGTATCGTTCGGTTTTGCTTTTCTTGATTCATTGTCTGCTTATGTAATTCTCTTCGCTCTTTACGGTGTGGTCTTCGCCGCTGTCGACGGAACTCAGCGTGCCTTTGTTTCCGATATGGCCGGCGCCGGTTTCAAGGCCACCGCCTTGGGAACGTTTCATACGGTAACAGGCCTGGCCGCTTTACCGGCAAGTTTTCTGGCTGGGCTTCTTTGGCAGCACATTTCGCCTGTCGCTACGTTTGTCTTTGGTGGTTCAGCAGCGATTGCCGCCGTTGTCGTCTTTTTCGCTTTTCGCAGGACATTTGCGGGCTTGAAACCTGATTGGGGCTTTAAGGAAAACTAAGTGCTAAATTGCTTTGACTTTACAAATTGTCTTCTGTGACAAAAAAAAAGGCGAGGTGGTGGGACCGGCTGGGGGGGAAACCGGTGTGCCACGCTGCCTCGCCGAGGTTCATGAACTGCTTAAAGCAGTATTATCTCTTATTAATTCGCGGTGAAAAAAGAATCTAAACTGCACAGAGAAGGCTGTCAAACAAAAATACCCCACCCGCGACTTCAATAATCCGGCTTATTTATACGAATATAAACAAGCCACACCGCCTTCAATATATCCTTATCCCTCGAAAAAAGCAAGCCCAAAATCCCTTATTAACGGCTTTTTTAGTAACACAAAACTACATCCAATTGTGCCAATTGCACTTGAAACCTTCGCCTTATTGGCTTAAATTAAGTAAAATTAAGCCATAACTTAAAATCTGGCTGTAAATATCTGGTCGGGTGCAGGATATCCTGACCTTTAATCTATCTTCGGTTTTGTAGATGTTATTAGTATAGTTTTTTCTATTAATTTTTATGATAAAAATAGCTGAACGTGTTGAACACCTCAGAGACAACATAAACTCGGTCTGCGCTCGTGACGGCCGGGACCCCGCTGAAGTGAAGCTTGTCGTCGTTACAAAGTCCGCTTCTATCGAGGCAATCGAAGAGGTTATTCGGCTTGGTTGTGTGGAACTCGGTGAAAACAGGGTCCAGCAGTTGAAAAAGGTTTCTGCGCAGATAGATGAGTTTCTTCAGCATAGCCGGGGTCACGAAAAATTACCGGATAAAGTAAACTGGCATATGATTGGCCACCTCCAGCGAAACAAAGTCAGGCAGGTCCTGCCCATCGCAGAAATGATTCATTCCATTGATACGCTTCGCCTCGCCGAGGAAATAAATGCCTCTGCGGCCAAACTGAACGTTTCGCCGCGGGTCCTATTACAGGTCAATACTTCGCAGGAGATTCAAAAATACGGCGTCTCCGTCGGCGCCGCCCCGCATTTAGCCGAACAGATTGAAACCCTCCCGAATCTAAAGCTTGTCGGACTGATGACTATGGCGCCGCTGACCCATAATAAGGATGTCATTCGTGAATGCTTCGTCAGGGCAAGGGAATTGTTCGTGGAAATGCGCGGTGAGAAAATCGTCGGACAGAATTTCACCGAGCTGAGTATGGGTATGAGCTCGGATTATGAGATTGCTGTGGAGGAGGGTTCCTCAATTCTTCGCATTGGTTCTGCGATTTTTTCGGGCTGAATACTTATATAAAAGACCGAGATTGTTATCACCCTGAAAATTTCCTGTTTGGTGCTGTGTTACTCGGTCGGTCCTGATTTGAGGCCTGACTTTGTAAAATTGACCCGCTGCAAATTCGTAATTTCACACCGGTCAAATAGGGTAAAATGAATATCATTCCGGAGCACACGAATGTTTTCGGACCATACTCACTTGTTTTATATACTTTAATTGTTTGCTTCTTGGAAAGCAAAAAGTGCTGACAGGGATATTTATTGCCGATAAATGATGTGGACGCAAAAAAAGAGAAAAAACAAGCAAAGTGTCGAGTTAAACAAACCGAAATTAGCTGTGTTGTTTTGGCAGAGCGAGGTGTTATTAATCGTGTTGCTCTGTTGTTGGCCCTGAAAAGCTGTGATTAATCTAAAAGGGGACAGATAATGGTTAAGACTGAGCTGTTAAGCGCTATTGAGTTGCAAAAAAGCTTCATCGACGTTTTGTATTTGAGCAACCAAAAGCTGGTGCCGCAGGAAATTAAGCGACTGCTTAAAGAGAGAAATCTTACTTACAAGATTCTTCGCATTGATAAGTTTCCTGAAATGAGAAATAAGCTTGCTTTGGTTGGTACGGTAATCGTGGATGCCAATGATTCGGATGCGATTCAGCAACAGAAACTGGCACGGATAATAGAAACTCTGGAGATGGAGAATATAGGCGTTATTCTAATTACTGACCGTGTCAAAATGCCAGTTAAGAGCTTCTCTTTATCTCCTTCAAAGAGCAGCTTTACTATGAGCGGAACGACGGAGGCCGTTTCTGTCGACGAGCTTTGGACAAGAGTAAGTGTAAATCTTGCCTACCGAAAAAAGAGCGATGGAATGGCGGTAAAGCCCGCCATACCTCCAAAGCAAATACAGACTATATACAAGAACAAATTGGCCGAACAGCTTAATATGACCGGAACGCTTGTTGAAAACCTCACCGAACAGCTTCGACTGGCAGGCCTTGTTCAGCAGGATTTCCTGCCAACGCAGTTGCCAAATACTGAAAATATAAAGTGGGCGACCGTCTTTCTGCCGGCAGAATGGGTTTCAGGCGATATTTATAACGCGGTTAGAATAGATGAGAAGCACCTTGGTTTTTATGTCGCTGATGTGGTTGGCCATGGTATGCCCGCTGCTTTGCTGACCATTTTCCTCAAACAAGCACTGGTTATGAGAACAACTGTTGAAAACACATATCACATATATTCACCTGCAGAGGTTATGAGGAACCTCAACAAGCGAATGGCCACACAGAAACTGTCCGGTTACCAGTTTGCCACCTGCTGTTATTGCCTGCTGAACATAGAAACGCTCGAGCTTACATACGCCAGAGCCGGCCATCCTTATCCGATTTTCATCAGGCAGGGGGAAGATGCCAGACAATTAGAGGTGCGCGGTTCACTCCTGGGCGTTTTCAAGGATGCAGATTATGCTGAAGACAAAATCCAGCTTCAACTGGGCGATAAAGTATTACTGTATTCTGATGGCGCAGAACCCTTCATTGGAAATTTCGATGATATGACCGGATTTCATTTTACTGAGGAATTCTGTGATATTAAGGACCTGCCTATCGTCGAAATGATGGACAGCTTTAATACCCTGGCGCAAAATCAAAATATCAACCCGGCTGAAGTCGATGACATTACAGCAGTTGGTTTCGAAGTGATTCAATAATAGACGCCACGATTGTCATTTCACCCCACTCTTTTCATTTAGGAAGATGCAGCTCGTGGTTTACCCGCTGTTTGTTTGGCGTGGTTTGCTCTGACGAATCAATTTAAGGCAATTCAACATTAACGCGCTGCTCGAAATCACCGAATTCCATTGAGAATCTCGCTGAGCCCGGCTCAATCAACTTTGTATTTTTTATTGCCAGGACAAAAGTGCATTTCTTAAAGTCAAATTTGGCCTTGATGCTATATCCTTCAGTTGTAAGACCGGAATAGATATACTTGTCTTTAACCTTCTTGAAGCTGTTTAAAGGTGATGAATTGTCCTGCCCGGAGACATTGCCGGTCGCAAAACAGTTTCTTATAACGCCGTGGCCGTCGTTACATCCCGTAAGTCCCCCGAGTGAGGATTTTGCTGCGATATTCACCGACGAATAACACTTATTTATATTGCCGCCGTAATTCCAGCCCACTAATCCGCCTATAGTGTCTGATAGG
>CAYLYB010000124.1:0-7335 GCA_964387605.1 uncultured Pirellulales bacterium | reverse complement strand
TGGATTGCGGGCGATGATAACTGCGAATTGTGGTTAAGTACGGACGGCACGCCGGACAATGCTGCGCTCATTGCCAATGTACCGGACTGGACGGATTCACGTCAGTGGAACAAATTTGCCTCGCAGGAGTCCTCGCCGGTTACTTTGACCGCCGGGCAGAAATACTATATCGAAGTGCTGCATAAGGAAGGCGGCGGCGGGGATAATATCGCCGTGGCCTGGTCCGGTCCTGGGATTTCGCAGGAGGTTATTGACGGAGAGTACCTGTCGCCGTGGCTGACGGGGCTGTATGGTGATTTCGACGACAGCGGCTCCGTATCCATCGATGACTTGGCTGACTTTGTGCAACTCTGGCTGGCGAATAACTGTGCGCTTACATCAGCGATAGACCTGGACGGGGACTGTAGTGTTAACTTTTATGAATTTTCTCAGTTTGCACAGAACTGGATGAACTAAAAAGCTGATATACGAATACATTCAGGATGGAACGTAGATCAGTAAATAAATAGATTGCGCTTCGGGTAACGGCTGGTGCGGCGGCACCGACCTCGACCAAAGCGGCTCCGTCACGCTCGAAGACCTGATGCAGTTTGTCGAAGAATGGTGGCTATACGGCGCCGAGTAATCTATACCATTGGATGTGATTAAAAAAAAAGGGCTGCAATATAAAAATTGCGGCCCTTTTATTTTCTGCGACAAAAAATGAAAAGCCATCATGCCAAGCTGCGTTTTTGGCATTATTAAAAAAAATAAGGAGACGAGGTCCCCCCTGTTGCACAATCCATTCGGTCAGCAACCCCGTCTCCAAGAAGAAGAGAGGAGAAGAGAAGGCGTTTATTTCCCAACTGCTCCACCTAAAATATAAGTACTGTTTGAGGGAAATCCAAAACCGAGAAGGCACTTTTTGCATCTTTTTTTGGTGGTAATATGGTGACAGTATAAGCCCGGACGAGGTTATATTGCAGATATGGCGAAGGTGTTATAAAACCGCAGGAATTGAGCTACTGGGCGTCGTTCTGGACGGTCGTTGGGTCTTTGTCCCCTTCGATGGCCTCTATTTTTCTGACCCTCCTGCGGTGTCTGCCGCCGGCAAATTCAGTATCGAGCCAGACCTCGACCATACGGCGCATCAGCACTTCGCCGAGCAACTCGCCGGACACACACAGCACGTTTGCGTCGTTGTGATGGCGGGAAATGCGGGCACTCAACTCATCATAACACAGGGCGGCCCGAACGCCCTTGACCTTGTTGGCGCTGATACTCATTCCTATACCTGTTCCGCAGGCGAGGATTCCCATGTCGGCCTTTTTTTCGGCCACAGCCTTTGCCGCCAGATATGCAGGGTCGGGGTAATCGACCGGACTTCCGTCGATTGTTCCGAAATCAATGCATTCATGGCCGAGCTGAGTCACTATTGTCTTAATCAGCTCTTTGGCCTTATAGCCGCGATGGTCACTTCCAATTGCTATTTTCATAGTACGAGTTCTTTAATTCTTTTTCTTACCGCTTTTTCAATCATTTCACAACAACTGTCATAAACGCCCTGTGTCCGGCCCACCGGGTCCGGGACATCGGCATCTTCCGCGAGCAACAAGCACCTGTCCACCGCCTCGGGGCATATCTCCAAGACAACATCCCGATGCCCTCGTGCAAGTGCAAAAATCAACTCACTTTGCTCAATCAGATACCTGCCCAGGGCTTTGCTTCTGTGGCCGCTGATGTCAATTCCTCTCGCTGAACAAGCCCTTACCGCCTCAGAGCTCGCGGGAAATCCAACCATTCCAAGTGTGCCGGCAGAGGTGATTATATAACCTTTTTCTTCGAGCCGGTCAACAGAACAAGCAAACTTTTCAGCAAGGTATTTCTTGAAAAGGCCTTCGGCCATAGGGCTTCTACAACTGTTGCCGGTGCAGACAAAAAGGACCGTAACCTTTGCCATTTCAATAAGTTGCGGTTCTGAATAAGCCCCTTGTCTTAGTATTTTAAGGCCTGTTTGGTCTATTTTGGCTACGGTGCTGTTTTGTTTATATTTGCACGGTCCGCCATCCAGTATCATATCGATTTTACCATTGAATCGCTCTATAACCGCACCGGCTTCGGCGGCCGGTGCGTCGCCGCTTATATTCGCGCTCGGTGCAACGACTGCGCTTTTGACCTCGCTCAACAGCATCGATGCGATTGCATTATCAGGGCATCGAATCCCGATTGAGCTGTTACGGTAAAGATTATCGATGACTTCGGCGTCGAGCTTTCCCTTTTGCCGTTTTACGTCGGCTTCGGCAAGCTCAAAAACTATTGTCAAAGGTCCCGGCCAGGCGTTCCTGGCAAGTGCTCTCGCCCGCAGGCCGATTGAAGGAACATATTTGAAAACATCGGCGGGATTGGCGATATGCAGGGTATAGTATTTATCCTTCTGCCGACCCTTTACTTCATTGAGCCGAGCCAGCGAGTCGTCAGCAACGCGACAGCCGAAGCCATAAACGGTTTCGGTTGGGAATGCGACCAGTCCGCCGGCATCGATGATCGCTGCGGCTTCTTTTATCGCAGCCGTGTCGATATTTGTGATATCAAGTTTTATGACCTTCGTTTCCACGAAGGTCTAAGATACACCAAAGCAGGTTCGACCGCAAGGCAACTGTGCCGGCTGCAAACTGACGGCCGTAAGCGGGGCCGAGCCAAAATTGCCAAAGGTTCGAGTCTTCGTGCGGAGTATTACGTGTCGCAGGTAATGCGTGATTATTCTTCGCTTTGCGCGGAGGTGTTGCTTATATAATCAAGCATAATACGAAGGTCGTTTACGTTGAGAAGGCCGTCTGAATTTATGTCGCCGAACAGATAGCCGTCGGAATCTTCGATGCCCGCAAGCAGATTTTCGAGCAATGCGAGCACGTCCGAATTATTTACGGAGCCGTCTGCGTTCAGGTCGAGCCAATACGAATAATCCCTGGCCGGCTTCGGCGAGACGTTCCAGGCAAGGGCGTATGGCGGAGTGGTTAGGGGCTGGTTTACGTCAAATTCGTCGCTATACGAAACGATTATTTCGTAGTCGGCAACATTCGCATCTGCTGGGTAGTAGATGTGTTCAACATTATCCGTTCTGCTGTCGCTGTAATCGAGCAGGTAATCTTTATTGGGGTTGTTCGCATCGAGCGCCCAAATTTCGAGCCGAATGTCCACATCGTTTTGCGGCTGGGGTTCGAAGGGGTACTGGTCAGCGAAGTGTTTGTTCCAGGCCAGGGTTGCGGTAATCATTTTATCTGCTGGTTCTTCGATTCTGATTCTGTATGAGCTGGCAGGGATTTGATTGAAGTCGAGTTTGTTCAGGTCCCAGCCGGCTGTCGGGCAATCGCCGGGCAAATGACGACCCGCCATAAGCTGGCTGTGTGCGTCGAGCGCGTTGACGACTCCCGCTCCCTGCAGATAATCGAGCGGCACATCGTGGTCGTCATCTTTTGTCAATTGGCCCTTATGCCAGTAAGGCAGTTTTGTTGCTGAGTTGAGCAGGGCCGCCTTTATAACACAGTTGCCGCCTTGCGATGAGGTAGCCAATTGCAGGTTCGGGTCGGCTTTTGCCTGCTGCAACAGCAGGCCTGCGGTTCCGGCGACTATCGGCGTAGCGAAGCTCGACCAGGTTCCCGTCGGCTCGTAGCGGTTCGGCTCGCCGGCGACGGCGGCGAGGCAGTTGCCCGGCGCGACGATATCGGGCTTGCATCGGCCGTCGGCGGTCGGGCCTTTGCTGGAATACTCGGGATACACCAGTGCGAAACGCGAAAGCCCCGTCGCGGTGTCGAGAGTATCGAGCGATTTTACAACTCCCACGCCAATCACATTTGCGCCGGCACCGGGATATAAAACCGGGTCCGACGCATTCGAGCCATTACCTATTCCGATTACGACGGTCTTGCCATACCGCTGCGCGAGCGCCTCGATGCCGCGGGTCCACCATTCCTCGAACTGATAACCTATGTCGGCGGTGATGACGTCAGCTTCGGGAGCCGAGCAGGGAAAGACGTTATTTATAAGGAAGTGCCAGAACTCATAAATGTCGGCCTGGGCGTCCGGCGCCGCGCCCTCGTAATAAAAAGGCCCGATTTGTTCGTTGTATGCATTGGGGTCTCTGCCTAAAAGAATCGAGCAGACAGCGGTCGAATGCTCCGACGTGCCGGCAGGTATAAAATCGAGGTCGTGAAAGGTATAATTTGTGCTTTTAAAACAATTGTGTTCACCGGCGGGCTGATAGTCGTTTTGCGGCTCGCCGGCGAGATAGGTAATGCTCCTGCATATCACGGCGAATTTAACGCCTGTGCCGGTAAGATTGGGGTCAAGCTTTCTTAGCTGATACAGGCCCGCGTAATTAAGACCCTGCGGCTGAAGCGTATCAGCCGATTGCTGGGCATAGGCAGCACCCGCCAGGGCCGAAAGAAATACAAGCCCCGTTATCAGGTGCAAACCGCCTGCTTTTATAGGACATCGAATCACCAAATCCTCCGATGATATTTGCCGGTAATTGCCAGCATTTCGAGGTAGGTTATTATAGCATAAAACCACGCCTTTTTCAACCTTTTTTGCGGCATCGAAAAACCCTCTCTTAAATTTATACGCTATATTTCGGCACATAAGCAAAAGCAGACTACAAAAATAGCTGTTAATTATGCAAAAAACCTGCCGTGATTTTTATCTGAATCCAAAATTCATACTTGACAACAAAGATTAGGTTGTCCATAATTGCTTTAAACCTCTTCGGAGAGGATGTATAGGTAATGAAAAGAGGAAACACACTCATAAACATTTCTAATTTAAACCCCGGAGAGATTTTGCAATCACACAATCACAAACGCCAATCGATAAGCAGGTATTTCTCAAATGCAGGAGCAGCCAAATGAAGCGCATTATCCGCTTTAATCCTGGTTTTGTCGGAGCAATTACACTTGGACTAATTATCGCCTGGTCGGTCGCAGTCCCTGTCCGCACGAGCGGTGAAGGACTTTGGGGAAACTGCAAGTACTGCACACAGGAATCCTACATAACCTGCGGCAATCAGGGAGAGGGAAAATGTCAAGTGAAGGCGTATCAGTGCGTCATAGTGGAGACAGGTTCGGGCACCTGCTACAGAGGTTCTCCAAGCGGTTGTATGACCCATCAAGAGTGCCAATCGACATGGCATGAGGCCTGTATAGGTTCGTAGCTGATTTATTATGTTCTATAACAGGAGTATAAATTATGACTGGAAAATCAAACTTACTGATAATTCTTGCCGTTTTCAACGCGGTGCTTTGTACCAATTCCACATTGGGACAGAGTGATATGAGTCTGAAAGCTGCAGAAGTAATTGAGCATTACAAAGAATCGCTCTCATGGCTGGATTCAGTATCAATGCAAATCGATATCAACGTTGTACCCGAGGGCTATCCCGACAAAGGACCTTACGGCGTAACAATGAAGTTCCGTCATGACAATGGCCGAGCGGAATGGCGGGGCAGAATATTCAAATACGACGAATACGGCAACATAGACCCGAACATGGACCATACCATAAATGAAATTTTTACCGGCAAAAGGCATATAAGCTTCGGCAACCCGGTGAAAGAATCGCTGCGGGGAGCGCTTGTAAGCACAGATTTCGAAGAAGACTTCAAAGATTTTATGGAAAATCCCACCGAAGGAGGCCCACTTTGGGGGCGAATCTACGGCAACAACCATAAGACTATCGCCGAGCTTCTTGCTGAATCAAAAGACCTTACGATGCACCAGGAAGTTCTCGATAACACACCCTGCTTTGTGCTTGAGGGAACGACAAAATACGGCAGGACAACCGCATGGATTGACCCGCAAATGAATTACAGCGCACTCAAATGGACAATAGAAAAGAAAAGCGGCGACTTGTTTAACGACAAACCCAAACCGATAGATTCCTGGCTGGCTGAATTCGACCTTGTGCGGTTCATACAAATAGACGGACAATTTATACCTGAACAGGCACTGTTTAACCTGAAAACCACGCTTAAGGACGGACAGAAACATTCCAGCAGACAGGAGTATAAGATAAGCAATATCCGGCTGAATCCGGATTTCAAATCGATGGGTGCATTTGAAGCGGACTTGCCGAACGGGCTGCGAATTTATTCAAAAGAGGTGACAGGGATAAAATACAAGTGGAAAGACGGCGAAGTCGTGCCGGATGTGGATGGGGCAACATTTGAAGAAATCGACACAATGATGGACGAGATAAAAAAAGAAAATGAATAAACAGCCAGCTGATTCGACTGTTGCTGAAAATAGTTTAGCTATAGACATGCCAAGCGGCTAAAAGTAGTCTGGATTTCAGAGATGAGAAAATGCAAAGCAAACCTGCCTTTGTTCTGATTGTCGCTGCTGTATTTCTCATAATCATTAGCGGCCAAAGCGCTATCGCATATGAGGAGAATAATACAATGGAGGTCCTGGAGAATTTCAAAAAATCGCTGGACTGGGCTGATTCGGTTTCAATGAAAGTTGATGTTGCCATAACACCAACTGGAATTCCCGATAAGGAACCATGTAAGTTCGTTTTTATTTTCCACAGGGACCACGACCGGCTCGAATTGAACGGAAACGGCTTCGTCCCTGACACCAACGGTAATCCCGACCCGGAGAAAAACGCTATTCTCAGGATGATTCTCACAGAGCGGGAATTTGTCAGCGTTACAGGCAACCCGGGTTTGCCGCTATTGGGAGCTTCGATAACCACTGAATTTGAGGGGGTAAAAGACGGGTTGCTTGATTGCGATGAGCATGGTGGTCCGTTATTCGGAAGGACATCCAGTAACAACCACAAAAGTGTGCCCGATTTACTCGAAGAATCCAGTGATTGTCGTATGCGGCAGGAACGGGAGGACGTAACCGGTATAAGCTGTTATGTTCTCGAAGGAACAACAAAATACGGTAAAGTAACGACCTGGGTAGCACCGGATAAGGGATACACCGCATTGAAATGGACTATTGAAAAAACAGGAGACGACCTGATAAACGACAAGGCAGTATCGCAAACCAAGTCGACTTTGCAGCTCAGCCAATACCAGTGCACAGAATTGCAGCAGATTGGCAACGATTTCATACCAACCGAAGCAACATTTGATTTCTCGAGCATTTCAAAAGACGAATGTCGAGATTCAATCCACTACGATTACCTCGTCAGTGATATTCATATAAATCCCGATTTTAATGCACTTGGAGCATTTAAGATTGACTTGCCGGAAGGCACAAAGGTTGATGTTGCCGAGTCACCCGGCGTCAGGTATATTTGGAAAGACGGCGAAGTCGTGCCGGATGTGGATGGGGCAACATTTGAAGAAATCG
>CAYLYB010000123.1:0-7363 GCA_964387605.1 uncultured Pirellulales bacterium | reverse complement strand
TACTGATTATTATTTCATTATATGGCTGTAAACAAAAAAGTCAGACAGAGCAGCAGGAAGTAGTTATTTACACTTCTCTTGATAAGGTATTCAGCCAGCCGGTACTCGAAGAATTCGAGAAACAAACCGGTATAAAAGTCCTCGATGAGATGATGGTCGATATATTACCGGCTGAGCAAGTCCAGAAGCAGGGCATAGTTGTGACGGAGCCGTGTTGAGCGCGCTATTGCTGTTTGTCGCCACTTTTATTTAATCTTTCGAATCCGTGAACATCACATCCGCTTGACCAGTAACCTTTTTAGAGCTATACTGATAATATCAAAACCGGTATTTAGGCCTGAAAATGAATCATAAACACACATCGGCTCATAAAACTCTCACCCGGCGCACGCTTTTGAAAGATGCAATCGGCACACTCACGGCCGCTTCGACTGCCTCCCTTACGATACCCGGCTGCCGAAAATCCGCACGACAATCCAAAAGGCCTAATGTCATATTTGTCTCGATGGATACCGTCAGGCGGGACCACTGCTCTGTTTACGGCTACGAAAAAAATACAACGCCGCAGCTCTCCAGTTTCGCACAAAGCGCCACGTCCTTCGACCTCGCTTACTCCCCCGCCTCCTCAACAGGCCCGTCTCACGCCACCTTTTTCACGTCCCTGCACCCAATCGCACACGGCGTAAAGAAAAACGGATTCATACTCGACGCCGAATTCACCACCATCGCCAAAATCTTACAAAATAACGGCTATCAAACGGCCGCTGTAATCGGCTCGTTCGTCCTCAAATCGAAATTCGGCTACGCAAACGGCTTTGAGTTCTATGACGAAGACTTCGACCCCAAAGAAGCAAAAAGACCCTATTTAAAAGAATGGGCGGATATGCTCATTGACGCCACTTTCGACCGCCGGGCTCAGTTCGTTACGAATCGCTCCGTTAACTGGATAAAAAACAAGGCAAATCCGGCAGCACCATTCTTTCTGTTCATCCATTATTTCGATGCTCACGACCCCTATATGCCCGTCGAACCATTCCGCGCCAGCTTCGCGCCCACAAACCCAATCGCAACACTCGACAAAGGAATAGGCGAATATGATGCCGAAATCGCCTACATAGATAATTCCATCGGCAAACTTCTCGAAGCCATCCGCAATATGCGGCTCGAAGAAAATACTCTCATCGTTATCGCCTCCGACCACGGTGAAGGGCTCATGCAGCACAACCATATGTATCACGGCGTAAATATTTATGAAGAGCTTGTCCGCGTTCCGTTCCTGATTCGCCTGCCGTCTCGAATCCCGAAGGGCCATATTGTAACGACACCTGTAGGCCTCGTTGACCTGGCGCCGACTATTCTCGAAATGATTGGCATCGACCCTGCCGACTACCCCTTTCAGGGGCGGTCCTTCGCTGAATCAATATTCCACAAAAACCCTCAAACACCGAGGCCAATCTACTTATACCGCCGAGACTACAAAGAAGGTGTCGTCTGCTCCACGTATGTAAAAGGTGAAAAATTCGGCTTACACATCGATAAATGGAAATACATCGACGGCCCCGATGAAAACACAAAAGAGCTTTTCGACCTCGAACAGGACCCCGGAGAGCTAAACAACATCTACGCCTTTTTCCCCGACCAGGCCAATTCCCTCGCTGAAAAACTCGAACGGTGGAGAAAAGATTTCACCTCAACAAAACCCGCCCAGACAGTAATCCAGCCGGAAGACATCGAAAAGCTAAAATCACTCGGCTACGTCGAATAAAACCGCCCCCCGACAATTGAAAACAACACCTCCCCACCGCCAGGTGCACCACTGCTGATTCAGACAGCTCAAACTCAAAACAGAAAACAAGACCTTACTTGACCGGGCTTAACTTAAATAAAATCACGTCATGTGATGGGATTTCGCTTTCGAAGTTTTTATCCGTTTTGCCGAGGTCTTTTTTCGCCCACAAGTCACGAACCTCGTAGCTGCCCTTGAGAATCCAGAAATGCTTCCAGTCCAGTCTGACCTTTAATTTATCTTCGCCGGTGCTGAAAATGCAAATGGCCCATTTACCGTCCGACAGTTCCTTGGCCCAGATTTCCTTGCCCGGATGCTTCATAAACTGATAGCCCTGTTTGCCTAAGGGGTCCTGGTCAATCGCGATGACCTCTTTGTTGATAAGAATATCACGAACGTCATCGCTCATCTTCCTGATATCGTTACCAGCCATCAGCGGCGCCGCCAGCATACACCACAAGCTGAAATGCGCCTTCGATTCCGCGAGCGTCAGGCCCTTGTTGCCGACCTCCAGCATATCCGGGTCGTTCCAGTGGTCCGGCCCCGCGTATTTCTCCAGCCCAATCTGCATATCCAGAATCGGCTTCCATCCCATCGAATATACTTCCTGGCAGTCGAAGCAGTCCGTGATATCACCCGTCGTCCGCCAGAGATGCCCGATGTCTTTGCCCCATTCCCACGGCTTGTTGTTGCCCCATTCGCAGATACTCAAAACAATCGGCCGGCCGGCCGCATATAATGCGTCACGCATTGTCTTATATGTCTCTTGAGCGTTGGCTGTGCCGTGCTCGCACCAGTCGTATTTCAAATAATCCACACCCCACGATGCATACGCCCGTGCATCCTGAAATTCATGCCCCCGCCCGCCGGGATAGCCCGCACAGGTCTTTGTCCCCGCGCAGTTATGTATCCCGAATTTGAACCCGTTCTCGTGAAGATAATCACCCAGCGCTTTCATCCCGCTCGGGAATTTCTTCGGATCCCATACTATATTACCCTCTTTATCCCTGGTCTTCATTTCCCAGCCGTCGTCGAGCACGATGTAATTATAGCCCGCATCCTTCATACCGCCGGCTGTCAATGCCTCCGCCATCTCTTTGACAAGCTTTTCACTGATATTGGTCTGGAACGTATTCCAGCTGTTCCACCCCATAGGCGGCGTCGGTGCAAGGCCCTCGAATTTCTGCGCCGATGCACAAACGCTCATACATATAACAAGCAATAATGCAAACCTCTTCATTTTCCTTACTCCTTAAACCGGTTGAAAAGTTTTATGCCTTTATCATATCCGTCAATTATATATACAACAGCCGTCAAACTCAAAATCTAAATAACACGAAAAAAAAGGCCGCGGGCATCTGCTCGCGGCCTGTAATCAGCAAATGCTTCGAAATCACCTGCATCCCAGCGTCTGCATCAGTGCCTCAACTTTGCCGGCCAGCTCATCGACCGAATCACCCTTTACAAAATCAATCGGCATATATTGACCATCACAACGCAGGTATATCTGCCTTAATTGCCTGCATGCGTATTCGTCCCATTCCCGCTCGATTGCCCACTTCGCCTTTGTAATCATATACCTGAAAATTTTAAGCTGAAAATCGTTGTGGTTTTGCCACTTGTCACACCTATGGAACATACCCTCGATAGTCCCCTCTGTGACGCACTCATCGAAAAATTCGAGAATATCCTCTATCTGCTCCAGCGGAGAAACAGGCACCGTAACTCCCGTAGCGCTCAACTGCACCTCTACTATCGGCTCGTCAGGGTCATTGCTGAAAATTCTCAGCACCGCAAAGTTATAGCCCAGTATCAAGGGAGTATAAGTAATTTCCACTTCCGCCGTCTCACCCGCCTCAATTGTCATCGCTCCGGGCGGAAATGACGTTATCGCAAATTCAGTGTCAAGCGTTATGCCATTGACGGTAAGGTCACCGCAACCCGTATTAGATATACTGACAGTCAGCACCTTAGGCGTTCCCAGCGCGACTTCTCCGAAGTCGTAACTATCAGGCAACACCTCGATGTCGAATTGAGAAGTATCACAGGGCATATCATCGTTTCTTCTCTCGTAAAGCTGCTGTTTCACGAAACAGCCCATTTCGCCATCGCCGCACCGCAAGCTCCAGTCCGGATTGAACATCGGCGGACCCCAGTCATAAGACGCGCACCAGGCCGTATAGCTTATTTGATGCGCTTCAACGAAATCCATCAATGGTTGGCCATACTCCGTAATCGACCCGTACATCATATTGTTAGGGTCAGGGTCGTAGCCCTGGCTGAAACCCCATTCGGTCATAATAACAGGAGCAACGGCGGCACATTGCTCTATCTGCCCTCCATACCACCACGCGAACCGCCAATGACTTGGATAAAGGTGAGAAACGTAAATGATATTGTTCCCGTCTATGGGATTATCAGCTATTGGACCAATCATCTGCGACCAGCTCGGCCCCGCCACAAGCAGCAGGTTCTTCGGGGCATGACTGCGAACGATATCAACCCACGTCTGCATATTCTGCCTCACACTTTGCCAGTTTTCCTCTAAAGTGCCGACAAAATTTATCGGCTCATTGAAAATCTCATACAGAACATGTGAATCGTCTGCGAATTTCGGCGCCATATATTCCCAGAACTCGTTTGTCTCTGCGACCTTGTTCCAGGTATCATCGATATAATGCCAGTCGATGATTACATAAACGCCCTTGTCTTTACAGTAATCGACCACAGGCCTCAGAATCCCCCTGTAGAAATGGTCATTATCATAATTCAGCCGATAGGGCCAGCTGGATGACGTCTCCGGCGGATATATCGGCAGTCTGATTATCTTCGGATACCAGCCCGGGCACTGGCCCTGCGCGTCATATTTATCCGTTATACGGTCTATCATCGGCAGCACTCCGCCTCGCCAGCCCTCGATGAATCCCAAATCAACAATCGATATACCCCTCAGCACAACGTCGTTGCCAACAGGGTCCTTAATCTTATTGCCATCTACGTGCAGCCAGGGAGTCGAGGTATGAATATACGGCTCTATCGTGCTGAACCGCCACACATCGCCTTTCCACAGGTACGGGCTGGTTACCTCGTTTATCTCATCGACCCTCCAGTAGTATTGAGTTTCATCAGCCAACGGTGTTGTAATCTGGTAATTCGATTGGCTGCGTCTGCCTAAATAAATACCAGCCGTACTAGTCGTCGCGTTGTTGACATCGTCAAAGTTTGTTCCCAGATACACGTCATGGCTGCCGGCCAATTCTCCCGCCTCCCAGCTCAACAATGGCGTCTCGCCCACGCCGTCAGAATAATCCGCAGGATTCGGTTCCGATGCCTTGCCGGATGGAAGCTCGTCAGGGTCCGCCAATCTCGCGTTATCCAGATAATATATTCCCTGAGTGCCGTTATAGCCGGAATTATTCGTGATAAACAAGAATTCCACAAAACCCGGATTCGACCCCATCGCTTCTTTATATGAGCTATAGTCCCAGCTTGCCGTGACTGCTCCATCGCCATCGGGAGGCGACCACCATGAGTTGTCGTTATCCAAATCAACCAGCCCGCCCGTGTCACTATTGATGCGGAAATCAATTCCGTTCCAGCCGCTTCCCGAGAAATCCCACTCGCCCGGCAGCCGGGTTATATCCATCTCGAAAGTGTTGTGCGCCAAAAACTGGGTAACATCCACACTAACTATCAGCGCCCACTTCCATCCGAGGTCCGCCTCCATCATAAGTGCCCCGCTGCCCAATGTGGCTCCCGTCGCAACACCCGGCGTCAAAACGGAATTAGCAGGCGGGTCCCAGCCGCACGCCGCCCAGCCCTCGAGGTCGGTCTCCCAGTCGCCTATCACATAATCGGCGTAAACATCGCAGGCGATAACAGGCACAAGGATAAAACAAAGCAATGACAGATTGATAAAATATTTTGAAAACCTTCTCTCGCGTGTGGTCAAAGAATATGTTTGCGATTCCATCACAATATCCTCCAAAATAACGAATTGCAGTTTAACCGGCTTATAATAACACAATCCCGCTCGAACCGCAACCGTTTATTTTGTTCCCTGCGACGTGTGGATTATCTTTCCTGTAAACACCTTTATTAACCGCCAATACTGCTTTTTCTCTGCCTTTCAAAATCTCAAATGACAGATTTATTAGTAAAGTTACAACTGCCGGTTTATTAATACTCCAGAGTTTGTCCGTAAATGCAAATCGCTCCCACAAAAAAAGAGGGCCCTGCCCACACCCTAAGCAGGACCCCTCGTTGTCCCCTTGCGGGGACAAACAATGAGCACAATTATGCGGCAGGACTGCCTCCCGGTCAAGTGACATCACAATAAAAATTTATTCTCGTAGAACGTAAAAAACATGGCTTAAACTCTCAACTTGACAATACCTCCAACCTTAAAAACGCCGAATTCGCTCTGATTTTTCTCCTTGACAACCCAAAAACAACTCGATACTATACATATAAATTCATATAAACGGCCAGTGGTGAGGAGTGGTAATGCTTTTCGGGCTTGGTGAAGCTCTACGCTTACTGGGGGGTTACTACACACGCTCAGGGTCTATTCATACCAACTCGCTTTTTCAATTCCTTTCGAATATTCCAATCTTAAACTACCGACTCAATGTCAAACCGAAACCCAACGGAAATTTAACTTAAAAGGAGGACAAGTTATGAAAAAAATGAAACTATTAACATTCTGTTGTATCCTGGGAATGGCCTTGTCGACTGCGTCCTCGGGCCTGGCGGTCACCGTCAACATCAGCCCCTCCGATGACGCCTACATCCACTCCGCTAATCCAACTACGAACTATGGAGGCGCTAGAGACCTTTACGTCGGTGATGAAAATTCCAACGACCCCCCGGTTATTACACGCAGCTACCTCAAGTTTAACCTCGGAGCAATCCCCGCCGGCAGCACCATCGTCTCGGCAAAACTATGGTTGTTTTGCTGGGGAACAGGAAGTCCGATCGACCCTAATGTAAGCGCACACTATGTAAGTAACGACGGCTGGTCGGAAGCTACTATCACATGGAGTACCGCACCGGCATTCAATGCAGCCGCTACAGACACCAACTCAATAGATATCAGTGTCAAATGGACCAGCTGGGATGTCACCGCCGACGCACAAACCGCATACTCAGGCGATATGGTCCTTAGCGAAATGGTAAAGGATATCGCGGAGGGCACCCAGGGCAGATGGGTCGGCTTCGACAGCAAAGAAGAACTCGAACCTCCCAGTTTTGACCCCTATCTCGAAGTCGAATATGATAACGAACAACACGACTCAAACGACTTCGGCGACGCACCAGAAAACGCTACGGCCTATCCCACCCTCGGGATTATGGGCGCATTCCCAACCTGTATAACAGTCGGCCTTCCCGGCTCTTATGTAACTCACGGACTCGGCTGGGCACATTTCGAGCAGGTTCCTCCACCCGGCTGGGACACCGAACCTGATGGCGATGCGGGCCTTTGCCCACCGCCCGGCTGCTTCCCAACCTATGACGACGACGAATGCTGGATGGACGGCGATGCAGGGCTTATGATGCCCGAGCCATACACCATCG
>CAYLYB010000122.1:0-7374 GCA_964387605.1 uncultured Pirellulales bacterium | reverse complement strand
GGCTCGATGAATTTGATTTCGTAAATATCGCTCTCGGTCGAAACCGCCTCAAGTTTTACAGGTAAATCAATCTCTCTGTCGAGCCATATATCGACGGATTCGTAATCCTGTGCATATTGCGATTCCGGCCTGACCTTCAAATGCAGATGAATAAGCTCATTTGGTTCGCCGATTATATTTACTTCAAATTGCTTTTGTAAATCGTCCGCCTTGCTGAAACCGATTATGGGAAAGTTTTTTTGCGCCAATTCGAAGGCATCCACTGGTTCATTTGGCTCGGCTAATTGCCTCTTCTGCACGTGCTTAATCTGATAATCGATATGCGTAAGCCATTCGCCGTCGAATATATAATGCTCGATATATTCCTGCGCCGGCTCGTCATCCTGCTTAAGCGTTTCGAAGCTGATTCGCAATCTGGATTTATCCCCATGTTTGCTGTAATACAGCATGCCCGTTCGCAGGGTCTTCGAATCGAGCAATGGCTGGCTGAATAAATACTCCAGCTTGCACTGATGCGACTGCAGTTCGCTCGTCTTTTGTCTCAATTCCTTCAAAACCGTCTCGACCGAACCGTCTGCGTTGTAATCATTAGCCGCCGAAGGCGTGTGCTCGGCTAAACAGCCGGGTGCGAAGCCAGCCAGCAATACTGAAACAATCAGCACCCGCATGTCATTTATCAGCACTTTGGTTTCCCCTGGTCTCAAAAGTTGCCTCGTCAATAATTTGAAGTATCTCGGTGATATTTTCAATAGTAAAATCGGCGTGTCTTGCAAACTCGGCTGATTCGCGATGATTAGCCAGCAGCACCGCTATCGCACCGGCTGACCTCGCGCAAAGTAAATCGAAAAGATAATCACCCACAACCATAGCCTGCTCAGGTCGGATTTCGAACTGCCGGCATATTTCCAGAACACCAAAGGCATCCGGCTTCACAGGTCCCTGCTCCCTGCCGACAACCGCATCGAAATTCAGACCGTGCTTTCGGCCGACCGCAATTGCGTTACTGCGCTTATTGCGGGTCAATATCCCTATCAGGACGCCCTTCTCCCTTAATGCGTCGAGTGTTTCTTCGGCGCCAGGGTTCAAGGTCGATTCCGCGACCGCCCTTTCTTCATGGTAATGCAAAATCTTCTCCGCTTCGGCCTTTTGCTTCGGCGTCATCTTTTCCATCTGTTCCAAAATCGGCCCGGCATCCACGGCAAGATTCATCTCCATACGAATGGCGTCGAAATCAAAGTATGGCTGTGTTATTGTCCCGTCCAGGTCGAATATCACCGCTTTGATTTTCATATTTAAAATCCTCACCGCTGAGACCGCAGAGTTTTCTTATATTTTTTTCTCCGCGGTCTCCGCGTGCTCGGCGGTGAACATCAGGACTTCTTGCGTAGAAGGTCAATCAGGTATCGAACCTCCGCACCAAGCACTTTGTCTTTGCGAATAATAATCCCCGTCGGCCGCACGAATCTCTCCTCGGCAAATTCAATTGCCTTTATAGTGCCCGCGGCAAGCTCCTGCGATATCGCCGTTCGGGGCAATATGCTGACGCCCGAATTGATTTCAACCGCCCTTTTGATTGTTTCGATATTATCGAATTCCATCACGGGCCTTATCGTTATATTGTAGCGATGTAAAATACTATCTATCCACGCCCGCGTGGGAACGCCTTCCTCGAAGCCGATAAACCGCTCGAACTGCACCTTATGAATATCTATTGCGCTTCGGCCGGCAAGCTGATGCTTCGTGCTGCACGCCAAAACAAGCGGCTCATCCTCGAATTCATACACGTCCAGACGCTTGTCCCTCTTCGGCACCGCCACCAGCCCGATATCCAAATCCCCCGACAGTACCATCTCGTAAATCTTCTCCGAGCTGAAGTATTCCACGTGCACGTTTACCTTCGGATGCTTGACCATAAACCGCTTGAGGTAATCCGGCAGGGTATGCATCCCTATACTGAAAATCGCACCGACGTTGATTCTGCCGTGTGCCGACGATTTCAGCGCATTCAACTCACTCTTGAGCTGCTCGAACCTGTCAACAATATCCCTGGCCGCACGGTAAAAAAGCTCGCCTGCGCTCGTCAGCTCCAAAGGCCTTTTGCTGCGGTTGAGCAACTGGCACTTGTATTCCATTTCCAATTGCGCAATCTGCTGCGAAACAGCCGACTGACTTACCAAATGCTTCTCGGCGGTCTTGGAAAAGCTCCGCATATCCGCCAAATCGCAAAATATCCTCAGCGTTTCTACATGCATTATAAGGCCCCTTTATGAATCCTATTAACCGAGTCCGCTTGCACTAAGCCCGCCAAAGGTTATCATTACCCTTTAACACCTTGATAATTCACCGTTAATCTCTTGCATAAGTTTTGCTTATTTTAATGAATGCCTGATAAAAGGCAACATATTTGCGCGAACTGCTTTAATATACATTGTTAAAAGCAAGCTGCGAGCAAACAGCTTGACCATAGGAGATTGACCTATGCCCGACAAGGCAAGCACAGGCATATCAGGCCTTGACAAAGTCCTGAACTTTCTTAGAAAAGGCGACAATGTCGTCTGGCAGGTTGACAGCATCGACGACTTCGCCGCATTCGTAACTCCCTTCGTAAATACAGCCGTATCGAATGGCCGAAAAGTAATATACCTGCGATTCGCAAGCCACGAGCCGCTGCTCAAAGAAGGCCCCGGCATACAGGTCTTCAACCTCGACGCCGCAACCGGCTTCGAGTCTTTCTCCACGCAGGTGCATGGTATAATCTCCGAACAGGGTATCGGCGCCTACTACGTCTTCGACTGCCTTTCCGACCTGCTCGGCGCCTGGGCCACCGATTTGATGATTGGCAATTTCTTCAAGATTACCTGCCCCTACCTATACGAACTGGATACCTTCACTTATTTCGCCCTGCTGCGAAACAACCACTCGTTCAGGACTATCGCCAGAATCCGCGAGACAACCCAGCTGCTCCTGGACCTCTACAATATCAAAGGGCGATTCTATATTCATCCGCTAAAGGTCTGGAAACGATACTCGCCGACGATGTTCCTGCCGCACCTGCAAAAAGGCGACGACTTCGTCCCGATAACCAGCAGCGTCGATGCCAGCCGATTGTTTTCACGCATATCCGAACAAGGCCTCGAACCCGCGCAGCGCACCCTCGATTACTGGGACCGGCTGTTCCTGCGGGCCGAAGAATTATCGCAACTGCCGGGCGCCTCCGAGCACGACAAAAAACTCACAATAGAAAGGCTGTGCAGCATAATGATTGGCAGGGAAGAAAGAATCCTCTCACTGGCACACAAACAATTTTCAATAAACGACCTGCTCAACATTAAAAACCGGCTCGTCGGAACCGGCTTCATCGGCGGCAAGGCGGTCGGTATGCTCCTGGCGAATAGTATCGTAACATCGGATTCTTCAATCGCTATGGCGGCAAACCTCGAAACACACGACTCATTCTACGTCGGCTCCGACGTCTTCTACAGCTACATCGTCGAAAACGACTGCTGGAAGCTGCGAATGGAGCAAAAAACAAAAGAGGGCTATTTCAAGGTCGCGCCCGAACTCAGGGAAAGACTGCTAAAAGGCAGGTTCCCCGACCAGATTCGAGAGCAATTCCAGCAAATGATAGAATACTTCGGACAATCCCCCATCATCGTCCGCTCGAGCAGCTTGCTCGAAGACGCATTCGGAAACGCATTCGCCGGCAAATACGTAAGTCTTTTCTGCGCCAACCAGGGCGACCCCGACCAGCGATACGCTCACTTCGAAGACGCCGTAAGAAGGGTATATGCCAGCACAATGGGTGAAGATGCGCTTGCCTATCGGCTGCAGAGAGGACTCGACCAGCAGGATGAACAAATGGCCCTGCTCGTTCAGCGGGTGTCCGGCTCATACCGCGATAACTACTTTTTCCCGGATTTGGCCGGCGTCGCGATATCATATAATACATTCGTGTGGAACCCGGACCTTGACCCAAAAGCGGGTATGCTGCGATTAGTCCTCGGGCTTGGAACAAGAGCCGTCAACCGCGTCGAAGACGATTACCCGCGAACAATCGCGCTCGATGCCCCGCTCCTCCGACCGCTCGCGGATATGGAAGACGTGCGAAGATTTTCCCAGCAGCACGTGGACCTGCTCGACATTCGGGAAAATTGCCTCAAATCCGTCCCTATGCAGGAGCTGCTCGGCAAAAAACTCGATATGCCAATCGACCTTCTGGCAATTCCTGATTACCAGATGCGCGAAAGGGCAAAAAAACTCGAGCTGCCCGAACAACAATACTGGATTCTCACGTTCGAAAAACTGCTCAAAGACACCGAATTCATCGGGAATATGAGAAAAATTCTAAAATGCATTGAAAGCAATTATCACTACCCCGTCGATGTCGAATTCACCGTCAACTTCACCAAAGACCAAAAGCCGATGATAAACCTGCTTCAGTGCAGGCCTTTGCAAACCAAAGGCAAACAGGCGACCGTTAAAATTCCTGAAAAAGTCGAATCCGACAAGACGCTATTCCTATGTAACGGGTACTTTATGGGAGGCAGCATCTCACTTGATATCAGGCGAATAGTGTTCGTCGAGCCCAAGGCATACGAAGCCATTCCTATGACGCAAAAATACGACATCGCGCGCACCATCGGCGCACTCAATAAGCAAATCACCAAAAAAGACGATACTGGCCTGTTGCTGCTTGGGCCGGGCCGATGGGGAACGACTACTCCGTCGCTGGGCGTGCCCGTGAGCTTTTCCGAAATAAATAACGTGGCCGTATTGGCGGAACTGGCCTGCGAAGGAACCAACCTCGTGCCGGATTTATCGTTCGGCACGCACTTCTTTCAGGACCTCGTCGAAACGGATATTTTTTACGTCGCGATTTTCCCCAGCCAGAAGGGCTTCGCATTCAACGAAAAATGGTTTCTCGCGCAGCCGAACCGGCTGGCCACCCTGCTGCCCGACAAGTCAAAATACGCCGATGTTTTGAAGGTTATCGACGTCACCGACAGGAAGGTCCGCATCGTCGGCGACATCGTCAGCCAGCAGGTCCTCTGCTTTTTACCATGATACGAAAATAGAGACAGGTGCATCCTTATTGCCAGTTTTGGGGTCGGCTGATTGTTGTGTTGCCGATTTTGACCACATCAGGAAACTGGCAATCCTGAAGCAGTTTTTCAGACATCTTACGCCTAAAACCGGCATTTTGACGCAGTTCAAAGCTGGTGCGCCCGATTGGAAACATCACGCCTATTTCCTTTTCAGGCGTGTGATGCTGAACTGATTTAATCACAGGCAGCAAATCACTATCCGCGGAAATTATCAGGGCTCTATCATACAGGCCATCGACAGCATCCCCCAGTATCTTCAATGCTATATTCACATCTGTTTGCTTTTCTTCATGTGTTTTGAAATACTGCTGGCATTTGTGACATTTAATAGATTTCTCCAAGAAACGGCCATGGATAATCTCCACCCCTACGCTTCTCAGGACCTTTATATATTTCTCGTGCCTTTCTACTCTGTCGGGATGCCATCTTACAACGGTAGTAAAATAAAAGATACCCGTAATCGTATCTTTTGCGCCCACTACAGATTCAGCAAGTTTACGATAATTGAGCCATTTGTACTTGTGGTAGGAAGGATTTCCCTCGAGTGCGTAATAGACGTTAAATCCGTCTATATAGAAACAATACCGACTCATCCTTGACTCCATAAATAAAAAGACCCAGACGTCCGAAGAAGTCTGGGACCTGATAGATTAACTATCAGGGATGTATATATATTATCGTAAACGAACGCCGTTTGTTCAAGACCAATTTTCAAAAATTTTCCGGCGAATCACCAAATCTTTGCTTATAACGCTATTAGTCAATCTGATGTAATCTATTAAGATTTAGAGTTTCCCGTTGTCCGCCATACTAGCTATACTAACCTCTTTCAGAGCCGTTGTCGGATGAGTGTCCTGATAACGGATTGAGTAAAAAATGAAACCCATATAAGCCCATTAAGAACCCAAAAGGAGGTCGCATAAATGGAGGCCAGCACTGTAATTCAGTCAGTTTACGACCAGGTCATCAAACGGAACCCCGGCGAATCCGAATTTCACCAGGCAGTTAAAGAAGTCCTCGATTGTCTTCAGCCCGTCCTGGATAAACACCCCGAATACGTCAAGGCCAGAATCTTAGACCGACTTGTCGAGCCGGAAAGACAGCTAATATTCCGCGTGCCCTGGCAGGACGACAAGGGCGATTTCCAAATCAACCGCGGCTTCAGAATCGAGTTCAACAGCGCCCTTGGACCATACAAGGGCGGCATCAGGTTTCATCCAAGTGTTTATATCGGGATTATCAAATTCCTCGGCTTCGAGCAAATCCTGAAAAACTCACTAACAGGCCTGATGATGGGCGGCGGTAAAGGCGGCTCCGATTTCGACCCCAAGGGAAAATCGGACGCCGAAGTAATGCGGTTCTGCCAGAGCTTCATGACCGAGCTTTGCCGGCACATTGGCCCCGATACCGACGTCCCCGCGGGAGATATCGGAGTAGGCGGACGCGAAATCGGATTTATGTTCGGCCAGTATAAGCGAATCAGAAATGAGTTCACAGGCGTGCTCACCGGCAAGGGCCTCGACTGGGGCGGCTCACTCGTCCGCACCGAAGCCACCGGCTACGGCCTGGTTTACATTATGGATGAAGTCCTGAAAGCAAAAGGCAAGAGCTTCGACGGTATGACCGTCAGCGTCTCCGGAGCAGGCAACGTAGCCATCTACGCCACCGAAAAGGTGCAGCAGTTAGGCGGCAAGGTCGTTACGGTGAGCGATTCGAACGGCTACATTCACGACCCGGACGGCATCAAGCTCGATACCGTAAAAAGAATCAAGGAAATCGAACGAAAACGCATCAAGGAATACCTCAACTACCACAAGAAGGCCAAATACACCGAAGGTTGCTCCGGCATCTGGAACGTCAAGTGCGACGTTGCCCTGCCCTGCGCAACGCAGAACGAGCTGGATGAAAACGCCGCGAAGTCACTGGCGAAAAACGGCTGTATCGCGGTCGGCGAAGGCGCAAATATGCCCTGCACGCCCGAAGCAGCGGATGTCTTCCTCAACAGCAAGGTCATCTTTATGCCGGGAAAGGCAGCGAACGCGGGCGGCGTAGCAGTATCGGGCCTCGAAATGGCACAGAACAGCCAGCGAATACCCTGGACATTCGAAAAGGCCGACGCCGAGCTGAAGATTATTATGACCACAATCTACAAAAACTCCAGCCAGGCCGCAGAAGAATACGGCCAGCCGGGTAACTTCATCCTCGGCGCGAATATCGCCGGCTTCATCAAAGTCGCAAACGCGATGCTCGCACAGGGGCTTGTCTAAAA
>CAYLYB010000121.1:0-7412 GCA_964387605.1 uncultured Pirellulales bacterium | reverse complement strand
CGATATGCAAATGCATATCGAAAAATTAAATGAAAAATATGTGAGGCGGGGTTATAATGAGGAGGAATCGAAGTTTAGAAATAAAAAATGGTGTGCAGAGCACACCCTACGAATAATTATTATGGATTGAACAGGACGTTCAAGAGACCTGTGAAGAGCGAACAGCTTACAACAGCGGTGCTTACGGGGGGGCCGGGCAGAGAGCGCGAGGTGAGTATTGAAAGCGGGAGGTGCGTGGCTGAAGCACTCGAGCAGGCGGGGGTAAAAGTCGTCGTCGCAGACGTAAAACCAGACAAGCTAAGTATTTTAGACGACAAGACAATCGACGTATTTTTCGTGGCTATTCACGGGACATTCGGCGAAGACGGCGAGATTCAGCAAATTCTCGAAAATAAGGGGCTGATATATACCGGCAGCGGCCCTGAGGCCAGTAAGCTGGCATTCGACAAATGGGAAAGCAAAAAACGTTTCACTGCGGCAGGTATCGACACGCCTGAGGCAATCAGATTCGAACAAGGCACGAAAAATATCGAGGAGCAAATCCGACAAATCGGGCAAAAATATGTTATCAAGCCGGTGCGCGAGGGCAGCACGATAGGAATTACGATTGCCAATGAGCCAAAGGCAGCGATTGCTACGGCGGAAAAATGTGCCGAGGAGTTCGGCGATTGTATGATAGAAAGATTCGTAAGCGGCAGAGAAATTACCGTCGGCATACTCGGCGAAGAGGCACTTCCAATATTAGAGATTCGGCCGAAAAACGGCTTTTATGATTACCACTCGAAATATATCGACGACAAAACGCAATACCTGTTCGACACGATAGACGAACCGACGCTTGTGGATAAAATACAAAAATCGGCGATAGATTGTTTTAATGCGCTCTGCTGCCGGGGCGTCGCGCGGGTGGATTTTATATTGGATGAAGATAACAGGCCGAATGTTCTCGAAATAAATACTATACCGGGAATGACGAACCATTCGCTTTTACCGAAAGAGGCACAAAAAGCAGGTATATCAATGAGCCGGCTGTGTTTGAGAATGGTTGAGATGGCACTGGCCGGTGCCGATAATGTTTACAAAAAAACAACACGGATACAATAACAATGACTACAAAAAAACGAAGACAATCCAAAGGAATGAATCCGAAACACACTCCGGGTGCAATGGGTTTACTGAAGTTTATGCTTTTTGTCTGCCTGCTTGGCGCGATTTTTGTAGGCTTCAGATTCCTCGACAAATATGTGAATAAGCAATCGCCGGAACTTTCAGTCAATCGAACCATTGAGTTTGTCGGTGATATTCCAGAATGGATTAGTGAAGAGATTAAAAACAGGGTTTACGCCGCGGCGACCGCGGAAGCAGGTATTGAGAGCATCGATGAAAACGCCGTCGTGATGATTCAGCACAATATCGAGAAACTGGTGCCATGGCTCGATGAAGTTCGAGTTCAGACGAGCCATAACAGTATCATCATCGAGGGCCGCTGGCGCAAACCGATTGCCCTTATAAAATCCGGCAAAAACAAATATTTCGTCGATGGAGAATCGGTAGTGCTCGATTATACTGAAATGCCGGGTTTGTCTGTTGTAACTGTAAGTGGTCTTGGATTTAATGAGCAGCCGCCCTTGCCGGGCGAAATCTGGCACAGCGATGACCTTACGGCGGCACTGGCGATACTGAATCGACTCGAACGTATGGACGAGGCAGTAAGTCCCGATAAGCCGTTACTGAGCGAGATAGACACCATCGATGTAAGCAACTTCAACGGCCGGCGAAACCGCCTTGAGCCGCACATAATACTTTATACAAAAGACGACACCAAGATTATATGGGGTGCGGAAATCGGCACCTGGCAGCGGCATCTCGAATCACCCGATGACGACAAGCTCGCCAAGCTCTATACATACTATCAGCAATACGGGACGCTGTCGGGCGTAAAATATATCAACCTTCGGGACCCGCAGCAGGTTATTTATCTGCCGGTTGACAAAAATTAGCGAAGGACTCCCCTGCCGCTGCTGACAATTCGATATAGCGATAAGGAATTTCAAGGTCTTCACAGATTGTTTTGAATTTTTTTGCCGCGGTTTCACTCAGCCGGCCTTGAAAATCTGCATCACCCTTACAGTAGAAAATTCTGCACCCGGCAAAACGATAATCATATACCGAGCATTTGCCGTCGATAAGCCAAGGGCACCGCCCCGCTTTCATTTGTTTTGTATTTTGACAGCCGAGCATAGTTGTAAAAAATAACATCTCAGGGGAAGTAACAAAAAGCTTGTGGTCGAATGCCTCGAAATCGCAACACCTGCCGCAGGCGTCACATCGCCCTGCCATTGGCTTTTGGGCTATGAGCTGCTCATCAATCCATTTATAGACATCGCCCACACGGGGAATAATTTCTTTATGTTTTTTCACTCTGCCACCATTTCGCGTTTTTTATGGTCTGTATCCGGTCGGGAGTATAAAGGGAGCCGCGGTTTATTCCGGGGCATTTTTGTGCGGCTTTATTCCAGGCATCAGCACCGGCGAGATTGTCGGGCCAAAAAGGCCAGCTTCGGCATTGCCTGGGACGGACAGGATAAATTTCACAGCTCCTGCCGCGGGCGTTTTCGCGCAGGAATATACAATCGTGCGTTTGGGCGTTTTCGATGATTGTTTTTCGCAGGCCGACGCGTTTTAGAAACCGGCGTTTTAACTCGGCCGGCGAGATATTCAAGTGCCGGGCGATTAGCTTTATTTCGGGCCTGGTTACCCAGATGTAGCCCTCGGCCGGTCCCGAGCAGCACCTTCCGCACTGCAGGCACTCGAAGTGCAGCCCGGCAGCATACCAGGAGAATTTGTTATTCGTTTCGGTCATTGATTACATAATGAAAATTAGATGGTTCTTTCGATTACCGCCCCAATATATATAGCAGAATATACGGTCTGAGGCAATACCCTGACCTGTGGATGAGGCAATTAAGTGTATGTTTTAGCGGTCTGGGTTTGGGTGCTGCTGTAGGGTTTCAGCGACGCCATTCGGGCTTTCGAACCATAAGAGGAGGCATCATGTTCGGTCTCGATTTACGACGTTTTGCGATGCTGAAACTGCGGCTGCTGGGATACCATCTAATAGAGAAAACCTCAGGATTCAGGGTCAATCCGGTTTTATTAGCTGTTTTGAACATTCTTAAAATTCCTGTTTGCCTGTCAATTATTTCGCCCTGATGTTATCGGCGAAAAACATACGTCACTTTAGGAGCTAATTTAAGTGTTGCCGGGCCATTGCACAGGAGCTTTGATATGATAAATCGTTAGCGGAGCTTCTATTTATCCCGGCAAATTGACGGGCAGCCCTTTATCGCGGAGATATTCCTTCATCTGCCGAATCGAATACGTGCCGAAATGTGCAATGGAAGCGACCAGCACCGCGTCGGCGTGGCCCTCGGCAATTGCCTCATAGAGATGCTCGAGAGTACCGGCACCACCCGATGCAATCACAGGTATGTTTACCGCGTCGGCAATGGCACGCGTCATAGGTATATCGTAGCCGGCCTGAGTGCCGTCGGCATCCATACTTGTGGGCAGAATTGTCCCCGCGCCGAGGTCCTGCACCTGCTTTGCCCACTGGACGGCGTCTTTGCCGGTCCCGGTTGTGCCGCCTTTTACGACAACCTCAAAGCCGGAAGGTAAGTCGGCGTTTTTCCGTGTATCAATCGCGATAGTAACTTTGTCAGGGCCGAATTCTTCGACTGCCTCCTTAACGAGTTTCGGATTCTTTATTGCAGCCGTATTAATAGAAACCTTCGATACACCCAAATTGAACAACTCTTCGATATTCCTACAGGAGCTGATGCCCCCGCCGACCGTAAGCGGGATTGAAATTCTATCGACGGTTCGCTTTACCGCATCGAGCAAGGTCTTCCTGTTCTCGAGCGTTGCGGTAATATCAAGGAAGACCAGCTCATCGGCGCCTGCTTCGCTGTATGCGGCTCCGTTTTCAGCCGGGTCGCCAACATCTTTGAGGTTTACAAAATTGATGCCTTTAACCAGACGACCATTTTTTACGTCCAGACAAGGTATGATTCTTCTGTAGTCCATAAGAACTCCTTTGTAACAGACGGTTCACTAATAACGGGCAGCTCTAAGGGAATTATGAATATAACACCCTGACTCACTGAAGTCGAAATATTTATGGCTTTAAAAAATCGACTCCGGACTCGCCTGCAGATTTTGCCAGTTAGCCGGCTGTAGATTAATCTCGAGTATCTCAACCCGGCTGAAAACCCATCTACCGCTGTGAATTTGAAAATCGGCATCGAGCTTGAAAAGCATAATTTTCGCAAATTCATAAATAGGCCCCTGCTGGTCGAAAACCACGCGGACAGTAAAAACTGCATTGGCAACAGGCGGCTCGACGTTTAACGAGACTATTCTGAGAATATTTTCCTCGATGACGGGCTCTGAAAGCTGCACCCTGCAGTGATTTAAAAGAGCCTGCTTCGATGAATGGAATGAGTCGGAATAATTATCGGAGATAAGCGGCTCCAGTGCCTGGGAATTTTCCTCTTCCACGGCTTCGACCGCCCGGGCTATTGTCTGACGAACCTTTTCGGTATCCGTCTGCACAAAATAATCAATCGCAAAGGCTGAAATCGCGACAACAAGAGGAAACAGCCAGAACCACCACTTGTGCTTTTGAGGCAAAAAGCATTTATATAAGAATACACCGAGCAAAACAATCAACGACGCAATCAATAACGACCAGGGCTGTTCGAATATACTTGTCATTTGGCCGCTCCTTAAAATTACCGGGAAATCGCCCTTTTTTACATCCTGAGCCGAAGGCCGGAAAGGGCTTTGTTAAACTTCTTGGTCTTCTTATAGTCGGTCATATCGGGCGCAAGCGCGGTTACGGTTATATAGCCCTCCATTAAAGCCACGGTGTCAGTGGGTGTATCTTCGAAAAGGTGCGGCCCGCCCGCAAGCTGGAATACAATATGACCCTCTTCGTTTTGCTTCGGGATATAGTACTCATCGAACGCCTTATTAGACTGTGGAACAACCTTTAAGCCATTCGGTTTTCCCTGAGAAAGCAGCGGAACGTTGATATTGACCACGCAGCCCGGCTTCACAGGCATAAGCTTATTGAGTATTTGCATACAATAATCGGCGGCAGTGGCATAATCCATATTCTCTTCTGACCCAAGACTCATCGCGACAGAAGGAACACCCAAAAGCACTCCTTCCATAGCAGCAGCTACTGTGCCTGAATAATAGATATTAATACCTGCGTTTGCTCCGTTGTTTATTCCCGCCACCAAAAGGTCGATATCGAGTTCGCATAACTTCATAACCGCCAGTTTCACACAATCGGCGGGGGAACCCTCGACGCTATAGCCGGTAAAAAGGCCATTGATATCGACTTTATTACATACCAGCGGATTTTTGAATGTAATGCTGTGACTTGCCCCTGACTGGCTGGAGGCCGGGGCGACAACAGTTACATTGCCGATTTTGACGAGTTCGGTGTATATGGCCGAAAGACCCGGTGCAAAAATGCCATCGTCATTTGTCAAAAGTATGTTCATATTTTCTCAATAGTATACGTTTGTGCTGCCGGCTTTTAGCCGGTAAACTAACCGTTATTATGAGCTTGTGCCGGGAAAATTCAGTCTGCGGGCATTTTAAGTGGTAGCAAAGAGAGTGTCAATTAAAGCTTTACTGTTGGAATTTGGGGAACAGATTATGAAAAAATTCAACGCGGGCGTGCAGTGCCTGGTTATGACCAGGGAGCAAGTGCGGGCGTTCGACGCCTGGGTGATTGATGAACTCGGCATACCGGGCGTCGTCCTGATGGAAAACGCCGGGCGTAGTTGCGCGGAACTAATCGAAGAAAAACTGGCCGGCGCCGATAATCCGAAGGTGTGTATATTCTGCGGAACGGGCAACAACGGAGGCGACGGATTTGTCATAGCCAGACATCTGCTCAACAGTGGACTCACCGCGGTCGTCGTGATTTGCGGCGACCGAAACAAAATCAAAGGCGACGCGAAGATTAACCTTGATATACTGGAAACTCTCGGTGCGCCCATAGAATTACTGGATTTGGATATCGAGGGTAATATCGAAGGCCGGATTACCGCCCTCGCTGAAGACACGAATATGATTGTCGATAGTCTGTTCGGAACAGGACTGACCGGAGAATTACGAGACGAATATAAGCAGTTGATAGAAGGCATCAACTCCAGAGGTTGTCCCATACTGGCGGTTGATATACCGTCGGGGCTGGATTGTGATACAGGTCAGAAACTTGGTGTAGCAATAAAGGCCAGCTTTACGGTTACCTTTGTTGCCGTAAAGAAAGGATTTCTTCTCGAAAGCTCAAAACTACAAACCGGCGAGGTGTACGTCGCCTCAATCGGTGTTGAACCAAGTTACAAACAAACTGCTTAAAAGGCACCAGGCTCGCCGGCCTGAGTTTTATATCCTATAAAGTAAAGGAATCGGTCGGCGTTCAGTATTGGTATCGACAGGGCCTGTGCCTGGCTCTCAATCTGCCTGTATTTATCAAGTTCCTGCATCGCACGCTCATATCTTTCCATCGCATTCGGATAGACTTCTATCTCTTCGAGCTTCGGTTTTGAAGGGACATCTGGCGGGGTTCCAAGAACTACAAAATCAGTGTTGACGGATACCGACTCGGCAACCGTCCCACCCCATTTCTTGATAAGCCCTTTTATTTTCTCAAGTGCATCAGGGTCGTTTTGTCCGTCGCCATTAAGGTCGAAATCGCCGGAAACGACAAACGTATTAACCTGGCTGGAATCCCAGATAAGATTCGCTACAATATCGTCGACGACGATTGGATTTTTAGTCTGTGAGCGAACGATTCGGGCCGCTGAAATACTGTCCTCAACGTTATAAACCTCTATTTCAGCTTTACCCTTGCCGTCTCTTGGAATGGGCTGGTTCTTATCGTAAACCGAGAATGTCAGGCCCCTATAAACCCGGTCGTTTTTGCCGAGATTGATATGAACTATCCTGGCCTGGTCGTCAATCAGTATTATCTTTCCATCGGGCTCAAAGGCCTTCACTTCTACATCAGGCGGCGGCTGCAAAGGCCATACTTTTTCCTCCAGGATTCGCTGAATCCGTTCCTCAGCGGTCCGCAGTTCCGCCTGATTTCTTAGCAACTGTCTGTTAAGCTCCTCCCGGTTGGTCCTTTCCTGGTCGAGTTTCGCATAAAGGTCCTGGACCTGGTCACCTGTCTTCTTCTCGAGCAAAGCCCTCAACTCTTCATAATCGCCGCGAACCTTCTCGAACTGCTGCTGATACTTATCCTTTTCTTCAAGCAGCGCTTTTTCTTTGTCCAGACTTGCCTTCATTGCATCGTCGAACCTGTTTTGCAGAATCTTGAGTTGCTC
>CAYLYB010000120.1:0-7434 GCA_964387605.1 uncultured Pirellulales bacterium | reverse complement strand
ACCCATGACCTCGTCCTTACCAAGGACGCGCTCTACCGACTGAGCTACAGCAGCATTTTAAGACTTACTTACAATACAAACACGCGGGAACGATAAACAGTCCCCACATTTAGTCGCAGTCTAAGGACTTAGTCTATCCCCCAAAAAGGAGAATTAATCCTATACCTACGGCTAATCAAGTACAAGTAATTTAATGTGAATAGCGTAGTCTACTGAAATGTTATCCAGCCTGCAAACACAAAAAACTAAAAAAAATAAAATTTTGTTGCCCCCTCTGAGATTTACCCCCTTTGAAACACTAAAATCCCAAACATCCGCTCTGAAATGCTCAATCCTTCCACATTACTCCTGTCTCAGGATTAGCAGTCATATTAAAGCGGTTAAGCCATCGCCCTACCTGTTGTTCCCACTTTGGTCTCTGTTCAGCCGGTTTGATTTTTCTCAGCAACTCCAATGTTGCCTTTGGGTCCGCTCCACCCGATGGATTATCCCAAAATGCATCAATCGAACGAACAACCTCGCTATCAGCCCCCAAGTCCTTTTCCAGTAAGCAGTTACCTACCAGCAGTACCGCTGCTTCAAGCTTTGGCCATCGCAGATAAACATCCATCAGTTGGCCTAAAACCGCTTCTTTTTGCGCCGGTGTCTTGGCCGATTCACGCAATCTGCCCAGAATCTCTGCCGCCCGCTCAAACTGTGCCGTTTTAATATAAAGCTGTACAAGATTCTCCTGCACCCGTCTTTTTATAATAGGGCGGTTCTCAGAGGCCGCCTTGCGCTCCGCTGCCTCCAGGAAAGATATTCGCTGCTCATCGCCCAGTTTCTCTATAGCCACCTGCGAATCAATCTTTTCCAACCAGAATTCAATAGCGTTAACGTCACAACTGCTGAATATCTTCATCATTGCCTGCCATGCCAGTTTGCTTTCTGAATTCACACCCACCTTCTCCCACAACCAGGGTAAGTCGTCTTTGCCTCCTACCTCTCCGGCAAGTTCCATCACTCTCCGTTTAATTATCTGGCTGCGGTCATTCGCAAAATCCTTGGCCAAAAGCTTCAATGCCTTTGCCTTGTCAATATTGATTAGTCCATCAACTGCCGCTTCTCTTACCAGGTCCGCATCATCACGCAACGCCTGTTCAAAAAGAGGCCCAAACCGGCTGCCCGCCTCCGCCATATAAGCACTCTGCCCGCACAATCTTGCCATCGTTCTCAGCAATTCGCCCCGAAGCGTCCCATCATTAGATGTGCCTTTCTCCTGTTTATACCTCTCGGCAAGGTTATCCAGATATCTGCCTGCTTCATCAACCTCAAGCCCGCCTGTCTCTAATAATTTTCGCATTACCTCAGCGCCCCTCTGCGCCATTTGCGGCTCATCCTGCTGCAAATACACGGCCGCCCAGTCCAGCACCCGTTTACGCAGTACTGGCGAAAGCTGGATCCCTGAAGTGGGAACAAGCGCATAATGACAAGCTGAACCAAGCGCTACAAACAACTCAAGTTTAACCTCCTCATCCAGTTCCATAGTGAATTGTTCTGCCAGACGTTCCGCCGAACCCAACTCCCCAGTAAGGGAAAGCAGTTTGGCCGTAGCAAGACGCACATCCCTGTTTGAATCACTAATCAGCTTGACCAAGACCGGTCCAAGCTCAGCAGGCAGTTTTGATTGTGTGCCAATCCTCCATTGCGAAACCTTATCCAACGCCCACAACCGAACCGCCGCCTCCGGATTAGCCAATTGTTCGGTCAGCAATTTGCCCCTCTGACCCTCATCGCCAAGGGAATCATATATTTTGTTAAGAGAGCCGAGGTATAATTGTCGCCACAGGTCCCGCTCCCTTTCCAATTCGCTCACCCTCGCTTCCTGCTGCACCATCCAGTCGCGCTGAAATCGTTCCATACCCCTGTTTCGCAATTCGGCTACTATTTGCTCAAGACTTCTTGTATCTCTCGGCCCGCCTATCCCCATTGAACGTAACGTTTCGCGTGCAGCCGAGGCAACTTTTGTATTTTTATCGCCCGCCAGTTGCACAATCTGCGTTATTGCCCTTATATTCATCTGCACCTTCAGCGCATATATCGCGTTCAATCTCGCTGTGACCGGCAGTGTTGCATCTTTTGCCATTCTTTCCAAAACATCCGCTATCTCGTCATAATCAAAAAGCAGCGCCGCTTCCGCGGCAGCCCTGGCAGCTCCACCCTCTTCGGTCTTTAACACCTCAGCCAATGGTTTGATAAAATCCTTCTTTGTCTTTACCTGTCTTCTGGTCTCCCTGCTGATTACTAGTGCCCTGCAAACAGCAACACGAGCCGGCTTGTTCTCCGACTGTGTAAGTGCATCTATCAATATCTGTCTCGCGACAGGCCTGTCGCTAAACAGCATTATCAAAGCAGCATCCACCCTAATCGCCTCCGTGGCGCCGCGATACAGGGCCTCCTGGTTTATCTTAAGCTGGGTATCGATATCAGTCCGAGCACCCCCCTCGGTTGACCAGGCCACAGCCCTGTCAACTCTTGCAGATTCCTGTTCGCATCCCGCCAGAGCCAGTAAAACCAGTAAACACAACCGTCGCTTCATCATATTCTTCAACACCTTAATATAGCTAATCTTATGAATGCTACCTTTTGTTCGGCCCCTCAAGGCCGAGGATGATACTTTCTGTGAATCGCCCGCAATCTTTCCTGGTCAACATGGGTGTAAATCTGCGTCGTCGATATATCCACGTGGCCGAGCATCTCCTGCACACTCCTCAGATCTGCGCCTCCTGATAACAAATGAGTTGCAAAGCAATGCCTCAGGGTATGAACGGTAAGGTTTTTCGGCATCCCGGCACGAGCCGCATACCTTTTAATAAGACGCCAGATTTCAATACGGCTCACAGGCCTGCCTGTTCGGCTAAGCAGCAAAAAATCGCCGCTAAAGGGCTTGGCAAGCTTCGGGCGCAATTCCAGAAGATATTCCCTCGCCGCCGCAGACGCCACCCTGCCGACCGGCACCACGCGCTCCCGATTGCCCTTGCCCGTGCACCGCAGGTATCCGATATCCAGGTTCAAATCCGATACCTTCAGACCCGCAAGCTCACTGGCCCTCAAGCCCGTCGCGTATAACAATTCCAGCATCGCCCTGTCCCGCAGGTAAAACTGCTCCTTTGGCGACGGCGCTCCAAGCAGGTCCAAAACCTGCTTTTTACTGCAAATAATCGGCAATCGCTGCCAAAGCTTCGGCCCTTCGAGAACACCCGTGAAATCATCTTCGATAAGCCCGTTGAGCTTGCCGAACCGCATAAACATTCGAATTGCTACCAAGGCCCTCTTCACCGATGCCTCTGCCTTGTTGCCGCGCGATAGTGATATAATGTATTTTTGAATAATCGCAGGGCTAATCTGCCCTAACTCGTTTATCTTGCTTGATTTACAATGTCCCAAAAAATCCAGCAGGTCCCGCCCGTATGCCTGTATCGTGTTGTCAGACAATCCCCCCTCGACCGTCAGGTAGCTCAAAAACTCCCGAACAAGCCGACCCAACGGCAGTTCAACTAATTTTTCTGCTATCGCCTGCGACTGAGCTGAAGGCATAGAGATTCCCCGTTTTAAGCCGTAATAACATAAATATCGACTTACCGACTTGCTGCCCTTTAACCAACCAGCTGTTATAAGCAGCTAATATCACAAAATTAACAGCTTTCTTGTCTGTCTCACATTATCTGCTTATAATCACCCTCGTTTTGCGATAGTGAGTCGTTTTACTTATTCGAGAATGCAGGGGAAAACCACTATGAAGATGTCTTCATTACGAAAAGCTGCCCTTTATGTAGCGATATTCGTTCTGGCGGGCTGCGCGGAAAACAAATACATACAAACAACCGACCGGCTTTGCGTTCCCGCCGTAACAAAAACAGATACTATGGCGACAGTCGAGCAGGTCCTTGCCGGGATGCACTTCGACATTGAAAAGCTCGATGCCGAAGCCGGCTATGTCCGAACCCACCCCCTGCCCGGCGCGCAATCGTTCGAGATTTGGCGGGCGGACAACGTCGGGGCGTTCAACTCCGCCGAAGCCGACCTGCATAGTATTCGCAGAACCGTCGAGCTTAATATTACAGAACAGCCAGGCCAACTCTGCATCCAGTGTAAAGCAACCGTTCAAAGGTTAAGTTTTCCTGATAACCAAACCGCCGCCACGCAAAACAAGGCAATAATGTCACCGAATCAAAGGTCTCTCCAAAAACTCACACTCAATCCCGACCAGAAGCAAAACATAACCTGGCTCGACCTTGGCAGAGATAACCAGCTCGAAACCGAGATATTAAATCGCATCAACAAACGGCTCGTTTCATTGAAGAAGGGACAAAACAAATGAAGATACTCGTCGCCGGCGGAGCCGGCTATATCGGCAGCAATATGGTCGCGATGCTCGCCGAAAAAGGACACGAAGTAACAGTTTACGATAACCTCAGCAAGGGCCATACGGCTGCAATCGCCGGAAGCAAATTCGTCAAAGGCGACCTCGCCGACTACATACTGCTCGCCAAGACGCTCAAAGACAACGAAATCGAAACCGTTATGCACTTCGCAGCATTTATCGAGGCGGGTGAGTCGGTTCAGGAGCCGTTAAAATACTACAGGAACAACGTCTCGAATACCCAGGCGCTGCTAAGCGCAATGGAGGCGGTCGGCGTTCAAAAATTCGTCTTCAGCAGCAGCGCCGCTGTTTACGGCATACCCGATAAGCAGCCAATCACCGAGCAGACCACCACAAATCCCATCAACCCTTACGGCCAGACAAAACTGGCGGTCGAGAAAATGTGTCATCATCAGGCGATTGCGGGCAAGCTTAATTACGCCGTGCTTCGCTACTTCAACGCCTGCGGTGCCGGCCATAACTGCACACTCGGCGAAGACCACAGCCCCGAATCGCACCTCATTCCGCTGGCAATCGCCGCCGCTATGGGCAAAGCCGATTCGATTAAAATTTTCGGCACCGACTACCCCACCAACGACGGAACCTGCATACGCGATTACATTCATATCGAAGACCTCTGCATGGCGCACCTGCTGGCGCTTGAAAAGTTACAGGACAAAAGCGAATTGATTTATAACCTCGGCAACGGCACCGGCTATTCCGTTCGTGAAGTAATCGACACCGTCAAAAAAGTATCGGGCAAAGATTTCAAAGTCGTCGAAACGCCTCGCCGTCCGGGCGACCCGCCGGCGCTCGTATGCGATGCGACAAAGGCGAAAGACGAGCTCGGCTGGCAGCCCGAATGGACCAGTCTCGAAAAAATCGTCGAATCCGCCTGGAAATGGCATAGCAAATATCCCGACGGCTACGCTGAATGACAGGGAGAAGCGAGAAGTTAGAAGGCAGAAGATTAAAGTATGGGCCAGATAAAACGATATAAAGACCTCTTGGTCTGGCAAAAGTCAATGAATCTTGTTACTGTGGTTTATGAAAAAAGCAGAACTTTTCCAAAAGAAGATCCCTACGGCCTGACGAGTCAGATACGACGCTGTGCCGTGTCAATTCCCAGCAATATTGCCGAGGGATATGGCAGACGCACTTCAGGTGACTATGTCCGTTTTTTGCGGATGGCAAGCGGTTCTTTATATGAGCTTCAAACTCAGATGGAAATAGCAAAAAATCTTCGTTATCTGCCGGTGTCTGAATTTCGGAATTTTGAAGCCGATAGTATAGAACTTGAAAAAATGCTTAATTCGATGATATCAAAACTGCTCAATGCAATTGATAAACGCTGAAAATTTTCTCGCTTCTAACTTTTGGCTTCTGCCTTTAAAAAACCATAGAAAAACGTAACCGACAAATAGGGAATCGAACGTGAAAGAAATAAAACGCAACGTAATCAGCTTCCTTAAGAAATATCAGATGGACCCGCTCGATATCAATATCGATGCGAATGTCGAGGCCTTTCTGCAGGATATGCAAAATGGTCTGGCCGACAAAAAAAGCACCCTCAAAATGATACCTACTTATATAGAAGTCGAAGCTGACGTCCCAACAAACAAGCACGTAATCGTCGCCGATGCGGGCGGCACCAACTTCAGGGTCGCAACTGTATATTTCGACGATAACAAAAAGCCCGTCATAGAAAATCTTCAGCTTTTCAAAATGCCGGGCATCGAATACGAAATAAGAAAAGAAGAATTTTTCAAGATTATGGCCGGCTACCTGAAAGACGTCGCACGGGCCTCGAAGAATATCGGCTTTTGCTTTTCGTATCCGGCCGAAATCCTGCCGAATAAAGACGGCCGGCTCATACGCTTCTCGAAAGAGGTAAAGGCCCCGCAGGTCGAAGGCCAGCTCATCGGAGAAAACCTCAATCGGGCGCTATTAGCAATAGGCCTCGGCGGCCATAAAAACGTCGTCCTGCTGAATGACACCGTCGCCACACTGCTGGCGGGCAGGGATTATAAGAACAGAAACTTCGGCAGCTATATCGGCTTCATCCTTGGCACAGGAACCAACTGCTGCTACGTCGAAAAAAATGCCAACATTAAGAAATCTAAAAATCTCGACTCTTCGAAAAGCCAAATCGTCAACTCCGAATCAGGCGGATTCGGCCTAATCAAACGCGGCAAAATCGATGTCGCCTTCGACAAATCAACGATTAATCCCGGCGACCACAAGCTCGAAAAAATGATTTCGGGCGCCTACCTCGGCCCGCTTTGCCTGCTAACCATTCATAAGGCCTGCAAAGACCGCCTGTTCAGTGGCCCCGTATCGGATGCCCTCACCGAGACAGCCCAACTCGAAACAAAGGACTTGAACGAATTTATGCTCTATCCCTACGGCTCGAATCCGCTCGCTGATATCTGCAAAAAAGGAACGGATCAGGATGCCCTTACATTATATTATATAGCCGACCGGTTGACCGAACGGGCCGCAAAACTCACCGCCATAAATCTTTCCTCGATGGCAATCAAATCAGGCCAGGGCACCGACCCCACTCGACCAATCTGCATCGTCGCAGAAGGCACAACCTTCTATAAAATGAAAGGGCTGAAATCCCGCGTCGAGTTTTATCTTAAGCAATACCTCGAAAACAAACACGGGATATATTATGAAATCATCAGCGTCGAAAACGCTACGCTAATCGGCGCCGCTATCGCCGGCCTGACGAATTGACATCCCTGTACAGGGATGTCATTCTGAGGCCCATCCTGCAGGAGCCGAAGAATCTATTCTGTGTGTGTCATTCCCGCGCAAGCGGGAATCCAGCTTTTCTTCGTTTCATACCTTTACCTTTTGACTTTCCCCTTGCTTTCCCCGAAAATTCACACAATAATAATGCTCCGAACAGGAGAAATTCAACCTTCGCCGGAAAGGGAAAATTGTAATGACAGGCAAAGAATTCGTTAATCGAATGGCAAATGGAAAATCCGACATTATCCAGATTCTTCTGGACATACTTTCCA
>CAYLYB010000119.1:6699-7473 GCA_964387605.1 uncultured Pirellulales bacterium | reverse complement strand
CCAGACTTGCCTTCATTGCATCGTCGAACCTGTTTTGCAGAATCTTGAGTTGCTCATTTATAGCGGTCTCGGAATCCTTTGTGTTCTTGAGAGCGGTGTCCAGCTTCTGATTGATTTGCATCAGGGAAATATTCGGGTCAATGGGACCTAATTCAGGGTACTTTTTTGAAAGGCCAGCGGTCAATTCCCTGACCTTTGCAGTGGCTTCGTTAATCTTTACTTCGGCGGAAGTTTCACCGGGCAGTCCGGGCAAGAGTAAAGTCAATGACTGGTCGAGGTAATCAAGCATAGTTCTCAGCCGGCTTTTGCGTGGCTGCTCAGTTCCAACGAGCGAACCAAGCTTCTGTAGTTCGGCAGAAGCGGCGAGTTCCCCAATCTGCCTCTGTGCCGTATCGGCCAGGCCTCGCTGCTCCTCATACTTGAGGTAGTAGATTACAGCTATGGTAGTTGCAATAATAAACAGCAGCACAAAGATAATAAGGGCGTAAAGTGTGTTGTCAGTTGTATGTTTCTTGCCAATAGGCATAAGAATATCTCCTCAGAAACAGTAAAAACCATGGCTTTCAAGGTTTGTAACCGCTATATTATCGTCTGGAAATTGCCCAAAGTCAACAAAAAAACCGGTTTACAATAGAATAGGGTATAATTATAGGTCTATGGGGATTGGTAGAGTTTTTTATCGAACCGTATGCAAACAGCTCAATCCCGGAAAAGATTAGTTGCTATGGCAAAAGAGCGGCTGCATAAAATTATGGCCAATGCCGGAATCGCCTC
>CAYLYB010000119.1:0-6689 GCA_964387605.1 uncultured Pirellulales bacterium | reverse complement strand
TGGCCGACCGCCGCCACTTCGGGCCATGTATAGACGACGCCCGGAATCGCCTCGAGGCGAAAATGCGAGGAGCTAATTCTCGAAGGCCTTGTGAGGGTTAATGACAAGACAACAGATAGTCTGCCCGCTTTTGCAGACCCCCAAAAAGACATCATAACTGTCAACGGTAAGCGTATTCAGCCGGAGCTAAAGGTTTACTTTCTTCTCAATAAACCAAAAGGAGTTATCTGCACAAATTTCGACCCGCAAGGCAGGCGAAAGGCAATCGACCTTGTTTCTGTACGAAAGCGTATCTTTTGCGTTGGCCGGCTTGATGCTGATACGACGGGTCTGATTATTCTGACAAATGATACTGAACTTTCAAATCGACTGACGCATCCAAAATACGAGCTGACCAAAACCTATATCGCTGAGGTAAAAGGCCACATCGAAGGTGAACAAGTAGAAAAACTAAAAAAGGGTATCTGGCTCGCTGAGGGCAGGACTTCCAGGGCCTCAGTTAAAATCCTCAAACGAGGCCACAATCGTTCACTTGTCGAGGTAAAGGTTAGTGAAGGCCTTAACCGGCAGGTTCGCAGGATGCTGGCAAAAGTCAGCTTGCCTGTCAAGTCATTAAAACGCATTAAAATAGGTAAAATCGACTGTCGTGGTATCGGTATAGGTAAATTCAGGCCTTTGACGCGAAACGAGATAGCATACCTGGATGGAACTAACAAAAATCGCCATTAAGGGCCTGACCATACCCAGCTATTAAATCAAAAATGGTTTAAATCAATCCTCAACTATTTGAGGCTTAACATTATAGGACGTATTTCCATAGAAATGCTTGCATTTGAGCAGTTTAAAAGGTATAATAAATTCGATATATCCAGGGCAATGCTAAGCAGCATAAAACTCTGTGCTGCTGAAGGAAGTTTAAAATAAACAAACCTGGGTAATAAAACAGGCCGAATAGATTTATAACCTGTTTTTGGGGATGAGCCAGGTCGGATGGGCATGGCGAATTGAAGGGATTCCCAAAAAGACTCTTTCGGAGAAAATATAAAGATGGCTGGTATGTTCTATTCCTTAAAAGAAGTAGCTGAAAAGCTCGGCAAAAACGAAGATGAGGTTCGGGAGCTCGTCAAGAGCGGCCGGCTTCGAGAGTTCCGAGACGGCCCAAACCTGCTTTTCAAGGTCGACGAAGTTAACTCGCTTATGAGTGATAAGGATATCGCATCAACCAGTGAAGAAATCGAAGTACCGATTGAAGAACAACCAGAGCTGGTAGAAATTGGAGCTGACGCTATAGAAAGTGAGACGGAGGGTGAAAAAACCACTCCTCCTGAAATAGAGTCAGCAGAAGATGAAATCGGGCCTATGGCAATCGAAACGGAAGGCGAAAAAGCCGAGGCAGTAAAACCAGAATCTGAAGACGAAGAGCTTTTACTCGTACCCGAAGAGCCCGGCACAAGCAATGAGGAAATTGAATTATCCGACGCTGACACCGCAATAGTAGAAGAAGGAATAAAGGTGTTGGGAGAAACCGATGCAGCCGACGCATTACATGATATGGGCGATGAGACATTCAAGGGACTTGGAGAAACACCAGTATCACCATCAAAGGAAGCATCTCTCGAAGAAATAGAAGAAGACGTAAGTCTTGATACATTCGGCAGCGGCTCAGGGCTTCTGGATTTGTCGCTGCAGGCCGATGACACATCACTTGGCGGAATACTCGATGAAATTTACACTCCCGGCGGAGAAGGCCAGGCCGCAGCCGCAGCACGGCCGGGGGAAGGCTCTGCTATGGAAGTGGCTGCCGAAGCGGACCAGATGCTATCAGAAGCGCAATTCCCTGAACCGCAGCTCACAGCACCAATAATAGCAGCAACTGCACAGGCAAGATTCGAACCCGAACCTGATGCAATAAGCAATGCGATGGGAATTATGTTGTTTATACCGTTCCTGGCCGTCATCTACGCCTTAGTAGTTACTATCGCGGGCTTAAGAGAAGTAATGCCGGGGATTTTGAAAAGTATTCAGGGGTTGATTTGGTACATTGCTATCGGGTTGGCCGTGGCATCGATTGTAATTGTCGGGGCAGGAGCGATGATGGGTCGTGAGAAAGCACCTAAACAGCCCAAGATTAAGAAAGAAAAACCGCCTAAGGTAAAGAAAGCAAAGAAAGAGAAGTAGCTATTACCTGAATCAGAAGAATAATAGCAATAACAAATAATCTTCGGGAAACAACGTAACTCTGCATAAATAGTACCCCAATAGAGCATTATATATCGCACAATAACTCTGTCCTGACGTTTCCCATAAGGACAAGACCGATAAAATCACCAAGCGGCCCCTTACACTATCTCCCATCAGGCACGAAACTTAGAGAATCCTGTTCCTATGCAAACCATCCCATCCAGCCCTCCTGCTCACCAATATTTTACAACTTTGCCCTTGACTGGTTCTACTATTTCGGTTCTATTTATCGCGCTGACGGCAATTAAAAAAATTGCTTTGGCAGGCCGTCATTCAAAATGATGACTATTTGGGTTTTGACGAATAAAAAGGATTTTTAAGTCTGATACACATGAAAGGATGGGAAGATGCGACTCGCCACAATCACAGTAACCGGTATTGTATGTGCTTTATTGATAATCACCAGCGGATGTGTCTCTGAGCAGGACTACAAAGACCTTAAACTGCAAAATGCCGCACAGGAAAGACGCATAAGAGAACTCGAAAGCCAGTATCAGGCAGCAGCGCTTGAGCTTGATAAACTGAAACGAGAACTCGATGCCACAGGGGGACGAAGCAGCGTCGAGATGAATACGCTGCAGCAGAAAGTCGCCGCTCTCGAAGAAGAACTTGCAAAGAAAAGGGCTTTGATTGACGCGATGCAGAAACAACTGCTTGGTGCTACACAGCTACCGGCTGAATTAAGTTCCATGCTCGAAGACTGGGCAAGAGGCAGCGATTTGGTTACTTTCGACGCTGAAAGGGGAATTGTCAAATTCAAAAGCGACCTGCTTTTCGAAAAGGGAAGTGACGAAGTAGCACCTACTGCTACAGAGGCAGTCAAGGCGCTTTGCAGAATACTCAATACCGAACAGGGCAAGGAATTCGACATAATCATCGCCGGGCATACTGATGACGTGCCTGTTTTAAAGCCCGAGACCCGTGCCAAACACCCCAACAACTGGTACCTGTCGGCTCACCGAGCAATATCCGTACTGGATGTCATGACAGGTAATGGTATCGCATCTGAGCGAGCAAGCGTCCGAGGATTTGGGGAATACAGACCTGTCGTTCCAAATGAGCCAAACAAAAAAGGCAATCCGCAGAATAGACGTGTAGAGATTTATATCGTCCCCAAGGGAATATAGCTCATCTTTTTAGATTGTGGGCAGCAAATCCCGGGAAACAGACGGAAGCTTGAGCGTACGTTAATCATTATCAAGCTATATTCGATACGACTTTATCTCGCAGGCGAATTTGCCGACGAACAATGGCTGTATGGCAAAAATGATTAGAAAAGTCTCTGCCGACTCATAATGGCAGTTTACAGGACAGCAATATCGCTCTGACTAAAACGTAATCGAACCCTTATTTACATCAATATTACCATGCCAAGCCGAATTCGGCATAATCAAAAAAGTCCACATTTCCATTGTTGTCGATATCCCCATCGCCAGAACCAAGCCAGTTGTCACAAATTATATCAAGGTCATACATCTCAACGAAACCATTAAGGTCTATATCAGTCGCTGGAGGCCAGTGAACAAGTGCCGCTTCTGTCATAACAAAATTCTCCAGATACGCCTCGCCTGAAGTGAGGGTCACTCCCGTAGAACCACCGCCAAAAGATATCGCAACAGGCAATGACCACTGTCCTTGAGTTGCATCTGGCGGCGACCAGACATGGGCATTCTCGCTGCCAAATTCAGTGTGGCTCAGATAGAATTCCTTCGTGTTCGGGTCATAAGAAATGTACAATGTTCCGTCATCGGCAGTCCTGGATTCCTGTTCAGAGACCGTATTGCCATCAACGTTCGCCTCATAATAGAAATAAGAATCATTGCTGTCGGATCCGACTGATATTGATACATGATTAACATCGTCTCCGATACTGATTCCAATCCATCCTTCTTCCGCACTAATACTGCTATAGTGAAAGTCCACCTTCGCTGCGAAATCCTTTGTTATATCAAGTCCCCAGCCGTTAGCGTTGTAAAAAGCCAGAAAGTCACTATGTATCCCGCTCGCAGTCAACTCCAATCGCTGGTTCACCTCTCCAAGTTTATCTCTGATAAAGTTGGCTGTCACCGTGTAATCGTCATCTATAGCAACAATCGTGCTGATTGAGTCGGGATTAGCTACCTTATTGGCATCTACCGCACTACCCGTCCACCCAATGAAGTTGTAGTCCCAATCAGCCAGAGCAACCAGATTCACCTCAGTACCGCAAGGGTAACTGAAGCTATCCTCGCCTGGGTCAATAACTGAACCTCCCGCAGTTGATGATGTCGTTAACATCCTATTATCTGTAGCGAAGTTGGCTATTACCGTATAATCTGCATCCATAGTAACTATGGTGCTGCTGGCATTCGGATCGGAGACCTTTCCAGCAACAACCGCGGTTCCATCCCAGTTGACGAAGTGATAATACAAATCGGCCGTAGCTACGATGTTGACTTCAACTCCATCATCATATCGGAACATTCCTTCTCCAGGGTCTGTCACTGAACCTCCCGCCGTTGAGGAGCATGTTAATATTTTCCTGTTGAAATAACCAACCAAGGCATTGTACCAAACACCCGCCATTTTGACGTAGCCGTTGTCATTAGGATGCAGGTTATCTGCCATATCCGTTGAGTAATTTAAAGCGTTTTCCATGTTTACAACGATAATATCATCTCCACTGGCAATACGATCCTGAGCCATGGAATTAACATCAATGTTATACGCTGTTGTGGCGGGGCTGTAAATTGCTCTGTTTATTATAAGAGCCAAGACTACTGTAACATGCGTGCTACTGTTAGACTCATAAACATCAATCACGTCTAAAATATCATTGACTTCCTCGGCATCTTGATTTCCCACGGTAATGTCATTAGTGCCAATATGAAGCAAGATAATATTAGGTTCGTGCTCATAAAGCCAATCTTCAAGCTTGCCTGCACCAGGATCGCTTACTCGCCCATTTAATATCTCATCGGCACGCCAGCCATCATGACCCTCATGTTCCGGATCCGCAAAACCACCGTCCGTTCTGCTCCCGACAAAATCAAAATTAAAACCATCGTTTGTTAGACTGACATATAATGGCTGTCTATAGCCCCAATCATAATCAGAACCATACCAGCCCCGTGTTATAGAATCACCCAGAGGCATTATTTTTGTAATATCAGCCGCCAACAATGGCACGCAAAAAACCAAAAGCAATACATTTGGTAAAACTAACTTCAATCCCCGCTTTTGCTTAAAAATGTTCATTAATTTCACACCTCCTCAAATCGACTTCCGTGACATACTCTTGGCCTTGATTCTGCTTAATATAACAACTAACGCGCATACATGATTATACAAAAAACTTCAAAAACCTAATACCCTGCTACAAAAAAACTCTGGGAGCACTTTTTTTGTAGTACCGATCAAAACAAGACATATCGCCATCGTTAATATTACAAGCATAAGTTGATACAATGGCTGAAAAGAAGGAACTATCTCAAATACCTTAAAAAACCAGACAACTCTACTAAGAATAATTATGTGTATAAGATATATACCGAAAGAATAACGACCGATTATGTTTAGAACTCTTGGCAAATATCTGAAATATTCTCTCCAAAAAAGAAAGCCAAAAATGATACAAACAGAATACAAAAGACATGAGAACTTTGCAGCAGAAGTAATAAAAGGCGTATTACCGTATTGCGACATTATAATCGTTGTCTCCAGCATCGAAATAAGAAAGGACACTATTATAGCCGTTAAAGTACAAAATCGTATTTGGGTTGTATTTGGCAACATTCTTTTGCGATCTGCTATGAATAATCCTATTTCATAATATATGATCCACGAATAAAAGGGCAATGCGGCTGGAAGGTGCAAAATCACATGGAACAATCTCGAAAGGTATAGAAGAAATATGCTTCCCACATTAAGTGCTAGAATTAATATCAAGCCGTATTCACCTAACTTGCGATTTATATATTGCAACAAAGGAGTCATTATATAAAGTTGGGCAATCGCTATGATAAAGTAATAACCCATACATGACCCACCTGTTAAAAGTTTAAATATAAATTCATCCTTATTAATATGCCCTTCCTTGAAAGTTGAATATCCAAGAAAAATAAACGACCAAAACAAGTATGGAATAAAAATACGGAAAAGTCTTTTTACCAGAAAATTTTTGTATTCCCTTAATGATCCAATTGCTTTGACCGAAGCCCAATATCCCGCCATAAAAAATAAAACCGGAACAGCAAAATTCAGGAATTGTCGATAATACACAAAACCACTATCGAGGGGAGAGCCTCCAAAGTAAATAGAGTGAATAGCGACAACGGCAATCATCGCCAGCCCTCTAAATGCATCGAATGATAAATCTCTCTGCTTTTCCATAAGCATTACTGAAAAAATGGTTTGAGAATAAAAATGGCCTGCGCACGAGTATTGATGCACAGGCCATTCTATTGTCA
>CAYLYB010000118.1:0-7557 GCA_964387605.1 uncultured Pirellulales bacterium | reverse complement strand
TGGAGCATCTGCTTTTATCATTAGCGGCGGTGACAAGCGAGGCGAAGGAGGTTTTGCAGGTCAATTCGGTAACGCCCGAAGAGGTAGAAAAGGCGATAAAAGAGATTCACGGGGGAGAGAAGATAACGGACCAAAGCCCGGAGGCGAAATACAAGGCGCTTGAGCGATATGGTATTGATTTATTGGAGATGGCGAGGAAGGGCAAATTAGACCCGGTAATCGGCAGGGACGAAGAGATACGGCGGTGTATGCAGGTATTGAACCGGCGGACGAAGAATAACCCGGTGTTGATTGGTGAGCCGGGGGTGGGCAAGACGGCGATTGTGGAGGGATTGGCGCAGCGAATAGTGGCGGGGGACGTGCCGACAGGATTGAAGAATAAGAGGATTGTGGCGCTGGATATGGGTTCGCTTATAGCGGGGACGAAGTTTCGCGGCGAGTTCGAGGAACGGCTCAAGGCGGTATTGAAAGAGGTTATCACGGCGGAAGGGCAGATAATACTTTTTATAGACGAATTGCATACGGTGGTCGGCGCGGGGAAAGCAGAAGGAGCTGTCGATGCGGGGAATCTTTTGAAGCCATCGCTTGCGCGGGGGGAGCTGCGGTGCATTGGCGCGACGACGATAGATGAGTATCGCAAATACATAGAGAAGGATGCGGCTTTGGAGAGGCGATTTCAGCCGATTACTATAGATGCGCCGAGCGTGGAGGATACCATCACGATTCTGCGAGGGCTGAAGGAGCGATATGACGCTCATCACGGGGTGCGGATAACGGATTCTGCGCTTGTTGCGGCGGCGACATTGTCGAACCGGTATATATCAGACCGATGGCTTCCTGACAAGGCGATTGATTTGATTGACGAGGCGGCGTCGAAGCTGCGGATTGAGAACGATTCGCTGCCATCGGAATTAGATGATATTCGCAGGCGGATAATACAGCTTCAGGTTGAACGTGAGGCGCTGAAGAAGGAGACGGATGAGGCCAGCAGGGACCGGCTTAAAAAGGCCGAGAAGCAACTGGCCCAGTTGCAGGAGCAGGACAGAACGCTGACAAGCCAGTGGGAACGGGAGAAGGGCGAAATCGACGAGATAAAGGAATTGAAGCAAAAAATCGATGAGGCACAGATTCAATTCGAGGAGGCGCAGCGCAAGGGCGAATTAGAGAATGCGGCGAGATTGAAATACGAGACAATCGCAAATTTGAAAAAAGAGCTCGAGACAAAGGAAGCTGAGCTTGTCAAGAGCGAGCGGACGATGGTGCATAACGAGGTTACGGAGGAGCACGTTGCGGAGGTGGTGTCGAAGTGGTCGGGAGTGCCTGTGTCGCGGCTGTTGACGGGCGAGCGGGACCGGCTGATGAAGATGGAGGAGCATATAAAACAGCGAGTTGTTGGGCAGAGTGAGGCGGTTAGCGCCCTTTGCAACGCGGTTAGGCGGAACCGTGCGGGGTTGGGGGACCCGAACAGACCTATCGGGACGTTTTTGTTTTTGGGGCCTACGGGTGTGGGCAAGACGGAATTATCGAAGGCGCTGGCGGAGTTTTTATTCAACGACCCCGGCGCGATGATTCGGGTAGATATGAGCGAATTTATGGAGCAGCATTCGGTGGCGAGATTGATTGGTGCGCCGCCTGGATACGTGGGATACGAGGAAGGTGGGCGATTGACGGAGGCGGTGAGGCGAAAGCCGTATTCGGTTGTGCTTTTGGATGAGGTTGAGAAGGCGCATCCGGATGTATTTAACGTGCTGCTGCAGGTTTTCGATGACGGCCGGCTGACCGACGGTAAGGGGCGGACAGTGGATTTCAAGAACACGGTGATTATTATGACGAGCAATATCGCCAGCGAGCAGATACAGAAAATGACGGAGGAATCGGGTGCGGACTGGGAGATTGAGGCGCACGTGAAGGATGTTTTGAAGCAGGTGTTCAAGCCGGAGTTTCTGAATCGAATTGACGAGGTGATTGTCTTCCATATGCTCACGCGTGAGGACCTGAAGAGAATCGTGGATATACAACTGCGGTATCTGCAACATCGCCTGGGTGAACGGAAAATCGAGCTTGAATTCGGAGACTCGGCGAGGGAGCTTATTATGGACGAGGGCTACGATGCCAGTTTTGGGGCGAGGCCTTTGAAGCGTGTGATACAGCAGCGATTAGAGAACCCGCTTGCGACGGAGCTTTTAGCGGGTAAGTTCGGTGACGGCGATAAGATACGAATCGATGCGGATTCGCATAAATTTACGTTTGTAAAGGCGTAGCCACAGGCAATTCATAAGCTGGGGGGCGTGAAAATCGGGATTTAATGCTTGCTTTGGCGTTTTTGGTATTGTTTAATAATACATTGTATGGGGAATGAGAATCTTTAAGCCAAGCAAGACTTTTAGGAGCGTATAAAAAGATGGCGGACTTGAAGGCATTGGCGGAGGCGGTGATAAAAGGAGACCAGGCAACAGCGGTAAATATCACAAAAGAGGCAATCGCCGAGCAGATGCCGGCCGAGCAGATTTTGAACGAGGGCCTGATAGGGGGTATGGAAATAGTCGGTGTTCGTTTTAAGAACTGCGAGGTTTATATACCGGAGGTTCTCATCTCCGCACGCGCGATGAAATCGGCGATGGAGGTATTGGAGCCGGAGCTTGTCAAGGCGGGCGTTGAGCCGATTGGCAAGTTTGTTGTCGGGACGGTGAAGGGAGATTTGCACGATATCGGCAAAAACCTTGTTGCGATGATGATGAAGGGCGCGGGGTTCGAGGTGATTGACCTTGGCGTTGACGTTGGGGCGGAGAAATTTATAGAGAAGGTGAAAGAATCGGGTGCGCATCTGGTTGGCATGAGCGCATTATTAACTACGACGATGCCGAGTATGGAAAAGACGCTGAAGGCGATTAAGGTGGCGGGATTAGAGACAAAGGTGATGATAGGCGGGGCACCGGTAACACAGAATTACGCCGATAAGATAGGGGCGGACGGTTATGCTGCGGATGCGGCGTCGGCGGTGGATTTGGCGAAGCGGCTGATTGCGTGAGCGGAATTTATCAGCGGGACGTTAACAACAGCACCGTAAGGGTGCTGTTTTTTTTGCGCCGGGGATGATAAAATTGGTTTTATATGAGGCAGATACGAGACAAGGATTTGGCGGAGCTTTTGATTCAGGTTCGCTTTGCGCCCGCGTCGAAGCGGCAAAAGCAGGTTGAAAGGGCCGAGCAGCTTCTCGATATGATTCAAAAGGACGGGGAGTATCCTTTCGAGTTTGTGTGCTTTAAAATCACTGGCTTTCGGCCCAAAGGGGATGAGGGGCGCCGGCTTATAAGGGGAGATGGGCTGGCGGAGGATTTGCGGATTTTTATATGGAAGTTGAGCGGTCAGGTCGCGCCTTCTGTGCAGGAGCAGGGCGAGGAGGTTTACAGCAGGGAGCAGCTTGCGGAAAAGCTGGACGTTTCGACAAAAACAATAGACAGGTGGCGAAAACGGGGTCTTCGTGCGCGCAAGTTTGTTTTTGAAGACGGCAGAAAACGGCTCGGTTTTTTGCGGTCGGCGGCGGATAAATTTTTCGTGGAACATGCTGCGCTGGCTGAAAAGGCCAAACGATTTGTGAGACTTTCGGCGAAGCAGAAGCAGGAGATAATAGAGCGAGCGAGCGCTCTGAGCAGCCAGGGCAATATGAGCAGGCACAGGATAATACAGCGGATAGCGCAAGAGACGGGCAGGGGGAAGGAGACGATTCGATATGTGCTGTTGAGCTATCAGAAAACGAATCCCGACAAGGCAGGCAGGCTTCGACAGGCGGTGGGTCAGCTTAGCCCTTCTGAAGCGGCGGAAATAGACCGGCTTTATAGGGAGGGTGCAGGTATCAGGGAACTGATGAACAGGTTCGAGAAGAGCAGAAGCTCTGTTTACAGGATCTTGAAACAGCGAAGGATACAGGCATTGCTGGCAAGGAAGATTGAATTTATTGAAAGCGATGAGTTTCTCAGAAGTGATGCTGAGAGGGAAATACTGGGTGATAAGATTGATATGGAGCAATCGGGGGAAGAGGAAACTGGGGTGTTACTTTCGTTGAGAGACGGACATTCTTTGGGGGAGTACCTTGAGGGGCTTAAAAATACGCTGATGCTGAACAGGCAGCAGGAGAAGGAATTTTTCAGGAAATATAACTATTTAAAGTATCGTGTTTTTAAAGCGAGAGAGCATATCGGCAGTGGCGTTTCCAGTTCCCGGCTGGATGAGATAGAGAGGTTTCTTGCAGAGGCCGAGGCGGTTAAAAGGATAATAATCGAGGCGAATCTTCGGCTGGTAGTCAGCATTGCCAACAAGCACACTATAACCGGCGCAAACCTTGCGGACCTGGTTAGTGAGGGCAATGTTTTGCTGATGCAGGCGGTGGAGAAATTCGACTATAGGAAGGGATTCAGGTTTGCGACATACGCGGGCTGGGCCATAAGCAAAGATTTAGCCCACATGATACCCGGACAAAGGGCCAGGGCAAAGAGGGAAGAGCCGGCGATGAGCAGGATTCAGGAGGAATTGAAGGCGGGGGCAGTGGATGTGTCGGTCGTGGAAAGGGCAAGGCATGACCTTATCCAGGTAATACGCGACAACCTCGAACGGCGAGAGCAATACATAATCGTAAACCATTTCGGGCTCGAGGGGACACTGGTGAAAAAGAACAAAAAGACTCTAAAGCAGATAGGCGATGACTTGGGGCTGAGCAAGGAGAGAGTGCGGCAAATCGAACTGGCGGCTCTGCAGAAACTGAGACAGTCACTCAGCAAGGAACAGTTTGATCTGCTGAAGGGCTGAGTTGCCGACATGTCTTCAATGCAAATTCCTGTTTTTCACAGAAAAGCGGAAGCGTTGAAATCCCGTTGTAAAAAAAGCGGGGCCTGCTCCGCCTAACGGCGTTGCAGGCCCCGAAGAGCATCATTTGTTGTACAGTCTATTGATTACGGCCAGAGTGTTTCATCTAACCACTGATTGGCCATTTCCGCGTAATCACTGAAGTCTATCTTGTTAGGATCACTAACTGCGAGGTCGGTTGGTTCAATCATCGGCCAGTACAGTGCGCCTGTACCCTGCCTTGCGACATAAGCAATTTCAGGAGCTGACAGTGCATAGTCGTAAATCCTGAAGTCGTCTATTTTGCCTTTCCACCAACCCCAGGTTGAGGTAGAAGCGCCAATGTCTATCTCCGATGGCGATCTGAACTGACCGCCGTTGCCGAGGGCTTCATTCGAAGAGGCTACTTCCACACCGTTGTGGTATATTGTCACGGTGTTTGTCGCCTCGTCCAGGACAAATGCATAGTGGTTCCAGCGGTTGCCGAAGTCGCTCAATCTGGCGATATTGGTGCTTGCATCGTTGCCGTCCGGTTTCATATCGACCAGAGCATCCGGCCCAAAGTCGTTAATCGGAGCTAAAGGTGTCGGCAGATGTATGCTGATGTATTCAGCACCTGCGGACCAGATGTTGACCACCCTATCCCACTCATTTTGCGGGCCGTGATCGAGGTCTGCTTTAACCCAGAGCATGATGGTCATAGCCTCTGATGTGCTGTCATTGACGTAGTTCATCACGGAAGTCGGTACGCCCACTATCGTCTTGTAGCCCCATTCCATATTGATGCATCCGCCGCCGTCATAACCGCCCGTGGCATCCCACATGTAGGGACTCGGGTTGGTGAGTACACCGTCGCGGGTACCGGCAGAATCATCAGCGTTGCCCTCAAATTGGTACCAGAGGACCGGCCCGTTACACGGATCGATGTTAGGCTCTTCGGTGTATGCATCGGCGATATGCTCAATCCAATCGGCTGTAAAGACATCCATGTCACCAAGATTAACGACACAGTCGTTATTGAAGTCAGCAGTTGGTTTCGCCTTTGTGGGCACACAATGCGAGGTGTAGAGTCTGATGTCGTCGATAAACATTCGTCCTGTGCCGCCGTCAGTGTAGACCACATTGCACCTTTCACCTACTCCAATAGAGAACTTGAGGATTTTATTCAAGTCCACATTGGGATTGGTTAGATCGGCAAGTGAGACTTCCCAATTTATTCCAACCATGTCTCTTGCAGCACCGTTCGGGTCGTCACTGTAAATGATATTGGAGGAATCACCATCAGAGTCTGTAAGCAACATGTACAATCTGTCATAGTCAGGATTTGTGCTATTGCCGAGTTGTCCTCTAATCGTGAAACGAAGCGAATTCGGCGCTACATCGAGTAATCCAGCGTTGTTATCCCATCTCGTTGCTGCTGAGTAAGTCAACACTGCTTCTGAGAAGGGGTCACCCGCACCAGAGCCGTCATTGGCATAATCGAGCTGCAAATTTCCGGTTGCGCCAAGACTGAGCGTAGCACTACTGCCGGATGCCGTGCACATAGCATCACCCGGGTCTGTGAGCCAGCTCAAGATCAACCCATCTGTGTCGGCATAACTCTCGAAGTCATCGACTATGAAGTAATCCGGAATTCTGAACTCCCAGACATTGCCTTTCCAGCGTTTCTGCGGGTGAAGCAGATTGACCTCATCTACACGCCAGTAATAGTTTGTGTCATAAGCCAGCGTATAACCCGGTGCCTCAAGAAGTCTGCTGAGTGCATAAACAGGATTGGTCACCTTTCCTCTGTAAAGGGGTTTGCCGTCAGCTGTGTTCGCGTCATTAACGTCATCGAAGTCTGTGCCGAAGTAGATTTCATGGCCGTTTGACGTGGATGCCCAAATACCTTTCACCCAGTGCAGGTTGAGGTCTGAAATGGTCAGGCCCGTTTGTCCATCGGCCGGATTAGGTTCTACAGCTATACCTGACACGGTTCTGAAATTCCATGTTCTGCCACGCCACGGGCTTGCGTCACAAACGTCGTTAACCTCGTCTACTGCCCAGTAGTATACTTTGCCTTCCGCCAGCGGTCCAACATTGAGGATTTCGTTAGCATCCGTTATTGTTCGGACAGTGGCTGAACGACTATTAACAAGTGCTGCGTTGGTGCTGAAGTATACGTAATGGCCGAGAGTATCGTTAACCCATTCGCCGGGCTTCCAAATCAGATTTGGATCCAATTCTACTCCTCTGCTGTTTGTCATCGGAGTGGGAGGATTGCCCCATGCACGACCGTAGTTGGGCTCAGCGGTGAAATTGGTGTATGTTCCATTGTAATCGTATGATACTTCACCCCTGAATCCATAGCCATTGATTTGCTCGGTTTGCAGAAATGTAGTACATGCTTTTCCGCCACTACGGTCACCAGCCAGAGATAAGATGCCTTCGTCGTAGATTGCGATACCTTTGTTTGTAGCACTTAACGGTAAGACATCATAGGCATCCTCACTGTCTGTTATCACGGTGATTTTTCCGCCATAGATATTGGCAGAACCATTGGCGACATCCAAGCTTGGGACGGTTATATTGCCGCCATACATGTTCAGAATTCCAATGGGAGACGCAGTTCTGTCTTCGCCACCGCCGACAGCCAAACCACCAAAGTCCCAGGTGCCGAGAAGTGAGGTAGAGGCCAAGGGAGCGATTACGGTGCCGCCGTACATGTTGACAATACCA
>CAYLYB010000117.1:0-7678 GCA_964387605.1 uncultured Pirellulales bacterium | reverse complement strand
CTTTGCTAACTAGTACCAACTACTGCTAAGTACATTTTTAACTTAATAATGATAGTTAGCAGTAGATAGCAGTACTTAGTAGTACTTCTAAGTCAATGTCGAACAGACAACTTTTGCAGCACGGGTGCTTGTGCAAGTATTTTTTCCAAGCCGGGTATTATCTTTTGTTTGCCGTCCTGTTTAGGTAAACGCCATGCCCAATATTTATTTCCATCTTCATCGAACGTAGGAAAACATTTTATTCCTAATTCTTTTCGGGCACCTTGCAAAGTTCTCTCCTTAAAACCCTGTTCTTTTGCGAGCTTTAACATTTCGTTCGAGGGGATTGAATCGACTCCTGACAGGGTTTGCTTCAGCCATTCGACAGCCCGCTGTCGTTCGGGGGCCTCGATGCCGCCTTTGGGTGCGAATACGTCGTCGGCGGTGATATTGACCGGCTCGGCTGAGAATACCACCCGGCCATCGATAATCTCGAAGGCAAGCGTGTCGGGATTTTTGAGTATGTTGTGCTTGGCGGCAATAAGCAGCCGGCGCCTGCCCCCGCGATTTGCTTCACCCTGTGAAGCTGCGGGGGTTTGATTCGGCTCCGGAGTTACCAGCCAGACCGTCCGTGCCGCAGCGGGAAACGCCAGCGAACCCATCGTGCGATACACTGCCTTTGAGCTGTTGCCCTTGTTGAGGTGCATCACGCACACAAGCGCGATATTGAACCGCCCTGCCATCTCCGACAGCGGCGCCAGCACCGCCCGCACGTTCGAATCCTTGTGCGTATCGACGCTGCCGAAATACGCGCTGATGGGGTCGATTATTACCATTTTCGTATCGGGATTTTCCGCAAGCACCCGCTCAAGCTCGAAGCGGTCGCCCATGATATTGAAATGGTCAGCCGTAACGTTGCCGTAGCTGTCTTTATTGCGGACGCAGCGTATCGCCTTGACCTTTCTCACGTCCGCACCCAGCGCATCGAGCCGGGGACGTATCACATTTTCAAGCGAATCCTCCGCGCTTAATATCACTACCGCGCCCTTCGCCGAGGCCGTATTGTCGGGCGTCATCCCGCCCGTCGTTACAAGCGACGTTATATATAATGAGAGAAAACTTTTTCCCACGCCCGGGTCCCCTGCCAAAAGTGTCAGCATCCCCAGCGGTATCCTTCCGGGCCAAAGCCAGTCAATATCTTCCGGCTCGACCGTATCGAGTGAGACGACTTCGGCCCGCCTCGTCCAGTTTTGTTTCGGCTCGTAACTCGGCGCCTCATCGATAAGAATGCTCAAATGTCCCCTCCTGTATCCGGCTTCGAAAAAATCCGATACGTCGCCTTTTATAGCAAGTCCCTCGTAACACGCTCGAAGGTCGATTTGTTTGACAACTGCTGCGCAATCAGAAATTTCCTCAGCCACTCTTTGCGCGTGCGCTCGTCCAGCCGAATCATTATCCGGCACAATAGCGACATATCTGTTCCGAAAATACTCGTTAAAACTTTTGTGCCAGTTTCCTGCGCCTCCGGGAGCGGTTGTCGCAGCAAATCCTTCAGCAGCCAGGCGGTCAGCGTCTTTTTCACCTTCGACAATAAAAACCCAATCGGCCAGAGGCGCCGCGATAAGCTCCGGCAATCGGTACAATACCTTTCGAACTCCGGACACATTGTAAACCCAATCGCTTTTGCCCCGTCTTCTTTGTGCGAATCCTTTGGGCTCATATCGCACGACCTGGAACAGTAATTTTCCGGTTTCATCTTCATAATCATACTCCTTCACAATCCGTTTCTCATTAACACCTGTGTCTTGCTTTACCGAATCCATTTTCCTACGCTCCTTCTTAACGCTTCACGCTTCACTCCGCAGGACGCCTTCGGCGGAGATACACTTCACGAGATACACTTCACTGTTTAAATACCCTTCAATATTCACAGCATAAACAACTGTAATTATAGTTAAATAGAAATACAACTAAATAATCACAAATTCTATCAGGAAGTTAATATAGGTAAGCTGAGGGTATAAAAATGAGGCAGAAAAAGCGTTTTTCAGCTAACTAATTATTGACGGCTGTTATTTAATGAACAATAATCAGGCGTCAATTATAAATTTTCGAAGAGGTGAGACTATGTCGCTTGGAGAGATACTAAGGAACAAACGGGAAGAGCTTGGTCTTACACTGGATGAGGTCAGCAGTAAGGTCGACTTTTCGAAACCGTATTTATCGACGATTGAGACAGGCAAGGTGAAGAACCCGCCTAGCGATGAGCTGCTTGTGAAGCTCGAAGAGGTGCTGGGCTTCGAGCCGGGCCTGCTTTTGCATATCGCTCATATGGAGCGGATGCCTTCGGACGTTCGGGAGAGATACGAATCGTCAGAGGCCCAAATCGAGAAATACCGCAGAATCATCAAGGACCTTTTGAATAACAAAGACAAAATCGAGCAGTTAGGTGAGCAGCTCGAAGGCGAAGGGCTTGAGCCGAAGGCCAAAGAGGAAACGCTATCGGCCGGCCGGCTTGTCCCCATCATCAACAAGCTCGCCGCGGGATACCCTACCGATTTCGACGATATGGATTACCCCGTCGGTATGGCCGACGATTACGTCCGCTGCCCGGATATGCATGACCCGAACGCATTCGCGGTGCGCGTCGTCGGCGACTCGATGGAGCCGAAATTCAAGGAAGGTGACATTGTAATCTTCTCGCCCGCGGCACAGGTGCAAAACGGCGACGACTGCTTTATCCGCTTCGCCTCACCGCATGAGACGACGTTCAAGAGGGTGTTCTTCGAGGAAAACGATATGCTGCGCCTTCAGCCGAGAAACGACAGCTACGGCCCGACAATAATCGAGGGTAAACGAGTAAACGGGCTTTACCGGGCGATTGCGAAATACGAAACAATTTAATATGTGTGAAGCGTAATACATCACTTCGCGAAAGGCACGCATCGTAAGGAAATTCAGGGATGGCGATACTGGCAGGGATTGACGAAGCGGGGTTCGGGCCGATTTTAGGGCCGTTAGTAGTATCATCGAGTGTGTTTCGCATGCCGGAAAAGCTGCTCGGCGCAAACCTGTGGGAGGTTCTGGAAAAAAGCGTAGCTGACAGGCGCAAGGGATTAGGGGGACGCCTGCTTATAGCCGACAGCAAAAAAGCATTCAGCAGAACAATCGGCATCAAGCATTTGCGTCGCACAGTATTGGCGGCGCTCGAGCATTTGGGCAGTGAGCCGAAGAATTTGACGGGGCTTGTAACGGCATTATGCCCTGATTGCCTCGACCGGCTGGGCGAGTATCCCTGGTATAAGCATATCGATGACTATCAGCTCGGCTCGGACGATGCGACAATCACAATCGGCGCCGCTATGCTGGCGAGGAACTTAAAGGCAAATCACATCGAGCTATTGGGCGTGAAGAGCCGATGCCTCGAAGTCGCGCACTATAACAAAATGATATCGGCTGTAAAAAACAAGGCGAAGGTATTATTCTCGGCGACAGCGGAGTTGATTGGTGCGATAACGGAAAAATTCGCGAACGAGGATATCAATATAGTAATCGACAGGCAGGGTGGGCGCAGCCATTATCAACGCCAGCTTCAACTTATGTTCGGCGAGGCCCAATTAAAGATACTGCGCGAAAACCAGCGATTAAGCAGTTACGAGCTGAAGACCGGCAAGAGACGCGTGCGGATTCATTTCGCCGTCGGCGCCGACGATAAATACCTGCCCGTTTCGCTTGCTTCGATGGCGAGTAAATACCTTCGGGAAGTTCTCGTAGATAATATCAACCGGTATTTTATCAGCTTTAACAATGGCCTTAAGCCGACTGCGGGCTACTGGAAAGACGGCCTGCGATTTATAGAAGATATAAAGACGCACATCCCCGGTGCCGGTTACGACGCCAATCAGCTTATCCGAATTCGTTAAAAACGTTTTTTCTTAACGCCGAAGCAATCGGCGCATATAATAGCCCGCTTAGCTGAATGCAGGGAGTATGCAGTGAGCAAAAACAAGATAACGGTGGTCGGTGCGGGCAACGTCGGAGCGACGACGGCGCATATCGCGGCGGCGAGAAAACTCGGCGAGATTGTGCTGCTGGATATCGTGAAGGGATTAGCCGAGGGCAAGGCGCTCGATATGGCCGAGGCGGGCCCTGTGCAGGGTTACGATACCATTATCACGGGCACAACGGACTGGTCGAAGGCAGCGGACAGCCGGGCGGTCGTGATTACGAGCGGATTGGCCCGAAAGCCCGGTATGAGCAGAGACGATTTACTTGCGAAAAACGTGCAGATAGTCAAGGAAGTGTGCGGAAAAGTATCGCAGTTTTGCCCGGAGAGCATCGTAATAGTGGTCGCCAACCCCTTAGACGCGATGGTTTATACGGCGGCGAAGGTTACGGGCTTCGTCAAGAAAAGGATAATCGGCATGGCAGGCACGCTTGACGTGGCGAGATTCAGTTACTTTATAGCCGATGAGCTTGGCGTAAGCTGCGAAGACGTGCGGGGTATTTTGATGGGCGGGCACGGCGACGATATGGTGCCTTTGCCCCGGTTTACCTCGGTATCAGGCGTGCCAATCACGGAATTATTGGACCAGGACACTATCGGCCGGCTGGTCGAGCGGACCAGAAAGGGCGGTATTGAGATAGTCAACCTGCTCGGTTCGAGCGCATATTATGCGCCTGCGGCGGGTGTGGTGAAGATGCTGGAGGCGATATTTAACGACAGCAAGGCGATAATACCGTGCTGCGCGTATTGCGAGCGTGAATACAACACAGGGGGCTATTTTGTGGGCGTGCCGGTGGCGCTTGGGACAGGCGGTGTTGAAAGAGTTGTCGAATTGAAGCTAAACAGCGATGAGCAGGCCCAGTTCGACAGGTCGCTCGAGCACGTCAAGCAGCTCGTGAGCAAGGTTGATAAACTACTGTAAATTAAGTGCTTAAGGTTTTTAGAGTTTTGGCGATAATAACCTGATACACTCAAAATGGTGGCGGTCTTTTAAGAAGCTAAAAAAATGGAACTGATAAAAAAAATCAAAGAAGCGGAAGCACAGGCGCAACACACAATCGAGCAGGCCAAAGCGGAAGCGGTAAAAATGGCGGAGCAAGCGAAGGTCGAAGAGCAAAAGGCGACGGAGCAGGCCGAGCGAGACCGGAAAAAGGCAATTGACCAGGCCGTCGAAAAGGCAAAGGCCCAGGGCCAGGCAGAAGCGGGCGGGCTAAAGGCGGAAGGTCAGAAAAAAAGCCGACAATTACGCGATAAGGCCGACGGGCGGATGGATGCAGCTATTTCGAAGGTGATGGATTACCTGAAAGGATAACGATGTCCGTAGTCGCAATGGGCAAAATTATGATTGTGAGCCATCGCGGCGAAGCGGGCGAACTGCTCGAAGCGCTTCAGCAGGCAGGCATCTGCCAGATACTCAACGCCGAGGCAGCAGCAGTGAGCAAAGAATTGGGCGAAGAGAAAATCGAGGGCACAAGACCCAGAGACCTCGAACAAACTTTAGACCGGTTAGAAAAAAGCGTCAGCTTTTTGAAAAATTTCACCGAGCCGCAAAAAGGCCTTGCGGCCGCACTGGCGCCGAGGCCGGTCGTTGACAGGCGAACATACGATGACGTCATATCGAATGAGAGCATTCTCGATATCGTCGAGCAGTGCCTGCAGACGCAAAACGAAATCAATAAGCTCGAAGCCAAAATCGAAAACTATACAAACCGGCTGGAAGAATTGAGGCCCTGGGAGCAACTGGAAGTCGAGATTGAGCAGCTTGGCCAGCTCCGGCAGGTGAAATGCCGGACAGGATTTATACCGGCACAGCGGTTCGAAAACCTTCGGACAGAAGCGGAGAAAGAAGGAGCCGTCATCAGGCAAATCAGCACCACCGGAACGAGCATCGCCTGCATAATAGTGGCGTTAAATGAAAATTCGGAAAAGGTGGGCAAACTGCTGCGTGCCGCGGAGTTCGCGCAGGTCAACTTAGCCGGCGTAAAAGGCACGGTAGCGGATGCGATAAAACAGACGAACGAGAAGCTGGAGCAAACAAGGCAGGAGCTTGACAGCCGATATTCGAAGGCAAAATCACTGACGGGCAATCTTTTGAAGCTTCAAATCTTAGAAGACCACTACTCGAACCTTGTGAGCAGGGAGCAGACGAAGGGCACGGCGCCGGCGACGCAGCAGACGGTGATTTTCGAGGGCTGGGTAAAGAAGAAGGATTATCACCGGCTCGAAAAAATAGTCCGCCGATTTCCCGCGTCGAGCTTACACAAGATTCAGCCGGGCGAGGGCGAGGAGACGCCGGTCGAGATAGAAAACGCCAACGCCGTGAAACCATTCGAACTGATTACCCGGCTTTATGGAATGCCCCAGTATTTCAATATCGACCCGACGGTATTTTTAGCCCCGTTTTTTACTGTGTTTTTCGCGCTTTGCCTTGCGGACGCCGGCTACGGCATTTTGATGGTGGCGATTGCGGGCTGGCTGATATTGAAAATGCAGGGCGATAAGAAGCTCTTGTGGATGCTGGTTATCTGCGGGGTTTCCACCACGATATTCGGCGCGATGACGGGTGGCTGGTTCGGAGATGTCGTGCAGCAATTCATACCGGGGCTGGGACTGGTTCGGCAAAAGCTTATGGTGTTCGACCCGCTGAAAAATCCCATACCGTTTTTGCTGCTCTCGATAGGACTGGGCTATTTTCAAATCAACGTCGGCATATTGATTGCGCTGGCGCACAATCTCAAACGAAGGGATTTTATCGCTGCGTTATGCGACCAGGTTACCTGGCTTGTGATGCTCAACTCGCTGCTGCTGCTTGGACTTGGCAAGTTCGGCCTGATTGACGCGAAAATCGGAGGGATATTCGGCAAGGTGGCGATAGTGCCCGCAGTTATAATACTGGTTTTCAGCGAGCGTGAGGGCGGCTGGGGCGGCCGATTAGGGATGGGATTCTATAACGTTTTCAGCACGATTTTTTATCTCGGCGACGTGCTCAGTTATCTCAGATTAATGGCGCTGGGTATGGTGGGCGCGGGGCTGGCGATGGCGGTCAACGTCATCGCAAAACTGGCGTTGAATATACCATACGGCCTTGGCATAATTATTATGATAGTAATATTAGTGGGAGGGCATTTATTCAATCTCGGTATGTCGGCGCTGGGCGCGTTTGTTCATACGCTTCGATTGCAGTTTGTTGAATTTTTTCCGAAGTTTATCGTGGGCGGCGGCAGAAGTTTCGAGCCGTTGGTCAAGCAGTATAAACATATATATATGACGGGCGATGAAAAAATCTCGCCAGCTAACAAATAGTAACGAAAGGTTTTAAGAAAGAGAGGATTGTCAGATGGATTACGGAATGGCATTGGCGCTGCTGGGCGCGGGATTGGCGGCATTATTGGCGGGTATCGGCTCGGCAATGGGGGTAGGCATAGCGGGCAGAAGCGCAGCCGGCGTGCTCAGCGAAAAACCCGAACGATACGGGCCATTATTCGTTATGGTCGTGCTGCCCGGGACACAGGGATTCTACGGCTTTTTAGGCGCGTTTATGGTGATGCTGAAGCTCAATATCTTCGCCGGCGGCTTGAGTGAAAAACTGGAAGTGGGGTTTGGATTAACGGTATTGGCGGCATGCCTGCCGGTTGGGCTGGCCGGCCTGATGAGCGCGATTCATCAGGGCAAGGTTTGTGCAGCGGGCATTTT
>CAYLYB010000116.1:0-7724 GCA_964387605.1 uncultured Pirellulales bacterium | reverse complement strand
TGGGGCAGGAAGTGCAAGCAGGCAAGTTGCAGGTTGGAAAGGGAGTTACAGGTTATCCCCGACTGCGATTCCAAGTGAGCTTGAGTTGAGGACTAGGTGGTTGCTAGTTGCAGGTTACAAGTTATAGGTTGTCCGCCGGAGGCGGATAAATCCTAAATACTAAACCCTAAATCCTAAACAAATTCGAAATACCAAATTATCAATCATAAAACGACGGAAGATGGAAGACGAAAGACTGAAGACAGTTGCAAGTTGCAGGTTACAGGTTACAGGTCGGGAAGGGAGTTACTAGTTGATAGTTGTGCGCAGCATCCCTTACGGGACTGGTTACTGGTTGCGCGCAGCATCCCTTACGGGACTGGTTGGGGATAGCGGGTAGCGGGCGAGAAAAACGGGGAAGGGAGCCGGGATTTAACTGTTACGGCTGAGGGCTGTCCCGTTCGGGATTCAGGGGTTTCAATCTATATTTATTTCCCGCGGAATCCTCATATATATCATCATCTATTTTTTGCAAGACCAGCTTTTCTTTTTTGTATGAGGTTGTTTTTCGCAGCTTCATCAGTATTGGAATGACAAGTGTTTCCAGCGAGACAATAATGGCCACAACCGCAAGAATTCGAAAAAAGAGGTCATTGTCGATTTCGCTCCATACGAAAGCAACAATCAGAAGCGCAAGTATTGCAATTGAAACAGACGAAGCCGGCTGGACCCATTTATACCTGTCGCCAAGTTCAGGCAGAGCGAGCAGTAAGGCGTGAGCAAAGCCAGCAGCAAGAACACCGCATGTAATCGTAATCTTCCAACATATCTCATTTTCGACTTCCGTCCACATACCGGCAATTAGAAGAACAGCGGCTATGATACTGAGAACGATGCCGGTCATTCCGAGCAGAACTCGCTTTTTCTTCTCAATAAAGGCAGCGCACGACATCGATAACACGCTTGCCACAGTGATAGTCAAAGAAGTTCCTAAAACCCTCTCTTGAAACCAGCGGAACTCACCGCTGAGGACTGTGATGATTGCAGTAAGAGCCGTTAAGCCCAGAAAAGCGATAAAGACCTTCAACGATAATTTTCTAATATCTGTGTAATTCATTATTCACCCCTAAAAATGATTATACATATTGTATAAAGCAGGCCACACTACCGCCATCGGGGCGGTTCTTCCTTAGGGTCAAAGGTGTGTAATCGGGCCTGTTAGTATTATTATGGTCTGAATTGTCGGGAAAGCAAGGGGGAAAGACTCGATGCTGGATGTGCGCAGCATCCCTTACGGGACTGGTTACAAGTTACAGGTTGCAGGTTGGAAAGGGAGTTACAGGTTACAAGTTGCAAGTTACAAGTTACAGGTCGGGAAGGGAGTTACTAGTTGATAGTTGTGCGCAGCATCCCTTACGGGACCGGTTACGGGTTGCTGGTTATCCGCCAGACGGATGGCGGGAGAGTATAACGCACGCAATAAATCAATGACATCAACCCCGTGATAACCCCCAGCACAGGACTGGGGGCTAACCAATAAGGAGGCCTTGCGGCATTGAGTTTTAATAGATTTCCGCCTTCGGTGGTAAACCCGCCAAACGAAAACAGCAAAAAAGGCAGTGAAAAAAAATTTTAAAAAGTAGAATAATTTTGTAAGACCTGAAACTACAGTGAGATACGGGAGCAGCGAAGCGAAGTTATACAAATGTTTAAAACAAATGTTTAAAACATTTGTTTAGCGCAAGCGCGCAAGCGCTTTTAGGGCAAAAGGCAACTTTTTAAATTTTTTTTTACTCCTTATCCCATAAGCACTTAAGTGCATTTCGGGGGGTCGGCAAAACACGAATTTTCGACACAAACGCGCAAGTTCGCGCCATGGGGTAGAGGGACGCGCTAACGCGAGAGAGGAGAAGTGAAAAAAAGTTACTGGTTGTGCGCAGCATCCCTTACGGGACTGGTTTTGGACAGCGGACAGCGGACAGCGTAGAGCGTACAGGAAAAAGGCGGATTATGGAGGACGGAAGATATAAGGGCAAAATCCTAAATACTCCCTAAGGGATGGCCAAGCCATAAACCCTAAATCCTAAACAAATTCAAAGCACAAAAATACAAAAACTGGATTCCCGTATTCACGGGAATGACAAAAGATTTGATTTGTAATCGGAGGATAAGAAAATGAAAAAGAGATGCAAAGAATGTGCGTTCTGCATAAAAACGCGGGACGGAGGAAAGAGGATATTATTTTGCACGAACCGGCCAGAAAAAAACGGGGAGCTGGCAAGGACGGATGAGAACGGAGTTTGCGAAAACTGGAGGGCGAAAAGAGGCGCAGGTTATCGGGAAGAGCTGGAACAGCCTATGGATGAGGGAATCAGGTATATTCCGCTGACGAGGGGTAAATTCGCAATAGTGGATGCCGACGATTATGAGTGGGCGAGTAAATTCAAGTGGCACGCATCAGGGCAGGAAAAATATCCATACGCGTGCCGGGCCCTTTATTACGAGGGCAAGCTAAAGAAAATGATTTACCTGCACAGAGAGATATTAGCTGCTCCGAAGGAGTTATTGGCGGACCATATAAACGGTAATCCTTTGGATGACCGCAAGGAGAACCTTCGCGAGGCGACGAAGAGCGAGAACGCCTGCAATATGAATTTAAACAAGGAGGGGTGCAGCTCGATATACCGCGGAGTGGGATGGCATAAGGGAGTGGGGAAATGGGTGGCGAGGATAACGATTGGAAGAAGGAGGATTCATCTGGGAGTATTCGACGATGAAATCGAGGCGGCGAAGGCATACGATGAGGCGGCAAAGATATATCACGGGGAATTCGCGAGGTTGAACTTCCCAGAAGAATCATGGGAAGATTAAAAACAAATGTTCAAAAGCGAGCCAGCTTCGTCAGGAAGACAGGGGATAGAGAATAGGGTTTAGGGTATAGGGTATAGGGGATAGGTTGCAGGTTAAAGGGCATACCATTGTTGGACGGCGGCGAGGAATTCTTCAGCATTATTCGCCGACAAAAGGGCTTGTTGGGCCTTTTTACGCGAGGGATGAAGTTTGCAATATCCAATGACGAATTTACGAAAGATTTTGACGGCCTTTTTTTGACCATAGAGCAGACAGAGTAAATTGAAATGTTTTGCCATTACCGTGCCCTGCTCTTCAAGAGTCGGTGCTACAAATGAGTCTCCATCGCGAAGCTGGCTGAAAATCCACGGATTACCAATGGCACCGCGGGCAATGGCGGCACCATCCACGCCGGTGTTATTCATATTATTTTTAATCGTATCGACAGAAAACAAATCTCCGCTGCCAATAATAGTTGTGCGGGGGAATTGTTTTTTAACCTGAGATAAAAAGCGCCAATCGGCCGAGCCGGTAAATCTCTGGCAAACAGAGCGAGGATGCACAATTAAGGCATCGACCTTTCCAGCGACAGCCCCGGAACAGATATCCCAGAAATTATCATGAGAGAGATTATCGAAACTTGTGCGTAATTTCATAGTTACGGGGCAATCAACGGCTTGCCTTACGGCATTATAGATTTGAATTACTTTATCAGGTTCGTTTAGCAGAAAGCCGCCCCGCTTTCTGCGAAGCACTTTGGGGGCAGGACAAGCGATATTCAAGTCAATTAAATCGTAGCCGGCGTTGTATGCAACTTTGGCGGCCCGTGCCATTATTTCAGGGTCCTCACCCAAGAGCTGGGCCCCTATCGGATGTTCATCGGCGCCAGGTTTAAATAACGGATTATTAAAGACCCGCGGATGGATGACACTTTTCGCGAGCATCAGGGCGGCAAAAACAAGAGGGGCACCACAGTCACGCGCAATTGTCCGCATAGCGTAATCGCTGTATCCGCTAAGCGACGCCTGAAAAAAAGGAACATCAAGAATTATATTGCCGATTTTGAGCATTAATCGTCAGATTCGAGTTCATTGCCTTTCGGCAGGTCACAAATGTGTGTAATCGGGCCTGTTGCTATTATTATCCACCTGATTGTCGGCAAAGGCAAGAGGGAAAACAGGTAACTGTTCCCAGTAATCAGGCGATGATGTACAGGGCAATGAGGGGGACGACATTGAAAATAATAAATAACGACTTGTAGAAGGCGATAAAGGACCAGATGCCGACGTTAAAAGCATCCCTCGAGATGCGGAAGAATCTGCTGTGGATGCCGTATATCCAATCGGCGGCGAAGACGCATAACGAGGACGAAAAAAGAAGCATCGCACCATTGATAACCGAACACCACAGAAAGAAACACTTAGCTGACGTGATATCCATAATATATCTCCTTATTTCAGATGGTTTCGAAATTAATTGTATCCGATACAAGCCGATATTACGCCTTTTTCCCCTGATATCAATATCAAAAAATATCGATAAATATTTTTTGCAGCAGTGAAGGCAATTCTTGACAAGCAGCGGTATAGTGAGCTACTGTGTTACGAGTAATATCAATAACAATTCAAAGGCGTCTCAGACAATGGAATGGACTATTGATTATCTCGAAGAAGAGGGCATCGTACTCATTAAGGTGTCGGGCGAGACGAGCTGGGAAGAAAGCAAAAAGCTGAGTGAAGAGGCCATTGAACTGGGGCGCAGGCGGGGTTCGCAGAGGTTTCTTGTAGATAATCGAAATCAAGAGCGGGCGCTTTCGATATTACAGGTGGATATGCTGCCGGAAATGCTGAAGGAGGCGGGTATTACCGCGGAGGACAAGATGGCGCTTGTTTACGAAGCCACGTCGCCTCTTAAAGATACACACACATTCTTCAGGAACACATCAATAATCCATTCGCTTCGAGTTCAAATTTTTACGAGCATTGCGGAAGCAAAGGCGTGGTTGAGTTCTGAGACGGCATTATCACGAGAAAGAAACAGTCCCGAGGCGGCATTGTAGCCGGCCCCGGGACTATTTCGCTTATAGCAAAGAAGTCCTGACAAAAGCTTATTCAGTTACTACGGTTTCTCCTTGTTGTGCATCTTCTGCGGCGTTCTTTTCGGCTCTTGTCCAATCAGGGTTGGGACCCGGGAACTCAGTTATCTCATACTGTTTCTGCTCACGCTCGCTAAGTCCGGGCTCAGTAACGGTCCATGGAGTAATAAACACGACCAGCTCGCTATTGACCGTGTCTTCCCCCTCGAACCTGAACAGATAACCAAGTATCGGAATATCGCCAAGGAGCGGAACCTTGTTGATTTGTCTGCTGACGTCCTTTTTGCGCATTCCGCCCAAAACAACCGTCTGTCCGTCATTGATGAGCAACGTGGTCTGGGCCTTTCTGGTATCGACGACGGGCTGCGGATACTGTAAACTTCCGGTCTGGAAGGTAACAGTATCGACCTGTACGCTGAATTCGGGCTCAACTTTGAGTCGAATCTTGTCATCGCGTGTCAGGTGAGGAGTAACCTTCAGCGTTACGCCTACATCCTTGAACTGAGTAGAACCAATGCTTCCACCACCTGATGTCTCGGTGAGCTCCTGGTAAGGCAGCTCAGAGATAATCCTTATTTCGGCGGTTTCATTGTCGAGGACGAGAACCCTGGGATTTGCGAGGAGTTTTGCACTGATGAGGTTATGCTGCGCCCTGATAATCATATCGATGTCGATGCTGTCCTTGAACCATCCGAACTTCAACAGGCCTGTAGTACCGGAGGTCTTGCCTGTTTCACCGCGCCAAATACCTGTCGTGAAGGGGTTGGTATCTCCAGTCTTGATATTGCCCATTGTTCCGGGCGGGACGACGGCTTCGGTGTCGGTGTAATAGGTGGTCTGCGTACCAGCGTTCCATTCGACGCCAAGGTCGAGGCGGTCTTTAGTGGTGATATCATAGATTCTAGCCTCGACGAGTATCTGTGGAGTAATTCTGTCTATTTCTTCAATGAAGGTGTCGATGGCTTTAATCTTGCTCTCGGTATCGGTCACGATAATGTTGCTGGTGCCGGGATTGGTTGATAACGAGCCACGCTGAGAGATGAACTTGCTCAGGGCTTTTTCAACCTCTTTGATATCGGCATAGGTGATACGATAAATTTTGTTGACCAGCTTTTCGGCTTCCTGGGTGATTTCAATCGAAGGAGCAACGCGAATCATATTCTTGGACATAACGTAATCGTAGCCGTGAGCAGCAAGAATATTTCTCATAGCTTCTTCGAGCGGGACGTTGCTGAGCTTTGCGGTTACGGTTCCGGTGACTTTAGGACTCTTGACGACATCGACATCGGCCTGTTCAGCCATAATTCTGATGACATCGTCAATGGGGGTTTCCCTGAAGTCCACACTGATTTTCTTCTGCATTCGCGTTTCGAGGGAGGTAAGTACCTCTACCTTTCCCTGTCCGGCATTCGGGTCGCCGATTTGAGCGAATGCGTTGACGGCGATTGCACACATAACAACCATAACCGCCAACAAACAGATTGTACTTGACTTGGTCGACCTTTTCATACTTGTTCCTTTCTAAACTTGATGTTACATAATTTACGTTTTATATTTTTACTTAACGTTTGACTTTTTGTACCCAGCTTTCACCATCCATAGTGAACTCGACGCTATCGGGATTAATTTTTACAACGGTTGCGCCCTGAACGACCTCGCCAGCAGTGACGATTCGGTCATTAATAACGGCACAAGGATTGTCGTCACTATAAACGATTCCTTTCACAATCGGCCTTCCGGTGTTATCCTGAGCCTGAGTGGAGGCACCAAAAATCATCGGGTCTCTGAGACTTTCCGGATATATGGCCGGCAGCTCCCAGTTGACCTGTCCTTTTAATGAGCCAGCAGCACCTGAGCCGGACGGGGTGATTGCATTAGCAACATTCGGCCCTTTCGAAGCAGATTTTGGAAGCACCTTAACAATAGCAACAATAAACACGATGAATAAAACGGGAACCATCACGATAGTCATTTTTTGTCTGGCAGGGCTGACTCCGGGCTTTGGAGCGAGTAATTTATCCTTTATACGATTCAGAGTCTTTTGCCATGGCGTCTTTTTCGACAGCCTTCTGCCCCTGGGAATCGATTCCTGCTTGAATTGCTTTTGAGCAGAAGGAACGGGGGGATTATATACTGTTTGTGTAGTCGGCGGCGGAACCGTCTGTTTGGGGGGTGTTTCGGAAACAGATTGCTTCCCTGACTCTTCGGAAACAGTTTTTTGAACCGGGACCTCGGCGGAGGCTTCTTCGACAGGTTTTTCGGAAACGGGCACTACCAAAGGAGATTCTGAAGCCGATATTTCAGGAACAACTTCTGAAATAGCTTCAGACATTATATTCTCAATAGTTTTATGTAAAGATTGCTTTTGTGGAGTTTCTTCGACCGGCTCTTCAGTTACGGCTTCTTCGACAGGTTCTTCGGTTAGGGCCTCTTCGACCGGCTCTTCAGTTACGGCTTCTTCGACAGGTTCTTCAGTTAGGGCCTCTTCGACCGGCGTTTCAGTTACAGTTTCTTCGGCCGGTTCTTCGGTTACAGCTTCTTCGAACGATTCTTCGGTTACAGCTTCTTCGAACGGTTCTTCGGTTATGGCTTCTTCGAACGGTTCTTCGGTTATGGCTTCTTCGACCGGCTCTTCGATTACAGCTTCTTCGAATGGTTCTTCGGTTATGGCTTCTTCGGCCGGCTCTTCGGTTACAGCTTCTTCGACCGGCTCTTCGGTTACAGGTTCTTCGGACGGTTCTTCGATTACAGCTTCTTCGGACGGTTCTTCGATTACAGCTTCTTCGACCGGCTCTTCGGT
>CAYLYB010000115.1:0-7737 GCA_964387605.1 uncultured Pirellulales bacterium | reverse complement strand
AACATTGAAAAAGCGGCCCGACAGCATCTCGAAATGGCGGAATTCTTCTCCGGCGGGCTTATAGTAAAAGGCCAAATACCAATGGAACAGGAAAACCAGCCAATCACACGCCCGCCTTGTGCGCCGGAGGCAATAAAGGAGCTTGAAGAAATCGACCGGCAGGTCAGCAAATGCACCAAGTGCGACCTCGGCTCTCTCCGCACCAACGCCGTGCCGGGTGAAGGCAACACCTCTACTTTGATTATGTTTGTCGGCGAAGCGCCCGGAGCGGATGAAGATGCACAGGGCAGACCCTTCGTCGGCCGGGCAGGCCAGTTGCTCGATAAAATCATCGCCGCCTGCGGCCTTAAACGCTCCGATGTCTGGATTGGCAATATCCTGAAATGCCGGCCACCCGATAATCGCGATCCAAGACCTGAGGAGATTATTAGCTGCCTGCCTTATCTTCAAAGACAAATCGAACTAATCAATCCCAAAATCATCGTCGCCCTCGGCGCACACGCCGCAAAGACACTGCTCGATACTCCGAAACCAATCGGCCAGCTGCGTGGAATCTTCCACGAATACCTGCCCGGCATCGGCCACAAACCAATAAAGCTTATGGCCACATATCACCCCGCTTACCTTCTGCGTAACTATTCGCCTGATAATCGCAGGAGGGTCTGGGAGGATATGAAAAAGGTCCTTGCCGAGCTTGGCTTACCTGTTCCTAAAGTTAGATAAATAAGGCGACCCTTTTAATCGTTAACATGGGCAATATCGTCGGTCTTTTTAAGCCATTCTAATAACAACCCTATAACTGCTAATATAGCGTTTTTCGGGCCAAAAACTGCGATTAGCATAGAAACTAAAAATCCCCACTAAAAAAAGTGAAATACTTTTCATAATTCCCTGTTTTTTTCTTGACATTATCGGGCGGTCTATTGTATTCTAAACACAATTGAAGAAGGGTGATTGGCAGGACATAACAGCTTAAACGAATTGTTCTTGCCAACGAAAAATTAGAAGGAGGAGTAGAGAAGTGACGCACCGCATAGAAGAAGGAGTTGAGGAGTGACACGCCCGAGACTCTGCATCTTGTTAAGTGTTCTGTTTTTGCTTGTCCCCTGGACAGTATCTCAAGCCGACTGGGATCCCGGCGACCCCTGCTTATATTCACAATTACCAGACCCTGAAGGTTGGGATGTATATTCCGAGTGGCGAAACGGCGTGGCAAATGACTGGACCGCGGATACGGATGCACCTATAACCGATATCCATTTCTGGGGCTCCTGGAAGTATGACGTAGTCGGCGACATGGGTGACATACTCATCCAGATATTCGACAACGATACAAGCGGCGCTTTCGCCAAACCCGGCGATCAACAGTGGGAAGGTGTTTTCTCCAACAGTGACTCCAATCCGAACAATAATTATACAAGCAGATTATATGACACCGGCAATCAGGGCTTTTACGACCCTCGATATATCGACCACTGGTACCCCAACAATCACGATGAAATGTATCAGTATAACATCTCTTTTATTGAAGATATTTTTAACCAGCAGGCGGGACAAACCTACTGGCTGCAGATATCGACGAACTACGAGGGATGTGACTGGGGCTGGAAAACCTCTACGGATGTCGTAGGCAATACTTCGGTATTCTGGGACACATTTGGCTGGTGCGGAGGATATTACCAACAGTTAGTGCAGCCGTATGGGTATTGCACACCTCGAACGCCGCTGGATGTGGCATTTGTGCTGACAACACCAGAACCAACCACGTTATTGCTATTCGCAGTAGGCGCAGCGGCTGTATTAAGAAAACGTAATAGATAAAACAACCCAGCAGAAATTTGGGAGAAGAAAAAAGCTGTGATTTATTCACAGCTTTATTTTTTTGGGAATTTCTTTCAACAACCCGATAACCTAACCAGCCGCATCCATAATTTGCAATCAGCTTCAACTGAAGTTTTTATGGCTACTGCTGCTTATCAACGCAAGCCGGGTTGTCGGGTTCCAGGTTGCAGTCTATCCGCCAGTTCCTGGACAATATGGCAAAATCAAACAGATTTATACCGTTGATATTATCCAGGTTGGCGGAGCCGTCAGGTTCCAGCCATTGCTCGGCAAGAAGCTGAAGGTCTTCGAAATCAACCCTGCAATTATCGTTTACATCTCCTGCCAGCACATAATTGCATGTCAGTAAAATAGCGGGACTTTGAGTCTCTCCAGCCGAAATCACGACAAAACTCTTCACCAAAGGCGGCGTCGCCTGGCCGTAATCATTACGACCCCAGCCGACCACGGAGCCGTCCTGCTTCAACGCCAGACCGTGATACCCCCCTGCGGCTATCTCGACATAATCGTTGCCGGCAGGCACATTCGCCTGACCGTAGTCATTTAGCCCCCATCCTGCTATCGAGCCATTCTGCCTTAAGCCCAGGCCGTGAGACAAGCCCGCCTTTATGGCGACAAAATCACTGCCTGCCGGCGGAGTCGCCTGACCGTAATCGTTTCTGCCCCAGCCGACTATCGAGCCATCCTCTTTAAGAGCAATGCTGTAATACCTTCCGGCTGCGACGGCGGTAAAGTCGTTGCCTGCAGGCGGCGTTGCCTGACCGTAATTGTTCCGGCCCCAGCCGACTATCGAACCGTTCGTCCTCAAAGCCAGACTGTGATAGCTGCCTGCCGCAATCATTTCGAAATCGTTGCCGTCCGGCGGGTCGGCCTGACCATAGCTGTTATTGCCCCATCCCACAATTATTCCATTATCCTTCAGCGCTATGCTGTAATAGGCGCCTGCCGCTATGGCGCTGTAATCGCAGCCATCCGGCACGTCGGCCTGACCGGACTCATTCGAGCCCCAGCCGAAAAGAGAGCCGTCTTCTTTTAATGCCAGACCGTGAGTGTTGCCGGCGCAAACAGTGGCAAAGTCCTTATCCATCGGAGGCATTGCCTGAATATAATTGTTTCTTCCCCAGCCGACATACGAGCCGTCGCTTTTCAATGCCATGCAATGATACAAACCCCCTGCGATTGCCACAAAGTCGTTGCCCGCAGGCGGACTGCCCTGGCCTGCCCAGTCTGCCCCCCATCCAACAAGCGAACCGTCCTGTTTCAAGGCTACTGCGTGTTCCCCTCCTGCCGCGATACCCACAAAGTCATTACCTTCGGGAGGTATATTTTGGGCATAATTATCCCTGCCCCAGGCAACAATCGAGCCGTCCTCCCTCAAAGCGATACTGAAATGCTCGCCTGCGCTAATGGCCGTAAAGTCGTTTCCCTCACAGGGGTCCGCCTGGCCGTAATAATTATCCCCCCACGCAACTATGGAGCCATCTTGTTTTAATGCGACGCTGTGCCAGCCCCCGGCTGTTATCGCAACAAAGTCATTGCCGTCAGGTACATCGCTCTGGCCGTAATAATTATCCCCCCATCCCACTAAGGAGCCGTCTTGCCTTAACGCAATACTGTGTTCGAATCCCGCGGCTACTGCAACAAAGTCGTTTCCATCGGGAGGTATCGCCTGATTATAGTCATTACATCCCCAGCCCACAATCGAGCCGTCCTGTCTTAATGCGATGCTGTGCTCTTTGCCGGTGGATATTGCAACGAAGTCATTTCCCGCGGGAGGCATCGCCTGGCCATGTTCATTCCGACCCCAGCCGACAATGGAGCCATTCTCTTTCAGAACAAGACTATGATACCCGCCGGCAGATATGGCGACAAGATTAGTCAACGAAGATTGCGGCGTGGCTATATCGCCCCAGTTCATAATCATACCGGCGCGAACCACTGTCATACCCAAAATAACGGACACAACGCCCGCAATGCCGAGCAGCCGCTTCATTGAAACGCCTTCTCCTCTCTACTACTCTTATCTCTCGCCCCTACGTTTGATAAGCAATATTATTATATGACGCCCTTTAATTAAAGCAAGAAAAATATCGGAATATTTTTTGAAATACTTTAAGCAGGAATTGGGGTTACAGCCAAAACCGGAGCTGTATCGCAGGCCGGATATTCCCGGCAGGCACTTTATGGCACTTTACCGGCTTTTATGGCTTGCTCAGCGGGAAATTTTCCGTATAATCCCCTTTTAGATTTGCGGGCGATTAGCTCAGCTGGTAGAGCAGCTGACTCTTAATCAGCGGGTCGCAGGTTCGATTCCTGCATCGCCCATTCAAAAACGCGGCTTCGCTGTGTGATTGCAAGGGGTAGGGGTAATATAATATACCCCTATCATCTTACCGGTTACTTTCTCCCCCCCCACTCCAGGCCTTGGCGAAAAGAATGCTTTTTAACTGGCGACATTCGGATATATAAAATGTTTGCCAATTTTTCTATTTTTATAAGTCTCTGATATTACAATACTTATAAAATAAGAATTTTTGCGAACTTAGAGGATAACAAGCCCTCAGGTTGTAGGACAGTTGTATACAACGGCTGGCTCTAATTCTTGACCTGTGCCACTTTAGCTGATGTTAAACATCTTTAAATAAAAGAAAAAAGGTGCTGGCCGCTGAAAACTCTCAAAGAGAAACGGATGAAACTCGGTATGAAAGTGGTAAGGCAATCAAGATAAGAGATATTCCTGATGACAGAGGCGACAATGTTGAAAACTTTATTCTGTGAAATCCTTTACCGCACCAGGCAGTTGATGTTGATGGCGGTACTATCAGGAGCTGGATAATTCTTACACTAGCTGAAAAGCCCGGCTTTTTGATGATGGAGACGGTTGGGGTACGTCAAAAAACAATAATCAGCCGCCAAGATTCGCTTTTAGTGAGCATTTTTGGTTGAAAAAACTTTCAGATAAAAGTAAAAATTTTGATTTTTCGAAGTAAATTTGGTATTCCATTGAAAAATGAGGCTCAGCGGCATAGCTGGGCGAAAATATGTAAGGTTATATGGGAAATCCCAGATTAAGGAGCAGCATAATGGCAAAGAGTGCTAAAGCAGCAACGAAGAGTGAGATTCTGTCAAACATAGCCGAGGCCACGCAGCTTTCTCGCAAGCAGGTGGCGTCGGTGTTCGATGCCCTTTCAGACCAGATCAAGGCTGCCGTGGGCAAGAAAGGCCCGGGCGTCTTTGCTTTGTCGGGTCTGATTAAGATCATCGTCATTAATAAGCCGGCCACCCCCAAACGGACTGGCATCAACCCGTTCACCAAGCTGGAGCAGGTCTTTGCGGCCAAGCCCGCTCGCAAAGTCGTCAAGGTTCGGCCTCTCAAGGCTCTCAAGGACATGGCTAAGTAACGGACTAAGGTGTCGGCATAATCCCGGGGCCGTTGAAGCTCTAAATCGGGGTGTTTTTCGGTCAGAAGCGCCAAGCAAAACGCCAAGACATTTTTGGGGTTTTCTGTAAGTGCTTGATCTTGCGGATGCTTATGATTTTGCGTCTGCTGACTCTTAATCAGCGGGTCGCAGGTTCGATTCCTGCATCGCCCATTCAAAAAGCACTTCCTTTAGCCATAAGCTTAAATCTTCCCCCGATTCGAAATGCCCCCTATTTCTGAAAAATACGGGCGGATATACTACCCGAATATGTTCTTTCTTTTCCGCAGCTCGGCAAATACTTCTGCATCAGCGGCATCTCGCATATTAAGCACTGCTTTGATTTTGGGGTCGCCCGCGCGTAAAAATACGTTTGTTGCTTTTTCCTGTCTGATACTCGACGGCACTATGGGCCTGCCTGATTTTTGCCTTTCCCTGATTTCCTGCAAGCGATTTTCAACTACTTTATTATCCGGCTCGATTGTCAGGGCAAATTCATAGTTTTCCTCTGTATAATTATGGCCGGGATATACAAGTGTATCGTCCGGCAGGGCCTCTATTATCTGCAGGGACTTCCACATAATTGAGCAGTCGCACTCCATTGGTCTGCCGCAGCCGGCTATAAATAATGTATCACCCGTGAACAACACACCACCATTTTTTTCAGACGGCTGCACGTAATAACAAACCGAATCCCGTGTGTGGCCCGGCGTAGCGATTGAGCGTATATTCACGCTGTCGATTTTAAAGACCTCGGCTTTTACGCCGGCTATTACTCCGCAGCCGCTTTTTTTTCTGAGTTCTTCAATTCCGGCAGTGTGGTCGAAATGATGATGCGTTGACAGCACGTTGGTAAGATTCAGTTTATATTTTTCCAGCGCCTTGAGCACGGCGCCGGCATCGCCCGCGTCGACTGCAAACGCATTATCCCCGCAGTAACAATAAAGGTATATATAGTTATCGCCGAGAGCAGGTATTGTAATTACTTGTTCCATGGGCCTTTTATTCTAAAATCTTACGTAAAAATCTTAGACTCGAAGATAACGCCGGTCAAGCATACTCCTAAGCCCGACAATCTTGCTGCAGTTGACCCTTCCCCCAAAAAACAATGGATATACGATCAGACATAATGCGCCTTACTCCTGAAATGTTTACGCGCCAAAAGACATTCAGTCTTTGTAAATCCTGTGGTGTTCCTTTGTCAGGCCGGTGCCTATCAAAGCCAGAAGCAGCAGCTCAATCGATATCAGCAAAAACACCGGGCCTAATAAAATACTGCACACAGCCGCGAACTCCTTGGTGCTTTTATCCCAGGCCCCCCTGCTGCAACACAGACATGCCGCTTCCGTCAGGAAATATGCAACTACCGAGGTCAGAAACCAAATTATAATCCATACAACAGACATCCTCGTGGCCTCCACATTCTCCGGCAGGCCTTATTCGGCCGCCAACGCACGCAATGCCTACTTCCGTTCAACTCTGACTTTTTTATTTTCTCCGCTATACCCATTATACCAAAAAACAGGGCTAAATTCCGACAAATTAAAAAAAACTCTTAAAAAACAAACGCACCATTCATTGGTAAACAAGGAATCTTCGCCGGCAATTTTGAGGATTTTCTCTGATAAGAAAGCTGACATGCTCAAAACGGCTTAGAAAATGAAAATTTCAGCCTTTTTTAGGCATGCCCAAACTAACTACTGCCCGAAACTCTTCACCACGGCCAAGGTTATCAGCATACCAATAACCAAAATAGCCGCTCTAAGGACCCTTGCGGATGGTGTTTTCGGCTCGATTAAACGCCAAAAAAACGACCATATCACTACTACTAAGCAGGTTCGCAGAACAAAGAATATCGCACCCATTCCCATATTTAAAGTATAACCTATTCCGATACCCTCAGTCAAGCCATATTGCCTATTTTAACTGTCAGGACACTAATATTTCTGAGTTATCTCTTCTGAAATATTGCCGGCAGCAAATACATTTCTATGAAAAGCAAAAAGTACCCGTTTTTCGATAAATCCCCTCAAACTTTCACGCTTCCAGCCCCAAAAAGCACTTATCAGTATTAGAAAGCGACTTCTAATGCACGGTTGCCTTTTCACTTATCAAAAAATAGACCCAAACTGACCGGCATTAGGACTAATCAGTCAATCCACAAATATTAAAGGAGTTGAGATAAAGAAGCCGACAAAGAGCCGCAGGATGTTTCTAAACTCATTGTTATTGGTTAAGGAGACATGCAGATGCAGTTTTTCATGGAAATAAAGAAATGGCTTGCTGAAGTGACAGAAATAGCGCTGCTGCTGATTGCCCTCGGGGTCGCTGTCGAGATTCTGTTTGGCGGCACTGTCCCGTTCTTCAGCGGGATAGTTGCCAACATGATCAACATAATTAAGTCCCTGGGTGACAATGGTCTTGTCGGCCTGATTGCACTCGGGATAATCGTGTTCCTGTTCTATAGAAAGAGAGC
>CAYLYB010000114.1:0-7805 GCA_964387605.1 uncultured Pirellulales bacterium | reverse complement strand
ATTACGAAATCGTTGCTCCGCAGGTCGTATCTGAAATCAATCTCGAACTCGAATATCATCGCCATTTTCTTCTCGCTCAACAGCCACTTCAGATACCGCCTTCCCCACTCCCCGAACCAGTGGTCCGCCGCCGTGACAATTTCCTTTGTTATCATCTTGAATGCGACCAGCTCGCCCACGCTTCGCAGCTCTTCTATCGACGGGTGCACGTGAACTTCCGCCCCGCGCAGTCCTTTTTCCCCTTTTCTTCGCAATACTATAACCGCCGCAGCCGCCCCTATGCATCCCGCCAAAAAGCCAATCAAAAACCCGTCCATATCAGCACTCCCGCAATTTAATTCCAAACCCTGTAAACCGCCTTCGCATTAAAATAGACTACCCCTATATAGCCCAAAAAGCAATCAATACTATGTATTACTGCCTGTTTTCATCAATGAATTTATGGCCGGCGTTAAAAAAAAACGGACTTTTCCTGCTTTTTTTTTCGCCAAGACGCCGACAATGTTCTATAATACGCCAAACCATTGGATTCTCATCTTCTGAACAATCCTGTGAACGTTTAGTGAGACCGAACACGATTTTTGAAAATATACCACCGCTAATAATAGGTAGTTTCAAGGCCAGAGTTCCCATTATACAGGGAGGAATGGGAGTAGGTATTTCTTTGTCAGGCCTTGCCTCAGCCGTCGCAACCACCGGCGCCATCGGCGTTATCGCCACCGCGGGTATCGGCCAGTTTGAGCCTGACTGGAAAACAAATTTTAAAGAGGCAAACAAACGGTCCCTGCGCAGGGAAATATCACAGGCCAGAGCAAATACCGATGGAATCATCGGTATTAATATCATGGTCGCCCTTTCGGATTTCGATGAACTCGTCCAGTGTTCCGTCGATGAACAGGCCGATATCCTCTTTCTCGGAGCGGGCCTGCCCATAAAGCTTCCCAAAACACTACCCCTCGATGCCCTCGGCGGTTTGCACACAAAATTTGTGCCGATTGTGTCTTCAGGCAGGGCCGCCGACCTCATATTCAAATCATGGGCCAAGCACTTTAAGCACGTCCCCGATGCAGTCGTTGTCGAAGGACCAATGGCAGGCGGCCATCTCGGATTCAAAAAAGAGCAGATTAACGACCCCGAATACGTCCTCGAAAAACTCCTCCCAGGCGTAATCTCCGCGATAAAACCCTACGAACAGCAGTTCCAAAAAAATATACCCGTAATCGCCGCCGGAGGGATATACACAGGCCAAGACATCTGCAACATTATGCAACTGGGAGCCGACGCAGTGCAAATAGCTTCAAGATTCGTCGCAACATATGAATGCGACGCCTCGGATAAGTTTAAGCAGGCATTCCTCAATTGCACAGAAGAAGACATCATCATCATCGACAGCCCCGTCGGCCTGCCAGGCAGGGCCATCCGATGTGACTTTCTCGACCGTATCGCTGCAGGCGAAAAGGAAAAATTCGTCTGCCCATGGAAGTGCCTGAAAAGCTGTGATTTCAAAAACGCGCCATACTGCATCGCACGGGCACTGACCAACGCTAAAATAGGTGACCTCGAGCACGGATTTGTCTTCGCCGGTGCAAATGTCCCCAGAATAAAAAAGCTCGTCTCAGTAAAAGAGCTGGTTGATAGTCTTATGGAAGAGTATAAACGTTGCTGTGCCGTAAAAACCGGCGCAAACGTCTAAAGTAAACACTTTAAAAAAGGAAAGGAAAAACAGTATGAACATCTACGCAGGTAATTTGTCGCATCAGATGACTGAAGACGATTTGCGCAAGGCCTTTGAGGAATTCGGCCAGGTCGAATCTGTCAACATCATAAAAGATAAGTTCAGCGGCGAATCGAGCGGCTTCGGATTTGTCCTGATGCCCTCAAATGAGGAGGCCCTCAAAGCCATCGAAGAAATGAACGAAAAAGAGCTAATGGGCCGTGTCATTAAGGTCGCAGAAGCCAAACCCAAGGTAAAACGCTTCCACGGCGGCGGAGGCGGTGGTGGTGGTGGCCGAGGCCCAAGACGTGGTGGTAGTGGCGGCGGTGGCTATGGCGGCGGCGGCTATGGCGGCGGTCGAAGTGGTGGTGGCGGTGGTGGCGGCAGTGGCGGCGGCGGTGGCGGCAACAGACGTCGTTACTGAATTACCAAACTTCAACAGGAGTATCATCGCGAGCGATTCAGATTATTGCTGTTCGCAGGCGGCCTTAAGGTTTCGCCGGCGGTGGTCTTCTGATGCGCCTTGATGATAATACTGCACCTGTAAAATCATAGCGATACTGAGCTTGTCGTGGAAGATTGGGATTCAGGATTCAAGGACGCTTTGTTTTGTCCGCTCTGTTACTTTATTTGTCTTCTGCAGAAACTGGCCCTGCCCCCGCGTGTCTTTCAAATCTTACAGGGTCCTGTTGATAAAAATTTCTCAATTCCCTGTAGAGGTCGGGATAAATCCTTTGCAAATCCCTCGGCCGTTCGAAAAAATACTCCGTCGCAACCGCGAAAAACTCCGCCGGGTTCTCACCCGCGTATGAGCCCAGCAGTGTCTTTCTGTTGTTGCTTAGTTCACACTGTAATTTCAGATAGTTATCATGCAATACTCTTGCCCAGGTAATAAATGCGCTTCGGCGATTAAGAACCTCGCTGCTGTCTCCCCTGCCGCCGGAGCTGTCGAGCTGGTGTGCGAATTCGTGAAAAACCAGATTATGCCCGTCGTGTATATCCGCCGCCCCTGAGCGAATATCATCCCAGGACAGAACAACCGACCCGCTCCTCCATGATTCCCCCAATCGAACATCCACCCCCTCCGCCACTACCCCCGCATCCATTCGCCTGCTCGCTTTTGCGACGTAAGCGGACGGGTAAACAAGTATCGAGCGCAGGCCCGGGTAATAGTCGGTTTTTCGATGAAGAAGCAGGATACAGGCCTGGGCCGCTACTGATACCTTTATCTCGTCCGTTATATCCAGCCCGCCGCATCCGATGAAGCGCTTTTCAGCAAGGAATATTTGAATATGGCCCTGCAGCTCTTGTTTATCATCTGAACTAAGTCTGTGATATATCGGCACGTTACGCTCGATAATCGCCAGCCAATCCCTCGGAAATACCCGTTTGCTTATCCTGCTTCTGCGCCATTTCCCAAATAACCACATAACCGTGATTATAAATGGCTTATACTGTCCCCCGCCAGAACTTGTCCGCCGTTTTGGCTGATTTATTTCCCTTCTTCGCTCATCCTTTTTCTGCGCAAAAAAATGACCGGAGACATATTCTGCCACCAGTCACTCTTTTTTCTCCCTCGCATATGCACTGACAGTAAATGAGCTATAACACTTACTTATTACATAGCAGAAAAGACCACTTATTAATCGGCTTATTCGAATGCGATGCCAACAGATATTGTGGCATCGTCGAGTATATTGGCCCTTTCGATACGGACCACCTTGCCGCTCTTTATTCTCGCAAAACTCCCCTTCTTCTTCGCCAGCTCTAATGTCCTCGGGAAATTCAACTCAACTACAGTCCCTGTTCGCAATGGCGTAGCAACGGGAACCCTCACTAAAACTCCGGTCTTGCTGACATTTGAGCTTCTTCCGTTAAAGAAGCGATTGGCATCCGGCAGCCATATACTTACAGGCCAGGATACCTGTGTCCTCTCACTTTTCCTCTGTTCAACTAATGTTTCCATAATCTCAAATCTCCATATCAGAGTTTTTTACATTTCATAATTGTATCGGCATCGTTAATCTGGGAAGATTAGACTATTTGGGCAATATGGAACGTTTCTCTAAAAAAACTTCCCTGCTTTTTTCAAAACATATTGATAAACTGATTGTTATAGGACTATTACTGCTTATTTTTTTTTCTTACCCGACGCTTGCCCGCCCTTCCGCCTGCGCAGCATCCCTTCGGGAGTGGTGAAAAACTCTGCGGCCTTCGCGTTCTCCGCGGTGAAAAAAGTGTTACTTGCCCGTCTTTTACCCGCCTCTGGCGAGGCTGGTGGAAATGACAATCTGAAACTTTTATTTGATATCCCAGTGTTTGGAACTTTTGACAAACCTGAACTGAAGGATGATACCGAACATCGTTAAACCAATAAGCAAAAGCGGCAGAAACCAGTGATGGCCGTAATATAACTGGTTAAGATGGGTCGTCGGCGGCTCCAGTGAAAATGTCTCGTAACGGTAAATCAGCGAAAAAAGTCCCATTAATATTAGCGATGCTCCGGCCAGACTGGTAAATAGCATAACTGATACTTTAAAGATAACGAATGCAATCAGCCCCCCGGCTACCATTCCGACAAGCGCACCCGCCCAGACAAACTGTTCAGGCAGATGAAACGTGTACCAGATTCCAGCGGAAATCAGCCCACCGGAAATCGCTCCGAGAATACTAACAGCCCATCTCATTAGAGGTACAGCAACGAAAGCCATCAAACCCGTTCCGACTATACTGCCTAACAGCACTTCCCCGAAGCGGCCTCCAACATACATTCCGATGTAAAGGCCTATCATTCCAAAGCCGATTACGGTGAGGACTTTATAAATTCGCCACCCATACATAATAGGAATGATGCCAAATGCCACAAACACAACCGCATGAAGCGGCGTCATCAGCGTAATCTGTTCCCAGATTTTATCTAAGGCCAGCAGAACGTATCTGCCGCTATAATCCACTTGGGTTTGTTCGAACTGGCCGGGGGCACTGCTGGTTTGTGCGAGAATCATTAAACAATCCATTGTTCTTACTCCTTCAATCTTCTCCCTTATAACACCGACTTCCGCCGTTCGCTCAGCCCTGTATCGCCCCTTATGACGTGCGCCAGGCGATTTTCGACGTTGGTGCTTCGTTACCTTTCTTGTGCTTTTTGCCTTTCCTTGCCTTGGCTGTTGCGGCCTGTCTGCTAGCAATTCGGCTGCTGACCCTCGGCAGGACAAACGTCTGTATAAACGCACTAAAGACCACGACGCCGATGAAAAGCCCAAGATAAAACTGACGGTTGTCAACTATATGTCTGACGGCGTCAAAATTGATCCTCGAAAATAGTATGATTGCACCGCAGAACAATAAAGCTGCTCCTGCGGCCGAGCATAAAGAAGCCGTTGTGACTCGCCAGTAGGATGATGCTGCTGCGATTGGTGTAGCAATTAGAATAAGCAGAATAGGCCAGTTATAGTAGGGAACGCCGATTGTAAGCTGACGGATTATTGCAATCAGCTCGGCGTTTGTATCCAGATACGGCCTGATAAGAACTGAAAAGCCATACACTGCTACGAATGCGGAAACCGAAAGCGTGAGGAAAACATCCTGTAGTTTCATCGAAAGCAATACACAGCTGGCAACTATCGCAATCGCCAGAAGAATATTGGCGTAGAAAATGAATTCAGAACAGAAAACTCCGCAATAGAAACCTATCACGGCAAAAAGAGCTTTTTTGAATCCCAGCCCGCCGAGCAGAATAAATACCGCTGCCCCCAGCGTTACTACTGCCAGGGCCAACAGCAGTTGCGGCTGTAGCAATGCAATACGTTTTTGAAATGTCCACAAAAACTCAATCATAATCATCTCAACTGTATTAAAATATTGCTATAAGAACCTCTCTTGTCAAATTTTGGCACACATTTATTTATCGGCCTAAAAGGCCTATAACGTTAAATACCTCTCTCCTTATTCAATATCCCCATCTTTTAGAACACCAAATCCACACCCCCTCACCCTCCAAAAGACCTATAACCTTAATCTCCCCCGCCGCCTGCCCCCGTGTCTTGTTTTGCAAAGCAAAACAGCGGGGGGACCCGCCGCCTGCCCCCGCGTCTTGTTTTGCTAAACAAAACAGCGGGGGTCATTCCGACCGTAGTCTCGATTCATCGGGACGAAGTGGAGGAATCTTTTAAAACTACTGCCGCCAGGCCTCCTTATCGGTTAGCCCCACGTTTCACGTGGGGTTGGTTAGCCCTCAGGCCTGCCTGAGGGTCATTGCGAAATCCGCCACCTGCCCCGTGAGATGATGAAGTCTATCTAACCGGGGTTTACCCCGTGAGATGATGGAGTCTATCTAACTGGGGTTTGCCCCGTGAGATGCGCCTTTTGCTATCTCATCGGGGCCTGCCTTCTTTCTTCTGCCTTCTGCCTTTATCGTCCTTAGCAAGCGCAGCGTAGACGGGTTCTTCTCGCGGACCGGGGGTTTATCTTAAATTTCAAATTTCAAATCTTAAATTTTATCCGCCATTCTTCTGGCGGACTTAAATCCTTTACGCTGTACGCTGCACGCTGTTCGCTGCACGCTGAACTTTCCCCTTGTCTATCTCATCGTGGTCATTCCCGCGAAGGTTTTCTCTTTTAGGTAACCGAGGGCGAGAGAGTTAATTTTGTTTGACAGTTAAGGTCAAATTACAAAAACAGAATAAATGTATGATTAAGAAATAACTATGATAAAAAACCACTAATCTCTTGGCGGTTAGCATTGCTATTTTAGCTATTTACGAGCTGTTACTGTTACTCTTACAGAACCATCTTTTAATGGCTTATATGTAAAGACTGTTATATCTACGCCTTTGCCATATTCAACTGCTTGTAGGATAGCTCTAGAAAACTTTATTGCCATATCCTTGTCTTTAGGTTCAAATATAATACCTAGAGTTTTATTTTCCGGCCTCCCCCCATATATTTTTGTACTTAAATAAGCGAAGTTCTTTCTTCTACGTTCCACTTTTCTCTCCTTTCTATTTTGACATCCATTGTTCTAAATTTAAGTTTTTTTATCTGTTCTGATATTTATTTTATCCTGCTAATATTTTCATATCCTATTTTTGAGCAGCCTATAGTAACGAACCAGAGTGATGATTGTTTCGCGGAGGATTATCAAATGGTTAAGAATATTCCACCATCCTGAAATCAATAGAGTTATCAGTTATCTTATACTCCATATATTTTAAACTTTTACATCTCTGCCTATTAGAGCTATTGAAATCTTTAAAGCTCTGGGTAACTCGCTTAAATTTCACGGAGTCATTATCCATTGTTTCGGCAATAAGCATTGGCTGAATATCGCCTTGTCTGTTTGGGATATAATATTGCTCGATCCAATCAATATATCTCTGGATTTGTATGACGTTATTTTCTTTTGGTTCACAAGCCTTAAGCTCGATAGGTATTACAATTCGCTGGTCATTTTCAAACAAAGACAGCATTATATCTATCCTCTGCATACCAACTCCACATGAAACCTCATTTCCAATCCATTCAATTGCGCAATTTTCGCAATATCGGCTCTTCCAAAGATTGTGCTGGCGGGTGAGAAGCTGAAACTTCGCGTAAATTTCATCCACAGACATATTGGGGTCGTAGGTTTCGTCTTCAGACCATCGCACCTGCGGAAACCTGTGGTCAACCTCTAACTGGTTGGGAATCATTTCCCGTAATGTTATCGCCTCGATATTATTGTAATGCTGTAAGATTCGTTTTCTGAGCTGGGCTGGAAATTGTTGCCTAACTGTCTGTCCTAAGCTTATCGAAATGCGAGTTGATTATTAAATAGTCTATTGTTGTTCGGAACCTCGTCTGTTATTCTCCAGCAATGCCTTTCTTTCTGGAGGTCCCTCCAGATAATTCTTACGAGATATTACTCTCTTGCCTGTCCGCGACTCTAAGTCCTTTCTGGCTTTGCCCGCCACCTCGCCTCCTTCACGGGCCGTTTTCTTGTTCTCCAAAAATCCTCGCGCGTCTTTATTCTTCGTTATTTCCGTTGTTGCTGCCTCACCTAACATATTGAATATCAGTTCGAGGTCGTTCATATGGTCCCGCAGATTTTCAC
>CAYLYB010000113.1:0-7813 GCA_964387605.1 uncultured Pirellulales bacterium | reverse complement strand
GGAGACGGCAAGCTGGTGCGACGCCAACGTGCGAGTTCTTGTCGATTCGGAGGAGATTTTTCATGCGACATATCCGAACGATTTGAGCAGTTTTGACATATCAGTTCCGCTGTCAGCGGGGCAGCAGTCGGTGCAGGTAGAGAACTTAGGGCAGGACTGGCTGAATATCAACAGCTATGAGTTCGCGCCGAATAATATATCGCTGCTGGATTCGATAGGGCTGTCGAACGAGGACCGGGCTTATATATGGATTTACGATACAGGCAGCCAGTTCGGGCAGACGGCGAACGGGTTGTTCGAGGATGAGCAGCTTATTGTGAAGGGGCTGGCTGACGGGTCGTATTATGTAGAGGTTTATGCGACGCGTGGAGCAGGCGGCGTTATCGATTCTGGCAGGGCGGATTCTGTTTCGGGGGTATTGACGTATACTCTGCCTGATTTCAGCAAGGATATTGCGGTAAAGGTATCGCCGTGTATCGTGAGCTTAGACGACCTTGACGATTTTTGCGACGACTGGTTAGCGACAGGTTCGGGCCTGGACTGGGACCTTGCGGGCGGTAATGATGTTGATTTTGCCGATTTTGCGGAATTAGCCAAGTACTGGCAGGAGACGTGTCCGGTGGGCTGGCCTTTTTAGATTGAATTGAGGTTTTAAGAGTAATAATTAAAAGGCCCGGATGTAGTTTCTCCGGGCCTATTTTCATTCCACTTAATTGCCTCACCATAATGCTGGCTAATACACCAAAATGCATGCACAGAATACATCTAAAGAATATTCTGTATCGTTTTGCTGATATGAATGCTCCGGTAACGGCCTTGTCCAACGGTGATGAATGGATTATAATTGCAAAGAGCCATATAGCATAATTGGATTTGTTATTTTGGCGGCGTGTTCAGGGCGCAACCTGCAATAACTAACGAGGGGAAATTCGGCAGGTCGAATATGTTGAGTTTTTGAAGCCGGAGATGAAATGAGAGAGTTTGAGTATGATGTTGTAATTGCAGGGGGGCTTGGACATGTGGGCCTGCCACTTGGGATAGCTCTGGCGAAAAAAGGGAAAAGGACGGTTCTTTACGATATAAATGAGGAGGCGATTGCATTTGTCAAAGAGGGGAAGATGCCTTTTCAAGAGCGTGGCGCTGAAGAGCAGCTTCAAGAGGTGCTGGGAAAGACGCTCGATATTACATCCGACGCATCGGTGGTGGACAAGTCGCGTTTTATAATCGTTTCGCTGGGGACACCTCTGGATGAACATCTTAATCCGAAATTCAGCGGCTTTCAGCAGTTCTTTTCAGATATACTTGGATATTTGCACGATGAGCAGCACATTATTATACGCAGCACGGTTTTTCCGGGCACGACGGACAAGCTGGTTGAATTTCTGAGGACAAAGGGCAAAAAGACAAAGGTATCGGTATGCCCTGAGCGTATTGCGGAAGGCAGGGCGCTTGAGGAATTGGCGAGTCTGCCACAGATAGTGGCATCATCGGATGAGGCGGCGGAGCAGGAGGCGAAGGAGCTATTTTCCAGCTTAACGGGGGAAATTGTATGTTTGAAGCCAAAGGAAGCGGAGCTTGCCAAGCTGATTACGAATACGTGGCGGTATATCCAGTTTGCGATTTCAAATCAGTTTTATGTAATCGCAATGCAAAACGATATCGATTTCTATCGAATATATTCGGCGGTGACGTATGACTATCCGCGTTTGAAGGGTCTGCCGAAGGCGGGATTCGCGGCGGGGCCATGTTTGTTCAAGGATACGATGCAACTTGCGGCCTACAGCAATAACAGTTTCTTTCTCGGGCACGCGGCGATGCTGATTAATGAGGGTTTGCCGAATTTCATTGTGCAGCGGTTGAAAGAGGATAATACACTTACGGACAAAACAGTAGGGATATTAGGGATGGCTTTTAAGGGTGACTGTGATGATGCGCGTGAGTCGCTTTCTTACAAGCTGAAAAAGATTCTTGAGCGTGAGGCGAAGAAGGTGCTTTGTACAGACCCATACGTACACGACGACAGCCTGACAGGGCTGGATGAAGTGCTGGAAGAATCGGATATCGTAATTCTTGGTGCACCGCACTCTGTTTATAAAGAAATAAAAGGGCAGTTTATCAAGAAAATTATCGATGTGTGGGGGTTTTTCAAAACGGAAGGTCGGTTATAAATGAAAATACTTGTTACCGGTTCGGCGGGTTTTATAGGGGGGTATCTTGTCGAGGAATTGCTCGAGCACGGGCACAGCGTCGTGGGGATTGACAACTACAGCAAGTACGGCAAGGTAGAAAAAAGCTACGATAATCATCCAAATTATACATTTGTAGAGGACGACGCGAAAAAAGTCGAGGTGTTAAAAGGGCTGATAGCGGATTGTGAGCAGGTTGTTGCGCTGGCGGCGGTAATCGGGGGTATATCGCTTTTTCACGAGCTTGCTTATGATTTACTTGCTGAAAACGAGCGTATCATAGCATCGACATTCGATGCGGCAATATGGGCTTTTAAGAACAGTAAGCTGAAGAAAATAAACGTCGTATCATCCTCGATGGTATTCGAGAGCACGTTGGTATTTCCCTCGCCTGAGGGTGAGCAATTTAAGTGCCCGCCGCCTTTATCGACATACGGCTTTCAAAAGCTTGCGTGTGAATATTTCGCCAAGGGGGCATTTGAACAGTATAAATTACCTTATACGATAATTCGGCCTTTTAACGCAATTGGAACAGGCGAAAAGCGAGCCAAGCTCGAACACGAAGTGTATTCGGGCAATATCAAGCTGGCCATGAGCCACGTTGTTCCTGATTTAGTGCAAAAAGTACTGAAGGGGCAGGACCCGCTTCATATACTCGGCAGGGGCAACCAGGTGAGGCATTATACTTATGGCGGCGACCTCGCGAGAGGAATGAGACTTTGCATTGAAAAAGCGGAAGCGCTCAATACGGATTTCAATCTCTCAACAGCCACATCAACGACGGTTTCGGAACTTGCTGAGATAATCTGGCGGAAGATTAAGGGGGACAAGCCGTTAAGATTAATCAGCGATGAGCCATTTGAGTATGACGTCCAAAAGCGGGTGCCATCGACGAAAAAGGCGAAGGAATTGCTTGGTTTCGAGGCGACTACGAGCCTGGATACAGCGCTGGACGAGGTAATACCGTGGATACAAGAGCAGATTAAAAAAGGCGGTATTTAGGCGGGGCAAGGCACAAAGGGATGGAAGCGGCTCTTGGGATAATAATTCCGGTTTATAATGAGGCGGAGAATATCACGGCGACGGTGGAGTCGATTCGTAAACTTGTCAGGACGCCTCATACGATATACATCATATATGATTTCGACGAGGATACTACGCTGCCTGTTGCCCGAAGACTGGCTGAGACTATGCCTATCAAATTCATCAGAAATCCCGTGCGTGGAGTCGCCAGTGCGATAAAGACGGGGTTGCGCGAGGCGGAAGGGGAGTATTTGCTGGTGACTATGGCTGATATGTCGGACGACTACGCAATAGTAGATAGTATGTATCAACTGATGGAGGATGGGTATGACCTTGTGTGCGGGTCTCGTTATATGCGTGGCGGCAGGCAGGAGGGAGGTGCGGTGATTAAGAAATTTTTATCGAGGGTGGCGGGGGTGTCATTGCATTATCTGGCGGGGATACCAACATATGACGCGACGAACAGTTTTAAAATGTATCGCAAGAGTATGGTTGATGATATAGCGATTGAGAGCAGACAGGGTTTTGAGATAGGCATTGAGATACTGGTCAAGGCGTATTCAAGGGATTATAAGATTACGGAACTGCCGTGCGTGTGGACGGACAGGACGAGTGGAGAGTCACGATTTAGATTTTTCAAATGGCTGCCCAGTTATTTGAGGTGGTATTTTTACGGTTTGAAGAAGGGCATTTCGAATGTATTCTCAAGAAGGTAACGACAGAAGCGGGGCAAAGAGACGAACGATATTATTGAGGCTTGGTGATATTGCGTGGATGGTTGCAGTTTCAATCTTGTCGTTACCTTTAGGGGGAATGATTCCATTGCCTGGCATCGAGAATTCGTGGATAATCGGCTTGAATATGGCTTTTAGCCGGGGGATGCAATTTGGAAAGGATGTGGTTTTTACATTCGGGCCCCTTGGTTTTCTGTATCTGCCGAACTTTTGCGACGTCAATAACTGGATGGCAGCGTATATCAGCGGACTTCTGGTACATTTTATTCTGGTGCTATTCGTTTATTTACTGCTGTCAAAGGTTGCGCAATCAAGGTTGGCTTTTTTCATTAGCTCAGGGTTATTAGTCTTTGTATTGCCCTTTCTAACAATCGATTACAAATTGGTCCTCATTGGATTGTTAGTTTTCAATTCAGTAATAATGTTTCAGGCAGGCTCGAGGCGTTTGTGGTTATCAGTGGTGATAATGTCGTTGTGCCTGGCGTTTGCATCGGCGATTAAATTTAGCGCGGCGATTATGAGCGCGGGAATTATTGCTTCCGCTATGGCAATACTTGCGTACCGGCGGCGATTCAAAGCACTTGCGATAATGGTGGTATCTTATTTGTTGTTTTATGTGGGGATATGGATTGCAACCGGCCAGCAGTTTACAAATCTTTTTGCTTATCTTAGAAACAGTATGGAAATTTCGTCCGGGTATAACTATGCGATGTCGCTGGGCGGCGTAAAGACTCAATTGGCTGCCGGTGTTGCGGGGATTTGTTTGTTTTACGTGATATTCGTATATGGGCTTATAAAGAGAAAACGAGGCCTGATAGTTTTTATGCTGCCATTTTGTGTATTGGCTTTTATAGCATTCAAGCATAGTTTTGTTCGGCATGACTGGGGACATGTTTCCGTATTTTTCGCAGTTATGCTGTTTTTGTTCGGTTTAATATACCTGACGTGCGGGGATGACATTGGGAGATTACCCCGCATTTTGTTGTTGATACTATGCGGCGTGATGGGATTATTCACTGTTACACAGGGTACACATATATCACAAAGTATACCTCAAAGACTTCGATCCAATCAGTTATCAATGAAAGTATTTGCCGATGGTTCTACATACAGACAGAACCTCTTGAGTGATTTTAAAATGTTTTTGAGGAGTCAGTTTCAGCTCAAGCCGGAGATAGTTGAATATGTGAGGGACAAAAGAATAGATGTTATTCCCTGGGACATAAATTTGTTGTGGGCGTATGATATGAACTGGTCGCCCAGGCCTGTATTTCAATCATACTCGGCATATACCAAATCTCTTGATTTATTAAACGCCGGCTTCTATGAAGAAAGGCCTCCCGATTTTTTGTTCTATAAGGTTAATACAATAGACGAAAGATACGCGATATTCGATGAGCCCGCGACCTTTCGAGAGATATTATTGAATTATAAGCCGATATTCACAGGTCTATTGCTTGGGAAGAAAGATGAGCTTGCAACTTTCGAGAGGTATTCGATTTCGACAGTTGAGGCCAAAATCGGCGAAGAAATTCCAATTCCTCAGGCCGACGGTTATTTATTTGCGCGAGTAGGGATTGAGTACAGTTTGCCGGGTAAGCTTGCGACGATATTTTATAAGGGAGATGAGATGCGGGTGTATCTGGCAACTGATGACGAGATTTTCGAGCATCGATTTATACCATCGACCGCAGAGAACGGTGTTTTTCTTTCGAGATACGTTGCCAATGAACAGGATTTATTCGATGTCTTCAACGGCAAAGCAGGCAAGAGTATTAATTCGGTAAGGTTTACAACGGGCAATGAGTGGTTTTATAAAGGCAAGATAAAAATCGAGTTTTTTGAGATTCGGGCTAATTAGTTTATTTGGTCCGTATGACGGGATAAATCAATTCGATTCCTGGGTCTGGTCCTTGTTGCGTTTGAATACTATGAATGTTTGGTCGTAGGCGAGGTATTCTCTGCCCGGTAACCAGCGATATGCTTTGAGACGTTCGGATACGTCGAAGACTTTTGCCACAGAATAGAGTTGGGTCAGCAAGAGGGGGTCTGCCTTCTGGATTGGACCAGCTTCGGTTGGTCTTAACACAAGCCAGTCGGGGCGCAACTCCGGAATTAGTTTTACCCAAAGATTCGATTTGAGTTTTTTCTGAGCGGCGACAACTTCGGGAGCGGACAGACCGGGGAAATCGAGCATTTTTAGTTGAGAAAAATAGCCGATATAGCCGAGTGGTTCCAGGAAGACAGTGTCGGATGTAGAGGCGGCGTTATCTTTGAGCCATAGGCCGATTTGCATGCGGTTGCCGGTTTCAATTTCTCGTTGCTGGATACGTAATTGATAAGCTGAGCATAGTAATAACGATAAGGTTATGAGCAAAATGGATATGGCGGATGCGCGAAAGAAAATAATTGATTGGCGGAAGATTTTGTAATCTTTGTCTTTCAGCAGAGAAACGAGGTTCAGGCATTGCTGCAGGAAATGAGCGAAGACGAAAATGGCTAAAATGGTACAGCTTGGGATATACCATGGTGCGGGATAAGCGGCGATATGAGTGAGGTAGAAATTGCACGTCATAAAGGCAAAGGAGACGGCGCGGGCCTGGGGACGGCCGAAAGGAAGACACCAATACAGCGCACAAAGAATAGAGAGGTATCTGCTGAAAACATAAACCGAGTAGTGCCAGCCGCCAAATGAGGAAGCATATATCGGCAGGAATGTCTGGTCGATGGAAGTGCCACCCAAAAGCAAGCGTAACGGGAAGGTGATAAAATTCAAAAACAAAGTACCGAAGCCCGTAGAGAATGAATTGAACGTATATCCCTTGGCTGAAATTGTGTGAGGGATTGGGGAGCCATAGTAGTGCCATGCCCATAGGAGCCAGGGTAAATATAAAGCGATTGAAATAGCGCCGGCATAAAGATAGATTTTGAGCAGGCCTTTACGGTTTTGGGCGATTGCTCCGCCGGCGTTAAATATCAGGAATCCGGCGGCAATGGCGGCGATATAAATAAAGCCGTCAGGTCTGGTCCACATCAGGCCCGCCCATGCCAATGCGATTTTTACAATCGACCATCGTGAACGTAAAGTAAGGGCATTGAGCATAAGGGCGAGAAAGAACATCATAAACGCTATTTCCTGGCCGTTGATTGTATAATCGACGATTTTGGTATCCAGAGCGAACATGCCGAGCAGGACGGCGGATGGTATCAGAGTTAAAGAGTTTTTACGAGCGGTATTGAACAGGAGAATTGCTGCTATCGCCAGCAGTGAGGCGCACAAAATGCGGAAGAGCCAGAGGACAAGAGCATCAGATGTGTTGGCAGTGATAAATGAAAGGGCCGCGGGAACAAGCACATTGAAGGGGGATGTGAAGACGTGGACTTTTTCTCCGATGGTGAATACGAGGCCGTTGCCTGTTGCGAGGTTTTTGCTGACGCGATAGGTTATGTAATAATCTTCCCATGCGTGATGTGTGTATGCTGCGAAGGATAGTGTTATCAGGAGAACGCCGACGAAGATAAACAGGCGTAGTTTTTTGTCGGAAGTCGATGACGTTATAAGATTATGTGAGATGTCCATTTCATGTGCTCTCAAGAAAAGATATAAAATTCGACGCTTTTACATAGTATTCGGGGAAAGCAGTTTCGTCAACAGATATGAGTGGATTACCGACAGGGGACGTGTCCGGCGGGCTGGCCTTTTTAGATTCGACAGAAGTTTTTAAAGCGATGATTGAAGACTCGGGTAAAAACATCCGGGCCTTTCTTATTAGCCATACAATTTCCAAATTCGTGGGGTTCGACAAATTCGATTAGGTTTGGCTTAATAGAATTTTACTGGCGGTAGGTCTGTAAAAAGGTAAACTGATG
>CAYLYB010000112.1:0-8270 GCA_964387605.1 uncultured Pirellulales bacterium | reverse complement strand
ATATTGTCCCGAAAATAGCTCATATACGCTCCGCCAAAACCGTCGCTTCGGACTTGGCCCCTCGCGTTGCCTGTAAAAACGAGTCACGGGTCATGGGCCGAGAGCGACGAAAAAGTAGATTATACGCATATTTCGCTGCAAGTAAAAGGATGCTTTTGATGATACCAGCCGGGAATTCAATTACCCCGGCACGCTCGCAAATCATATCCCCTTAACGAGTAAAAGCTGAAAACCGCGAGGTAAAAGAGTTTTTTGATACTTGGTGTATTATTTACTGGTTAGAAGGCAGGGGTTTTTATATAATTTGGCCGGTGTATGTGGGATAAAACAGAGTCTGGAAGAGATAATAAAGGAGAGAATACAATGAAGAGAATGCTTGGGATGTTAACTGTCGTTTTAACGGCAATGGTGTTGTTGTCTTGTGCCGGTTGTGCCCCGTCGTCATTCGTAAAGAGCAGTCCCGGCTGGAAGGTCATCGAAGTCAGGGAAGGTCTGAATAATGAGTGCGATAAGGCCTGGCAGACAACAGTGGATACCATAGCAAGGAATTGGGATATCGAAATTATTGATAAAGAGAGCGGCTACCTCCGCACCGCCTGGACTTATGGAGTTAGTGGTGGAATATATTTTCGGTATCGCGCCCGCCTGACTATTAAGTTCCCCGGCGGACTGAGCGAAGGTCAGCCGTGCGATAAAATCGAGTTAAAAACAGAAGCACAGTGGCTTGAGGATTCTTACGCTAACTGGGTCACTGGATTTGATACTATCTTTAATCGTGATGTATATGGCGCACTGTCCGGACGACTCGGACGAACCGTGCCGACTGAATAGTTTGCGTGTGACATTTAATTTCAGAGGCCTTTGGCCTTTTCGACGTTGCTGTCGATTTTCTGCTTGGGAAAAGCCTTGGTATATGCTATAATCGCTCCTTCAGGATGAAGATACGAACAACGATATTCAAATCGGTGGTTTTTGGTGCGTTCGCTTTCAGCATTTTGTTCGTAATCGGCTGTGCTGGAAAGGGTGAGGCCTATAGCGATAAGCAGCTCATCACAGAACGCTCCCCCAAAAACGTCATTATTATGATTTCCGATGGCTGCGGCTTCAACCACATTAAGGCGACCGATTACTACCAATGCGGCCGCACACCCTGCCAGTCCTATGAAGAGTTCCCCGTCCAGCTTGCAATGAGCACGTACCCGGCCGGTGGCCGATACGATGCCAATCTTATCTGGGCAAGGTTCGATTATGCAAAAAATGGCTGCACAGATTCCGCCGCATCAGCCACCGCGATGGCGACCGGCGTCAAAACAAAAAACGGCAGAATCAACCTCGACACCAAAGGTAATATACTCCCCAACCTCGTCGAACGGGCCGAGCAACTGGGTAAAGCAACCGGCGTTATAACAAGCGTCCCTTTCAGCCACGCTACACCCGCCGGATTTGTCGCTCATAACATTTCCAGAAATAATTACACCCAGCTCGCCGACGAAATGGTCAATCAAAGCGCAATCGACGTCATTATGGGCTGCGGCCACCCGTGTTACGATGACAATGGCAAACCGACTCAAACCTGTAATTATAAATATATCGATGAGTCGCTCTGGAACAACTTAAAAGCCGGCTCAATCGGAGCCGATGCCGATGGAGACGGCACTGCCGATGCCTGGACCCTTATTCAAAACCGCGACGAGTTTCAGCAATTCACAACCGGCCCAACCCCGAAACGCCTCTTCGCAATCGCTCAGGCATTTGCAACGCTACAGCAAAGCCGAAACGGAGATGTCGACAGCCCGCCGTTTAAAGTGCCCTTGATTGAAACCGTCCCCACGCTCGAGGAAATGACAAAAGCCGCCCTGAACGTCCTCGATAATGACCCCGATGGCTTCTTTATTATGATTGAAGGCGGCGCGGTTGACTGGGCGGGCCACAATAATCAGTCAGGCCGGCTCATTGAGGAAATGCTCGATTTCAATAACTCCGTCGATGCCGTCATTGAATGGGTAAAGAAAAACAGCAATTGGGGCGAAACCCTCGTCATTGTTACCGCCGACCACGAAACCGGCTATATCACAGGCCCCGGCTCAGGACAATTCCCCGCCGGCCCTCTTTGGAATGAGCTTGTAAATAATGGCGCTGGCAAGCTGCCGGGAATGCTATGGAACAGTGGAGACCACACCAATTCACTCGTCCCGTTCTTCGCAAAAGGCAGGGGGGCCAAACTATTCAAAGATACAACCGACGGCGAAGACCCCGTCAGGGGCCCCTATATCGATAACACCGACATCGCAAACGTCATCTTCGCCCTCTGGAACGCCGATTAACCAAATAATAAGCAATTCTCTCCTATTCTGCGGCGCCGGAAAACTTGTTGCAATTTACGCTTGAGTGCCGATATATTCTGGTTAGTTGTTAATAATTTTGCGTCAAAAATGACCTCGGCGGGCCTTTTGGAGGAGCTCACGATGCGGCAAAAATACGGCTTATGGAAAAACACACTGATAATAGGGGTTATTCTGATCGCCTTGCTGCCGGCCCTGTGCACCGCGGCCGGTAACCTGCTCTGCGACAACGGCTTCGAAATTAGCGAGCCGAACGGCAGTTTCCCCGATTCCGGCTGCTGGAACAAATACGCTATCGGTACCGCAGGAGCCGCCTGCACCACAACCGCCGCGAGATTGGGCAATAACGGCTTGTGGCAATATACCGGTATTGTAAATTCCGATTATATCTCGATTGCATATCAGGATGTGCAGGCCGGCCCGGGCAGACGGTATTTCGCCAGTGCCTGGGTAAGGACCGCCTTTGCGGGTTCCAATTGGCTGGCTGGCTCGAAAGTCCTCCTAAAACTCGAGTTTCTCGATTCCGCAAAAACCTCACTTCAGCAATACACCAGCACTGCTATCACCACCGCCGACAGCGACTGGACGCTCCTTTCATTTGCCACATACGCCGCACCTGCCCTTACTACTTACGCCCGCTTTACGCTCTATCTCGAAAAACCCATCGCTGCGGGACAGAGCATCGTCAATTTCGATGATTGCATTCTCAGAGAAATCGAATGCGAAGACTGCATCCGTTTTGACTCAGTCCCCGAATGCGGCGAAGCCGATTTACTCTCCGGCTCCGTCGTGGGCGTTGACCCAGAAGATTATAAAATCGGCATTTATCTTTTCGTCGATGACTGGTGGCCCAAGCCCACCTTTGCCGATCCCTGGACTGATATCAATCCCGACGGAACATGGGATTGCAATATAACCACCAGCAAATACGACCTCGATGCGACCGAAATCGTCGCCTTTTTGGTCCCCAACGATGAAATATCAACCTGGCCTGTGAATTTCAACGACGAGCAGGAACTGTCGGCATTGCCCGGCGAGGCGTTCAGGTTCCCCGTCGCGGGAACGTTTAGGCCGTCGTGCTTCTGCGAAACAATTCGTTTTGCCGGCTACGACTGGCTTATAAAAGATTCCGGAAGCAGAAAAGTCGGACCGGGCCCCAATTATTTCGATTGCGCAAACGTGTGGGTGGATGCCAATGAGTATCTGCATTTGAAAATCACCAATGAGTTCGGCCAATGGCACTGTGCCGAGCTTTTCACGAAAGATTCACTCGGCGACGGAACTTATACCATCGAACTCGATAGCGATATTATCCCGCTCGATGCCAACGCTGTATTCGGCCTGTTCACCTGGGATGAATTCGCGCCGCATTACGCAAATCGCGAAATCGATATTGAAATCAGCAACTGGGGCAACCCTGCCGCAGATAACGCCCAATACGTAATTCAGCCCTGGGATATCACGGGCCATTTGCACCGCTTTGATATCGTCCCCGATACTGCCGAGACAATTACACACACGCTCGACTGGGGCCTTGGCAGCGCCGCCTTCGCCACCTACTATGGTGATAATCTCATCGAATCATGGTCATATACAGGTAACGATGTGCCTCGCTCAGCCGACGAAAATTTCAGAATCAACTTATGGCTTAACAATGGCGACCCGCCCTATGAGGACGGCGAGGTCGAAGTAGTGGTTAAAAACTTTGAATTTACTCCCTGCACCTATGATGTCGACCCGGCCGAACTGGATTTCGGCTCGATATTAATCTCCAAAATGGCGACACGCGTCGTAACCGTCGATAACACCGCCGGCTGTTCACCTTACATCGTCACTCTCGAAATATCTGGCCCCGACGCCAATAACTTCTTCATAGCCGACAGGGCCTTCGCGCTCGACGCCGGCGCAACCAAGGATATCGACGTCTCCTTCATACCCGATGCCGTTAAAACCTTCGAAGCCACACTCACAATCAGTGGCGACGGTCGCGTCGTTAGCGTTCCCCTCGAAGGCACCGGAACCCGCCTCGAATATACAATCGTGCCGACAATCGGCAGTCCCGACTGGCTCCAGGGCTTTGCCTCAGGTGTGCAGCTTCCCGATTACCGTGTCGTTTCGTATATATTGACCAATAAGTGGTATATAAAACCCTTTTGCAGCTCGTTTGGCGCTCAGACCTCCCCCCTCAGGCCGATTACCGCCAAAGGCGACTGGAAATGCGATATTGATATCGAGCCCACCGACGCTCTCGCGACCGGAGTGGCTTCGTTTTTGCTCCCCCAAAACGCGCCGTATCCACCTTGCACGATGACCTCACTAACACAGCTTGCAGCCTATGACGGCATCAGTTCCGAAAAGCCCACACTTATGATTTCGAGCGTTCGCGCAAAGGCAGGCAAAACCGGCGACGACGATACCCTCGTAATCACAGGCAGGTATTACTTCACCGTCGCCCAGCTAAGCGCCGCCGACGAAATGTGCGTGAGTATTACTCAGGCAGGGCAGATTCTTTGGAGTGCCTGCTTCGGTTTCAACCCCATCGACTTCATAAAATACGATGGCTTCACTTATTCCCAGAACGAATTTTATATACGCTTCAGCAATTTCAGAAGTTTTTCGAATTCCTTTGCCGGCACGTTTAACATTAAGTTACGAAAAACCGACCTCACCTGCCTCAAAAGCCCCTTCGATTTGAATATCACCGTCGGCACTTTCGACGAAACCTCAACCGCCGATGAAGAGCTTAACGAAAAAATCATAAACGGCAAAAAAACGATACCTCTGCAGTTCCTCTCCGGCTGCACGGATGCGCTGACTGTCGATAAGCTCACTGTAAAATACGCCACTAAATCAGGCGATTTACTCAAAGTCAAAGGACAAATCGTCTTCAAGGCCGCTCCCCCTGATTTAACTACTGAGGATTTCAGCGTGGGCTTCGCCGACGGAACCTTCACAATACCTGCAGGCGCATTCACTCGTACCAGCACAACCCTGCCGAAGTATCGATGCAAAAAAGCCCAGGCAGCCGAAGGTGGTATCCTCGATGCCTCTTTCGATTTCTACAAGGGTGTTTTTCAGATAAAGCTCAAAAATGCCAAACTCGCCGAACTTACCGATACTATGGCTTTTAATATTGCTATGGGCGGCTTCTCGGAGGGCGTGTCCGTGGAGGCTGGCCCATAGCTCTTTCTTGGAAGGGATAATATTAATGAACAAAATCATCAGGTTTGAGTCGATTGCAAAAACAGTGCTTGTATGCGCCTTGATACTCGCCGCGATTATTGCGACTTCCTGCTCCAAAAAGAAGGACCAGCCCGCAGAGACGGCCCCGGATACAAAAACAGCCGATGCAACGCAGCAAATGCAGACCGAAAAATCACAACAGCCCCAAATCGCCGTCAAACAAACTGAATCGCAGACGCAGGCCGCCAAACCGCAGGTGCAGCCCGATGAAATATCGCTCGAACAGAAAAAACAGGCCGTGGAAAAGGAAATGGCTCGGCTGCTCAGCGAGCGCAAAAAAGCCCCGCAACCCGAAAAACCCGAAGCCAGGCAGGTCGTTAAGCGGGTCGAGGGAGAGTTTGAATCCCTGACTGACTCGGATGAAAAAATCGGCTGGATTATGGAAACAACGATATCGAATCCCGAATCTACTTTGGATGTTGTTGCTAAAGCTCTCGACGATAACGATGTCGAGGTACGCCTCGCCGCGATGGAGGCCCTGATAGATAATGAATCGACCGGCCCAAAACTTGTGGAGGTGGTCATCAAGGCACTCGGCGATACTGACGAGCAAATCCGCCAAAGCGCAATCGAGACCTGCGGTTTTATGAGCGGACCAGAGGCCGCAAAGATTCTCACCTATGCACTTGGCGATACAAGCGAAGCAGTTAGAATCGCCGCTATGCAGGTCGCCGATGACAGGGATAACACAGTAAAAGTCGAGGTCTTTAAAGCCGGCATCACCAGCTCGTATCAGGACATCAGGGAAAACACGCTCTCGTCATTGATTGATATCTCGAGCCCCGAAGCCGTTGACGTCCTGATTACCGGCCTTAAAGACCCCGACCCCGATTTTCGCGAAGAGGTCAACTCTGCAATTGGTTTTCTCATTGACCAGGAATTCGAAACCTACGACCAGGCAAAGAAGTGGTGGGATGACAATCGCGACAGGTTCGACGAAGAGCTTTTCGAAAAAGACGATATTTAGTTTTTTCACCATCGCAAAACCAGCCTTGAGTTTTTGTATGCTTTAACACTTCCTTTATGCCGTCAATTGTCCGGACGGCATCATACGCACTATTGACTCCTGGATGGTAATCTTATAAACTGCTCTGCCTGATGAAATGTTTAATCCCCGTTTGTCGGGGAAGTAACGGTTTTTTAACGGAGTATGTATGCCTATAATCGTTCAGAAGTTCGGCGGAACGTCGGTTGCCGACGCCCCCAAAATCCGCAGGGCCGCCCAAAAAGCCATAAAAGCCGTCGAACAGGGCTATCAGGTCGTGGTTGTCGCTTCGGCCCGCGGAAAACAAACCGACCAGCTCATCGCCGATGCACTGGAGCTTAATCCCAATCCGCCGAGGCGCGAAATGGACCAGCTACTCAGCACAGGCGAGCAGCAAACCGTCTCGCTTTTCGCGATGGCCCTTGACGCAATGGGCCGCAAGGCAATCAGCTTTACCGGCTTTCAGGTCGGAATGCTCACCGACAGCGTCCACACAAAAGCGAGGATAAAAAGCATCGATGCCGAGCGAATACACAAACACCTCGATGAAGGAAGAATTGTCATAGTGGCTGGCTTTCAGGGAGTTGATGAGCATGATAACATAACTACCTTAGGCCGGGGCGGCTCCGATACGACCGCCGTCGCACTCGCCGCAGTCATAGGCGCCGAAGTATGCGAAATATACACCGACGTTGACGGCATATACACTACCGACCCGAGAATCTACAAAAAAGCCGCGAAAATGCAGCAAATCAGCTATGACGAAATGCTCGAGCTTGCGAGTCTGGGAGCGGGCGTTATGCACAGCAGGAGCATCGAATTCGGCAAAAAATACGACGTAAAAATTCACGTCAGAAGCAGCAGCGAAGACATTAACGGAACAATTATTACTCACGAGGTCCCTCAAATGGAAGGTATATTAGTTTCAGGAGCGACGGTTCAAACGGATTTGGCGAAAATAAGCTTAGTCGGCGTGGCGAATACGCCGGGCAGCGCAGCGAAGGTATTTCACCGCCTGGCAGAAGCAAAGGTCGTCGTCAACGATATTATGCAGACCGAAATCAGTGCTGAAAAGGCCAACCTTGCGTTTACTATAGGAACATCAGACCTTCAGCCGGCCAAGGAGGCCATCGAGGCAATGAAAAAAGAAATCGACTGCGACAGTATCTTCGTACGCGAAGACATCGCCGAGATATCCGCAGTCGGCGTCGGTATGAGAAACCACTACGGCATTGCCGAAAAGATGTTTGACGCACTGGCAAAGGCAAAAGTGAACATCGACTCAATCACCACAAGCGAAATACGAATAAGCTGTGTCGTCGATAAAAGCCAGGCAGACCAGGCGCTGACGGCGGTGTGCGATGCCTTCGAGCTTGATAAGCCCGCAGAAAGAAGAAATAAGCCGTAAAAACGGGCGAGAATTAATCTGTAAACCCTGGTTCGCCCTGCCTATGGGCGGGTAAACCTCGGCGGAGCCGTGATAAATTGCGGGGCCAAATACCCATGGCGAGATACGCAATGAGCAGGCGCAGACGTAATTTTATAATCGCAGTTTGCGTACTAATCTTGGGAGTGTTATTCGCACTCGACTGCACGGTTGTCAGCCCCTCCCGCCAGACCAGGCCGCAAACCCCACAGCAGCAAGTCACAAGCGACTTCGATAAATACCACGGCAAAACCTTCACGGTAGTCAAGGTCGT
>CAYLYB010000111.1:0-8345 GCA_964387605.1 uncultured Pirellulales bacterium | reverse complement strand
CCTCGCCTATAGATTATGCCCATATCACGACCAGCAGCACCTACAAGCCCGGCGGCCCGAGAGGAGGCGTGATATTAATGGGTAAAGACTATGAAAATAAAATCACGGCGAAAGGCAAACAAACAAAGCTGTGGCGGCAAATCGAAAAGGCGACTTTTCCCGGAATGCAGGGAACGCCTTATTTCAACAATATCGCTGCAAAGGCGGTCTTTTTCAAAGAAGCAATGTCAGATGAATACAAAGCACGGCAATTTAAGGTCGTGCAAAACGCACGTCGGCTGGCCGATAATCTCATTACAAACGGCTACGACGTTCTCACGGGCGGCACCGATAACCATCTTATGATGGTCAACGTAACAAAATCCCGGGAGGACCTGACGGGCGTTATCGCGCAAAAGGCGCTCGAACAATGCGGCATAGTCGTTGATAAATGTCCCCTGCCTTACGATGATAAGCCGGCATCTATAGCAAGCGGCATACGCTTAGGCACTCCCATCGTTACCAGAAACGGTATGGGAACCGCCGAAATGGACGGTATAGCTGAACTGATGGATACGGTGCTGAAACAAATCCGGCCGCTGGACGAATGCCGATACGATATCGAAGAATCATTCGCTGTAGAGGTTAGCGAAAAGATAATGGCTTTGGCCCGCAGTTTCCATGTGCGTTAAACACTGGAGCCGATAGAGTATTTGGTTTTTTAGGCATGTATTTTGACTTCCTTAAAGATTATGCTGCAAAGAATAAAACAGGAGCTTAAAGAGGGTAGAACCCTGTTGACGTTTTCTTTCCTGCGAGCTACTGGTCAAGCCCTGGGGATGATTGCGCCATTAGTGGTTGCGAAGTTTTTCTCGCCCGAGTTATTAGGCAGCTATTATCTGGCTAAGATGATAGTTTTTTTCTTTGTCTCCCTTTTGATTGCCTCCTCACAAACACCTTTTATTGTATTTGCGAACCAGGAAAGAACCCAAACCGGCAAGATAAACAAATCTTTTTCCGTGCAATGTGTGTTTTTGGTTTTCAGCTTGTTTATATTTGTCCTGATAACGCTGTTGTTCAACAAGTATATTATGGCATTTGCAAAAATCAGTCGTCTGGATTTGCTTTTTGTTCTGCTGGCCTTTGTTGGACTTGCGCTCAAGACTTTTTTGTGCAATCTCTTTATGACGATGGGCCAGAAGATAAAGAATTCACTTGCAGAATTCACATTCGGGTTTTTGAGCCTGTTCTTGATTTTCGTGTTTTATTTTCTTGGCATGATAAATATGCAGACCGTTTTTCTGGTCTATCTGCTCTCAGCCGTTATTTTGATCGTTCTATTTTTCAGGGCAATTGATTTTAAATTGCTGTTTCCTTTCGGCTTAGAAAGAAAAAGTTTTTTTGAAATGTTCAATTTTACCAGGTGGGTGTTCCTTGGAACAACAGCGGCTTATTTTATCGACTGGGGTGATAACCTGGTGCTTCGATACTATAGTAACGCCATTTCTTTTGCCGATATAGGGAACTATAATTTTGGCTATCAGCTTTTTAAGGGAATTGTGGTTTTATTTTCTGTTTTGGGGGCGTATTTCCTGCCTTTCATAAGTCAAAACATTAATGACGCTCAAAAAATCAAAGAATATTTTTACAGTAAGCGGCCTAAAATCTTACTTGCCGGGATAATAATGCTGGTTGGCGCTTTCTATGTGATTCCTTTCGGGCTGGGAATAATATACGGCCAAACTTATCAAAGCGGTGAAACGGTTTTCAGGATATTATTAATCGCAGCAGTGATGTATATGTACACATTGTTTTACGCGCCGGTTTTCAATGCCTTAAAAAAATATAAGTTCATACAAATTGTTAGCGCAGTTCAGGTTTCGGCAAATGTCGTATTGGATATTTTATTGGTTCCTGTATTTGGCGTATATGGAGCAGCCGTGGCAACTGTGATTACGTATATCGGCATGGCAGTTGTCTATGAAGGCTACTTTAGAATAAAAGTAAAAAACTTGTACCAGTTAACTTAAGAATGGTTGGTGCAATAGTTCAGAATAAGTGGAGATATTCATATGATATACGGTTTTATTGCTTATGCACCTAAAGACTATCATAAGGATATAGGGCGGGTGTATAACGAATATATGGAGCTATTGCCCAGTGATGAGGATTGGGCTTGTTTTCTTGATCACGATGCGATGTTTACTACCACTGACTGGTATACTCAGATGGAAGAGATTATAGCCGAAAATCCTGAGTATGGACTTTTGACTGCGATTACAAACCGAATAGGAAATACGGAACAGAGGGTAGCAGGCATAGACTACGACAACCACGATATGTGTTATCACAGACGTATTGGAACGATGGCGCAAGAACAAGACAGAACTACTGTTACAGATGTTTCTAAAACTCGTACCATAAGTGGCGTGGTAATGCTTGTTAAGAAGGCAGTATGGAAGAAAGCAGGAGGATTCACGGGTGGTTTTCTTAAAGTGGACAACGATTTTCACCAGCGGGTTATAAGTATTGGCGAGAAAGTCGGCATAATGAAAGGAGTATATGTATATCACTGGTATAGATTTGAAAATTCTGACTTGGAGCCCTTGCCAGTAAGTCAGATAATGTGTTACCAAAGGAAATTCCAGCGAGCTGTTTACCAATGTGCAAAAAAAACGAGCAGATTTTTGTTGGCTTTATTCAAGAAATGGTAATTTCGACAAAGATTGAATCGGAACGAATGAGAATAAGGGTCCGGCGCAATGGCCGTAAAATCTTCACAATTTCAATGGGCATGTCAATATAGAAGAATCTGAATCGGTTTTAGAGCGTAACAGCCCTCATTTTGGAAATTCAATACATGACTATAAAGAATTTCAGAGACAAGGTTGTTGATAAACTCAACAACTTTTTCGAAGTAGATATATACGGATATATAGAGCGAAGAAAAAAGAAGGGATTGGGCGATTCTAAGCCCTCCGGCAATTTTAATGCCTCGTATATTGGAGGCCGAAAAGATATATTGAAGTTAATCCCGACAACAGTAAGCAAAGTTTTGGATGTAGGGTGCAGCACTGGTATAGTTGGCGAAATGATAAGACAGAAAATTGGAGATGTTGAGATTAGTGGGATAGAAATCAGTGAGGATATGGCGCAGGTAGCTATAAAAAAATTAGACAGAGTGATTGTCGGAGATATAGAGAACCTGAATCTCTTGGAGCAATTCGATTTAAACTACTACGATTGTATAATCTTTGCAGATATATTGGAACATCTGAAAAATCCCTGGCGTGTGCTAAAGAATATGACTCTAATCTTAAACGAACAGGGTTTAATAATTCTCAGTATCCCCAACATTCGACATTACAGCACTATTACTCAACTTGTCTTCACGGGATATTGGCCATACAGGGAAAGAGGTATCCATGACAAAACTCACTTAAGATTTTTTACACTCAAAAACATCAGAGAATTACTGGAATACGCAGGACTGGAGCCGGTCAAGATTAGAAGAAAATACAGAATAATTGAAAGGCCTCATAAAATAAATATATTCGCAAGATTCTTTGCCCTTCCAATACTCCGTAGTTTTCTTACTTTTCAATATGTTATATGTGCCAAGAAGAAAAAGTGAATGTATAAAGACACATATTTGTTTTGGGGACGCGTGCATTTGTGCTCACAAAAATATTGTTTGTGGTCACTTTTTTAAGAATAGTATGGGGCTTGCTTGTGAATTTCCTGAATTATTCTTATGTGCTCTTTTGCATCGAATTATTATGAAAACTCGTAAGCATTGCCGGAACAGGTGAGCTTGGCCCTGAAAAGCTGTCGATACGATTCACCTTATCTTGTAAATCCTGATTACGGGCCCTCCTGCCGTTTTGTTGTCAGGTGCAAATTCTTTGATTAACTTATAGTTTGAAAATACATCTTTATATTTCTGAGCTTGATGAGGATACCTCTGTTCATCCACGATAAATCGCTCATAAGAGTTGCTGCTGAGAATTATGTAATCGAACTGGTCAACTTCGTATTCGGTCGAAGCTAAAAAGCCCAGAAAAACAACTCTATAGCGTCTGGGGCTTATTGGAGGTGTGTATTCTTCTCTGCCTATTATGGAGCCAGGCGGAATGTTTTTCTCCACCCAAATCTTCGAGACCCAGCGTGTGTCGGGTAAAGTTATTCTTCGAACATGTGTTAGTGCCCTGGAACTTTGCTGATATATGCCCAACCCTGTAAACACAATCAGCAGGATGTAAGCCAAGTATCTGCATTTTCTTAATTTACGCCTTACACGGTCTTCGTTTAGATAATCTAAGGCGGAGGAAAAAGCATAACCGCCAAGTAAGGCAAGAAAAGGTATTAGTGTCACCATGTTACGGTCAAAGTAAACCCGATATGCGACCACGGGAAGAAGAAACCCTGTGAGCGGGGCCTTGCTTCGAGAACTTCGAAGCCGGTTTCATCAAGCAACTGGGCCAGTCTTGAAATCGACGTGACATAATTATGGCTGTAATTAGTGCACTAAAACCAATCTTTTATGTAGCGTATGTCGGGTTCTGCGAGCAGTATTAAACCGTCTTCATTAAGCAAGTCCCGTGCACCTTCCACAAACTCGAAAATCCTTTGAAGTGTGGGCATATGCTCAATTACATGAATCGCGACAAATGCGTCTGCCAGCTTGATACCTTCGGGAAAAGGGGGGACATATGTCTGAATCATCTCCAGCCCTTTTGTGAGAAGTATCTCACAACCTTTTTGATTGCAGTCTATGCCCAGATAGTTGATACCCTTTTCAATACAGGCTTTGCCAAAGAATCCTCTTCCCGGCCCGACCTCGACCACGCTTTTTACGTCCCGGTGCTTCAGTAGTCTATCGAGTGCCTGGTACATGGCCCTGCGGGCGAGCCATAATCCAATGCGTGTCGGCTTGGCTTTGAAAAAACGGTCAAAGTAGCCCAATTGCTAATCTCCTTGTTCTCAGTTGTTTCGTTGTTTGTTCTGTAGCACTTCATTGTATATATTATGCAGAGCGGCGATGTGGGTCTTTAACGAAAACTGCTCCGAGAAGATATATCCGTTTCGGATGAGAGTCAATTGCAATTCCGAATTCTTGACGAGCCGCTGGATTGCTTGAGCGATGCATTCAGGAGTGTTCTCTTTGGTTATCAAACCCGTTTCGTTGTTGTGAACAATCTCGCTTAGACCATCCGCACCGGAGCTTATTACCGGGACCTTCATTCGCATAAACTCAACGGCGACTCTTCCGAATGGTTCGTGACGTGACGGCACCACGGATATGTCAAAACCACTTGCTGTCTCTGCTACATTATCAACCATTCCAAGAAACTTAACATGCTCGGTGATACAAAGTTGCTTAACCATCTCTTCTAGCTCGGTTCGCTGCGGCCCGTCACCTGCTATCACAAGTTGATATGAAATATCGCTTTTCAACAGGATGCTCAGGGCTTTTATGAGCAGGTCGACTCCTTTTACGGGGTGTAGCCGACCTACAAACCCAAGTACTATATCGGAGTCTTTTACCTGCCAGGTTGCTCTTGTTTTTTGGCGATGTTGCGGTTGCTGTTCGTAAACTCCAAAGTCTATGGGATTATAAACCAGTCTTATCTTACTGTATGGGACCTTTATTTTATCGATAAGTTTGTCCGTAGTTGCCTGAGAGTTTGTGATAAAAATCGCGGCTCTGTCGCGAAGTATTCTTAGCAGTTGTCGATACAGAACGAAGCTGAATCCTTCCAAAAAGACCCCGCCACGGATGTGGACAACTACAGGGCAGGTATACAAAAAACTCGCCAGCAGACTGCATATAATTGACTTTTGAAGGTGCGGGTGAATGATCTGTATGTTTTGCTTTTTGCAGATTTTCACAATTTCCCAAGCCGCACGCAGGTCCCATCTGCGATAGTTGAGCCAATATGTTTCGGCTTTAATCGGCACTTCGTCGGGTGCATTTCGCAGGGTGCAAAGGATGGCTTCTACATTGGTGTCGCTAAAGTTTTCCAATATGCCTTTGAGAGATATTTGCCCGCCACCACGACCAAGGTGGTCGATTATATGCAGAACCCTAACCGTCGCACTTCCCAAGGTTAGCTCCCCACTTTGCACAGGGTATAGACGTATTTACCACTTGCGGTTTTGGTTATCTCATCGACGAATTCTATATCGACCTGGCAGTTTTCGCCCATCAGAATCTTTGTCTTGGCTATGATATCTTTCAAATCCGGCTCAGGGGCTTGTTTGCCCTGGCTAAGCTCTATTTTGATGAGCACATGGTCGAAGCGATCCTGAACGATTTGAAACCTCTTTATCCATGTTCTAAAGAACAGCGCTTGTACGATGAAGTGGCTGTGAACGAGTGAGCCATCACGCTGCTTGAAATAACCGAGTGTCCGGCCAATTATTTCTTGCAGCTTGAATGTATTTCTCCCGCAGGGACAATCGTGCTCACCGGCCACTGCTACATCGCCGAGGTCATATCTTATCAAGGGCATAGAGTAATTGAGCAGTGTGGTGACAATCACCCGCCCCTGCTGCCCTGGCTTGACAGGCCTGTTGTTATTATCGAGAATCTCAATGTGGTTCCACCATGGGAATGTATGCAGCCCGTTCTGCTGGTTGCACTCACTGGCTATCGGCCCAACCTCTCTCGAACCATATTGGTTGTAGACCCTGCACTTCAGTTCGGCTTGTATCTTTTCTCTGACTTCAGCCGTCAATGGTCCGATTGTTGATATAACGAACTTTGGCGGATGAAATGGCAGGTCATGCTCACCGAGGTAATTGGCAAGTTCAAGTGCGGATTCCATGTAGCTCCAGTAAGCAACCGGCTTGAAACGGTTATTGAGGTCAATTAGCTGGTTTATTTTTCCCGCGTGCAGGTGATATGAGTTGAAGAACCTCCTGTTGTACAGGAAGTTAATCATCCTGTCCTTTAGTGTGAGATTTCCTTCGATGATATCCCGGTCCGAGCCCCAAAACTTTATCTCCGGCTCACATGGCTGCTTGCCCAGAACGGTATTGAAGTAGAGTTTCGTGGCAATGTTGTTGTCATTGTATTCGGCGTCCTGAATGAGCCGAATCGGCTCACCAGTGCTGCCGCCGGATGTGTTTTCATACGACCTTCTACCCTTGTGGTCGCTTGAATACAGATTGCTGCCTTCGCTTCGTATGATGTCCTTGGTTAGAATTGGGACGTCACAAAATCTGTCGAGATAGACCTTTTCGTTTTTGACGAGGCCGCACTTGTCCAGTACCTTTCGGTAGTACGGTACGTTGTTATACGCGTGAAACAGCAGTCTCTCGAGTTTGGTTCGGCCGAGCTTGGCAAGCTCCTCACGTCCGGCGTACTCATACTTCGCAATTTCCCTGAGGTTCTTCGGTATCCTGCTGCCGCTTGCATACAGCAATCCGAACATAACTGGTTTTCTCCAGTTCATCCTGATACTCCATGTATTCATTTTTGTGGTGCTTATTGTAGCTGCTGCGATTGTTTTTGGATAGGTGTATTTTTTCTTGCTATAAGAATAAGCGGGTAGTACAATCGGGCCCAGCAGAGGAATTTGACGAGACAGCGTTTCAGTGGTTGTATGCGAGACAGCAATCTTAACAGTTTTTTCAGGAAAGACTGGTTTATCTTCTCAATCTGCGCGTCGTCGAATTTTTGGATGAATTCGTTCTGGCCCAGGGACACTATTGTAATTTCGCCACTGTGTTTGGGGATAATTCGGCGTAGATGTTTCGGCTTGATAAGGTTCAGGTTCTCGTAATGTGGATTATATCGCCGTAGCATTTTCAGATAAATTCGACCGAGCGATTTGTTTAGGAATGGCAGCCATACAATGTTGAAGTGACCTTCGTAGAAAGAAAAGTAATTGGGACAGATATGATACATAGTCCCGCCGGGTTTTAAGACCCTGATACATTCGCTGAGTATATGTTCGACCGAGCCGACGTGTTCGAGCACCTGGAATGATGCGACTAAGTCGAACGAGGCATCCGGGATGGGGAATGCGCCTCCGTCATAGAGCAGCAGGTCCAGATTGGGCATAGCCGTCTTCGTTTTTTCATAATGTTGCGGATTTATTTCGAGGCCCGTGGGCACGAGGCCCGCCTTGCGGCATTCATCGACGAATAGGCCGTTTTTGAAGCCGACTTCGAGAATTTTCCTGCCGTGGTAATTCTCGATTCCGCATCCGGTCAGCAGCGACTCGAGCTGGCTTGCCGCTTTTTTACGCAATTTTTCTTCTTGTTCTATAGCCATGTTTTCGTATTACTCAGTCGTCGTTTTTTGGTATCAGTCGTAGTTTTTCGTCATAGACGGCCTCGAGTGTTTTGCTTTCATA
>CAYLYB010000110.1:1203-8608 GCA_964387605.1 uncultured Pirellulales bacterium | reverse complement strand
GCGTCCGTCTCTACGACCCTGGGCAGGGGATTGCCTTCTCTCGGCCGCACCGTTACGCTTTTTGTAATAAAACCTCCGAGTTGGTTGACATCCATAAAATCGTCAAGCTCATCGGCGTAGCCGCACGTACCCGATGCCGTCCAGACCGGGTTTTTGAGTTTTAGCCCCGCAAAATCAACCGATATGTCAGTTTGTCCGGTCATAAGATTCCCGCTTTCCTCATTTTTGTCATCCTGGTATTGGGATTTCTTGTCTGACAGGGTATAAGGTTTTCTGTTTTTTTGCAAGTTTAAAAGCAGCTTTCGCATTTGTGGCGGATTTTGCTTTAAGGATTAAATTGTCAAATTTTTTCTTGACGTCCGGTTTTTTCTGCGGATAATACCCCGCCAAACGCCGGAGGCGTTTTCCCTGCTTTCTTATCTACACATGGAAGTTGGAAGTTCGCTGGGGTGAATTAATAACATTATTTTGTGAAGGGAGAAAAAATGCTTAAAAAGAAAATTGTTGTATTTTTAATGGTCATTTCGATTTTATCGAAAGCCGCTATTGCCGGTGTTGCCACTGTTCCGTTGTATTCTCCTGCCGATTTTCTTTATCCTGTTACTACAATCGATTTTGACGATGCGTCTCACGAAGACCCTGCTTATACTCTTTATTCCGGTTTGGGCGTCGAGTTTTCAAGAGATGATGCAGGCGAGATACTGATTATTGATTCAGGGGAGTTTACGTTGAATACGACATCGCCGCCGAATGTTCTTGCTTCGTTCAATCCGAGTGATGAAGAGCCGCCCAGAAACGAATACGTTCCACACCTTAATGTGATTTTATCTTCACCTGCTACTGAGATAGGTGCTTATTTCGGTTATGACCCTGAACAGACGTTTCTTCCTGAGATGGTTCTTTCCGTTTACGACGAGAGTCACACTTTTATCGGCTCTGTGCCGGTTCAGCCGAATGCCAATTTTGATGTTGACCAGTTTATAGGGCTGCGAAGCGACGTTCCGTTTTTGTATGCCCGGTTCGAGCAGGCCAATATTGAGCTTCCTATCGTGATTGACGACCTTAGCTTTTCTTCGCCTACGATAGTCCCCGTGCCATCTGCGATGTTATTGGGCGGCTTTGGTATTGCCTGTGTTACCTGGCTTCGCAAGCGAAAAGCCCTGTAATTCAGCATTGCCTGTTTTAGCGAAATATTTAACCCCCCGATAAACGGGGGGTTATTTTTTGCGCATAAAGTTATATAATGACTTTGTTTGATTTCGTATCTTCGGATAAAGCTATGGGCGTGAATGATAAAAAAGGCAAGGTGTATCTGGTAGGCGCGGGGCCGGGCCGGAGCGATTTAATCACGGTTCGGGGTTTAGAGCTGATTAAAACAGCCGACTGCATCGTTTACGATAAATTGGCCAGTCCCGACTTGCTCAGATGTGCACGCCCGGATGCAGAAATAATCCACGTTCCCAAACGCGTTGGAGAGGGTTCATTTACCCAGCAGCAGATAAATGAGCTGCTTATCCAAAAGGCCGGCGAAGGCAAAACAATCGTCCGGCTCAAGGGCGGCGACCCATACATATTCGGCAGGGGCACCGAAGAGGCGGGCTTGCTCGCGGAGGCGGGGCTCGATTTCGAGGTTGTTCCCGGCGTTACCGCTGCGCTGGCAGCAAGCTGTTATGCGGGTATCCCGCTTACGGACAGGAATTTCTCCTCCGAGGTAATTTTCGTTACGGGCCACGAGGCGGAGGGTAAGGAGCGAACCAATATCGACTGGGACCTGCTCGCCAAATTCAAAGGGACAATCGTGTTTTATATGGCGATGACCGGGCTCGAATCAATAGCGAATCGGCTCATTGAAAACGGGATGTCAGCTGATATGCCCGTTGCCGTCGTAGCCGATGCGACGCTGCCAACGCAGAAAACCGTTAGGGCAACTCTTGCTAAAGTTGCCGACTATTGCGCCGAGCAAAAAATTGGTGCGCCTGCGCTGGTTTTCATCGGCCCGACGGTAAAGTGTGATACACCTCTCGACTGGCTGGCTAAAATACCCCTGTTCGGCAAAAGAATAGTGGTTACGCGCGACACCGTGGGCAATGCTGAGTTCGCTGCTAAAATATCCGCTCAAATGGCCCAGCCAATTGAATTGCCGGTTACTAAATTAAAATCCCTGACCGACTCCAGCGAATTTGTAAAGGCGTTGGCCAAAATTCACGACTACGATTGGGTCATTTTTACCAGTCGCAACGGCGTCGAGATATTTTTCGATTGGCTGGCGAAGCTGAATAAAGACGCCCGCGTTTTCGGCTTAACAAAAGTCGCGGCAATCGGCTCTCAAACTTCTGCTGCGCTGGCACGGATAGGCATAAAGGCCGACTTTGTGCCGACGAAATTCACGAGCAAAGACCTTGCGAAAGAGCTTATCGAATCGGTCAATCTGCGAGATAAAAAAGTCCTGCTTTTGCGTTCAGAACTTGCGTCCGGCGATTTGCCTGAATCGCTCGAAACCGCCGGCGCCGAGGTTGATAACGTTACTGTATATACCCAGGTTAAAAACCTCTGCGACCTCAAGGGCATTACCGAGATGTTGGCCCAGAAGAATATCGACTGGCTCACCTTCGCAAGCCCGTTTTCGGCAGTGTGTTTTTTCGAACAAATCCCCGTCGGGTTATTGAAATCCAGCGGCGCCAGGGTCGCCTCAATCGGCCCCGTAACAAGCGAACAACTGCGAAACACAGGCGTGGCCGTTGAAGCGGAAGCTACTGAGCACACAATTGACGGCCTGCTTGCGGCGATAGAGGCCTTTTACGAATGATAAACATATCGAAGTTATACTGCGGCCTTTCGGGCCAGTCCGATGATTTGCGTTACAGCCGAAGTGATTCGCTCGGCCCGGTCGTTGTGTATAACTGCACGGCCCGTTGTAACCTCAAATGCCTTCATTGCTACAGCGCTTCTGAAATATCCCGCAGAGATTGCGAGCTTACTACTTCGCAGGCAAAGAAGTTTTTGGCCGAATTAGTCGAAGTAAACGTCCCCGTTGTGCTTTTCAGCGGCGGGGAACCATTATTAAGGCCTGATTTATTCGAACTGTTGGCGGAGGCAAAAGGGCTGGGGCTGCGAACCGTGTTATCAACGAACGGCACGTTAATCGACGCCGCGGTGACTGAGAAACTTGCTCTTGCGGATGTTAGTTACGTCGGGATTTCAATCGACGGGTCCGAGTCATTTCACGACCGTTTCAGGCAGGCCAACGGTTGTTTTGAAGCTGCGATGGCAGGTTTTCAAAACTGCCGAGATGCGGGGCTTCGAACGGGGTTGAGATTTACGATAACAAAATCGAACCATACACAGATTCCCGTGGTTTTCGATATTGCGGCGGAGAATAATATCAGGCGGATTTGCTTTTATCATTTAGTGCGCAGCGGCAGGGCTGAAAATCTCGATACGGAGGTTTTAACCGGCGAGCAGACCCGCAGCACAATCGATACGATTTTCGAAAAGACCGACGAATTTGTGAATAAGGGCCTTGTAGATGAGGTTCTCACCGTCGGCAATCACGCCGATGGGCCATATCTGCTTGTTAAGATGCAGGGGCAAAAACGAAATTTCGAGCAGGCACGGAAGCTATTGATTTCCAATGGCGGTAACCGTATATGTGAGGGCATTGTGTGTGTCGATTGGCAGGGGGCCGTTCATCCGGACCAGTTCTGGAGAAATTACTCTCTCGGCAATATCGCCGAAAAGAGCTTCAAACAAATCTGGACCGATGAAAGCGAGCCGGTTTTGAAAGTGCTCCGCAATAAATCCGAATTCGCCGACAAGCGATGCAAGCGGTGCAGGTGGTTCGAGCTTTGTAAGGGCAATTATCGTTTCCTCGGCGCCGACGGGGCCGAGAAAAACTGGCTGCTGGAGCCGGGTTGTTACCTGACGGACGAGGAAATTGGGCTATAGACAAAATCGTTCGGCATCCGGGAAGTTTTTTGAGCGATGTATTTTGTCAGCCGGAAGAAGTTTTTTTGACTGATTCAAGCAGTTGCCGGAGCGATTTCAAATCGTCGGGCTTGATGAGCGATATGGCCCCCGTAAGCAGCTTGCAGGCTATAGAAGCGGGTATCATAAGGAAGAAAAGAAGAATGAGATAGGCGACGGGGATGAAGATTTCCCTCGGCAGCTTAAATTCACCGGCAGGGGATTCAACAGTGACTGTGGCGTTTTCGTCCGGTATGATTTTTTCGAGCAGGGCGAGGTTTTCTTCCCCATAGATTACCATTTTCACAACGCCGAGCACCCAGATAATCAGCAGGGCGGTAACACAGATAATGATAACACTGAGGGCTAATCTGAATGTTGATAATGGCGGAGTGGTTTGCTGTAGCGGTGGTTCCTCGAACATATCGGTCTCCCTGTAATCGGATGAACTAAAAAACCGTTATAAATCCTCATTCTAATCGCTTATTGTATAGCTGGTATTTACCGGGTCAAGAAGGATATAATAGGAGGGTTTTGGTGTGGACAAAACGTCATTGCAGGGTGTTGCTGAATTTCGTATTTTATTGGTTGGTGTTAATGGTTTGTTTTTGCCCGCTTAAGGGGAGCAGAATATGGGTTTTCCAAATATCAGAATGCGTCGGCTGAGGACAAGTGACGCGATACGATGTCTTGTTCGCGAGACGACGCTTAGTGTCGATGATTTCGTTTATCCGTTGTTCGTCCGCAAGGGAATCGGCTTAAAAGAGCCTATTAAATCAATGACGGGTTGTTTTCACTTCTCGCCTGATTGCATAGTCAAAGAGGCCAATGAGGTTACCCGGCTTGGTATACCGGCTGTTCTATTATTCGGGCTGCCCGAAAAAAAGGACGAGGCCGGCAGTGAGGCCTGGGCCGAAGACGGGGCGGTGCAATCGGCGGTTAGGGTAATTAAAAAAGCTGTGCCTGAGCTTGTGGTTATTACCGATGTGTGCCTTTGCGCATATACGAGCACAGGGCATTGTGGCGTTATCAAAAAGGGAAAAATTGATAATGACGCGACATGTGAGCTGCTTGCGAAAGTTGCCTTATCGCATGCTCAGGCGGGAGCGGATATCGTAGCTCCTTCGGATATGATGGATGGCAGGGTGAAGGCAATCAGGGAGTGCCTGGAAAAAAACGATTTTGCTGATGTTGCGATTATGTCTTATGCGGCCAAGTTTGCTTCGGCATTTTACGGGCCATTCAGAGACGCGGCGGAATCGGCGCCCGATGCGGCTACCGGGCTTGCCGACAGAAAGACTTACCAGATGGACCCTGCAAATGTCCGGCAGGCGCTGGCGGAGATTGCGCTGGATATCGAAGAGGGCGCGGATATCGTTATGGTCAAGCCGGGGCTGGCATATCTCGATATTATCGCTAAAGCGAGGGCTCGTTTCGACTGCCCGATAGCGGCTTATCACGTAAGCGGCGAATATATGATGGTTTGCGATTGTGCTGCGGCGGGGCATATCGATAAACATACCTCTATGCTCGAAATACTCACCAGTATCAAGCGTGCTGGAGCCGATATTATTATTACCTACTTCGCGAAAGAAGCAGCAGCTATAATTTAAAAGTCATAAAAAATGAGGGTATCCCTATGAGGACCATTTTGTGGATTTTGATTGGTTTTTTTACGTTGTGTTGCGGCTGTGCGAATAACGCGGAACTGGCGGGCAGATGGCGCGGCTTTGTAGTGGCGGAGGGAAAACCCACATTAGTCGAGCTCAACCTGCGTGCTGTGAATAACCGTATCGAAGGGACGTTTGTGATAATCAATGAAACGAGGGATAGCCGTTCTATAGTCGGCTCTTATGAGATAGTTAGTGTCAGTCGTTCCGGCAACAAGCTTAACTTCACCGTGCCGATTACCGGTAAGGTTGATGATAACGCGATAGCCTTCGAGCTGGAACTCGACAAGGGCGACCTCATCGGCCAGGGCCACGAGCTTCGCAAGGATAGCCAGCCCCTCTCCGCAGCATTTAGAAGGCGTGAATAGTCTTATAGGCGGGGTTCAATTTGTACTCAGAATAAGATTGTTCATAAACTCTTCGATATTCTGAGATGCATCGACGTCTTTGGGATGCGTGAATCGATATTTTATTTCCCATTTTCCATTCTTGTCACAGAACAGGTATAAGTGCGACGTAACCGGCTGGTAAAAACCGGCGAATTTATCCTCGTATTCGAAACTTGCCATAAAGCCGCTGTAAGTAGCGCCAGATTGCTTAAGAGTTGCCGGGTTTTCTTTGACAAGCTTCGCGTTTTTGTGAAGCAGAGAGATAGTTCTTTTTGCTTCTTCGAAGTTAAATCGCAGATTGTCCGGAGAAGCTGTGCTTATCATAGGATAAACGTAAACCGTCGCGGCTATTGGCCGGTGTGGATTCTCAAGATTATATCCAACCCCTACATTCAGTCCTTCAGAAACGTAATGCCGGATTTCACCTCGTTTAAAACTTCCAACTTCTACGGGGAACATCATGCCGGATGGGATATGCCTGTAAGGAGCATCGGCTTCTATAACTTTTGTATCACGCAGTAAATCCTGGATATCCTGGCCGGGCGACCACGCAGTACCCAACGAATAAAATCTGTCTTCGACGGGTTCCAAACAGACCAGGATGTAATATTGTTGGCCTTTTATCGGGATGAATTTTTCGAAACTATTAGGGATTATTTGTTCGAATCCATTCGGGATTACTCCCGGCACAATGAAAAAGTCTTCGACGGGGACGGATTTTGTTGCCTTTGCAGCCCACACGACATTGAAAGGCGACAGGTAATTTGTATCGGTCATTGGAATATCGCAACACGGCCCTATCAGGGCCGGCAGTTCGAATCTTTTTGCTTCCGGGGAGTCGTCTTTGGTCAGAATCTGAACGAAACATACCTGCTTGTTGTTCCACTTCGGCTCGAATCCGAATGTGTCTATTGCCGTGCGAACAGGATACGCCATCTTTACCGTCGGACATCCCGCGATAAACATTAGCAGGGATACTGTTATTGCTGTATGTAAAATAGGTAATAGTTTCATCTGGTAATATCCAAAACCCTGAGTGTGAAAATGCCTTCTCATCAATAAAGCGAGTATATGGCATAATAGCCGAGTGGTCAATTCGAGATTAAAGCTGTTTTTTTGATAAAAGCTAAGTAATACGGGACAAAAGACTAAAGGCCTGTGATATACACCGTCATTGACTCATTTCGAATAATAAACTACAGTAATCGCTATGGTGGTGAAATCGCAGAAAAGACAGGAAGCAGGAAGGATTGCACGGGATGAAACGTTGCGGCCTCGCCTGATTGCTTTCGAGGTAACGAGGCGGTGCCGATACCATTGTAAACATTGCCGGGCCAGCGCCGGGCCAAGCGTTGACAGCGAGCTATCGACCACACAGTGCAA
>CAYLYB010000110.1:0-1103 GCA_964387605.1 uncultured Pirellulales bacterium | reverse complement strand
TTTAATACGGTGATGAAGGCGGCTGAGCTTGCGCGTGCGGCGAAGATGCCTTTTCAGGTCAATACCACAATCAGTAAATTGAACGCGGGCGAGATATTGGGTATTGCGGACGTTGCAAAGCGAATCGGGGCGACCTGTTTCAACGCCTTTTTTATGGTGCCGACCGGCAGGGCCAGTGAGCTTGAGGACGCGATTCTGGACCCTGTGGAATACGAGTATGTATTGGGTGAGCTGATGCGTGTGAAGCTTCGCGGACAAATCGAGGTGAGGGTTACGTGCGGGCCTGCCTGGGCGAGGATTTGCGAGCAGGCGAGGGAGAGAGGACTGACTGGCGAGGGCGGCCGGGGGATGAATAAAAAAGCAAAGTCAAATGGTTGTATGGGAGGAAAGGGATTCGGATTTATCAGCTATAAGGGAGACGTGCAGACGTGCGGATTTCTAAATATCTCGGCGGGCAACCTTGTCGCCAACGGATTCGATTTCGGCAAGATTTGGCTGAAGTCTAAATTCCTCAACGAGATTCGGGACGTTACGAATCTGAAGGGCAAATGCGCCGATTGCGAATACGTTGGGATTTGCGGGGGTTGCAAGGCGCGGGCGATGGCGATGCTTGGCGATTATTTGGCGGGGGACCCGGTGTGCGGATACGTGCCGGGGAAAAGGAAGTGAGCGCCGGCGAATTATCGGCTTTCGAGAAACGGCTGTGCAATATTTTGCAAGAGGGACTACCGGTTTGTAAAAGGCCCTACGCCGAAGCAGCGAGGATTTTGGGGGCTAACGAAGGAGAAGTGCTGGAGGGGACACGTGGACTTCTAAAAAGAGGGGTAATCAGGCGTATCGGGGCTGTAATAAACTGGCGGGCGATGGGCAAGTTCAGCACGTTGGTGATGTCTCATATAGAAGAAGAGAAATTAAAAGGTGTCGTCGAGGCGGTTAATCAATTGGATGGGGTTTCGCATAATTATCTGCGTGAGCATTGTTATAATCTCTGGTTTACGCTGCGTGCGGATTCGCAGGGACAAATCGACGAGATTTTGGGCGGTTTGTCGCGGCGGTTCGGAATTGAGTTTCACAGTTTGCCGGTGGAGCGGGCGTTTAAGCTT
>CAYLYB010000109.1:4136-8682 GCA_964387605.1 uncultured Pirellulales bacterium | reverse complement strand
TAATATTAGCCGATGAAATCAACAGGGCACCCGCCAAAGTGCAAAGCGCACTGTTAGAATCGATGCAGGAAAGGCAGGTATCGATTGGCGAAGAAACTTTCCCGCTGCCGGCGCCTTTTATGGTATTGGCCACGCAGAACCCAATCGAGCAGGAGGGGACATACCCGCTGCCGGAAGCGCAATTAGACCGTTTTATGCTCAAGCTCAAGGTCGATTACCCGAACAAGGCCGAGGAGCGGCAGATTCTTGACCGGATGGCGGTTACAGACAAGAAGTTCGATACGAAGCCGGTCATCGGTCCCGCTGATATTGCAGGGGTCAGGGCGGTCGTCGATGAGATATACATCGACGAAAAAATCAAGGATTATATCGTCGATGTTGTTACGGCGACGAGAGAGCCGGAGAAATTCGGCCTGAAACTTACCAACCTTATTAACTATGGCGCATCGCCCCGCGCGACGATATATCTTGCGGTTGCCGCCAAGGCGCACGCCTTTGTTCAGCAGCGCGGCTACGTTACCCCGCAGGACGTAAAGAGTATCGGGATGGACGTTCTTCGACACAGGGTGATTGTCAGCTACGAGGCGGAGGCCGAGGACAAGACGAGCGAGGACGTGATAAAGACGATTTTCGATAATATCGAAGTGCCGTAGGAGATGTAACCCGTGACTCGTCTCCCGTGACCTGCCAATCAGGTATCATATTTCGGGTTACGGGCGACGGGCCGCGAGTGACGGATAACGATGATACCACAGGAATTAGTAAAGAAGATCAGGCAGATACAGATTTACACCTCACGGGCGGTCAATGCGAGCTTCGCGGGGCAGTATGAGAGCGTCTTCAAGGGCAGGGGGATGCAGTTCGACGAGGTCCGCGAGTATATGCCCGGCGACGATATTCGTACGATTGACTGGAACGTAACGGCGAGGACGGGCAGGGCGCATATAAAACGATTCGTCGAAGAGCGAGAGATGACGGTGATATTCGCCGTGGATTTAAGCGCATCGGGCCGATTCGGAACGTTAGACAAGACCAAAAACCAGCTCGCGGCGGAGTTTTGCGCGGTGCTTGCCTTCGCCGCCGCGAAAAATAACGACAAGGTCGGGCTGTTGATTTTTACCGACCGGATTGAATTGTTCATACCGCCCAAAAAAGGCAGCAGGCATATCCTTCGGCTGATTCGCGAGTTGCTTTATTTTCAAACAGTGCAAAAGCAGACCAATATCCCGCTTGCCCTCGATTACCTCGCGAGGGTGCTGCGTAAAAGGGCGACTGTGTTTTTGGTTTCTGATTTTATACAGGCCGATTTCAAAAGACCACTGACGCTGCTTAATAAGCGCCACGACTGCATCGCGGTCTCGGTGAGCGACCCGGCTGAGGTTGCTTTGCCCGGGGTCGGGATTATCGAGTTTGCCGATGCGGAGACGGGCGAGATTGTCGTTATCGATACGTCGAATCGCGGCTTTCGCAGGCGCTATGAGGGCACAAGCGCGGAACGGAGCAGCCAGTTAAAGAATATGCTTCGCTCGATTAATGTCGATTGCATCAATATAAGCACAGGCAAGCCGTATATAAACGATTTGATTCAGTTCTTTCACCAGAGGCACAGGCGTTACTGAGTATTGTTCGGGCGGGGTGCGGATTTGAGGATGAGCAGTCTGATAACCAAACGCAGTAGTATATCGCTGAAATACCCGGCGGTTTTGGTTTGTACGATTCTGTTTTGCTTTGCCGGCTGTAAAAAGGTGGGCGAGACTGCGCGGGATAAGGTCATTTTTGAAATAGACAAATCTTATCAGCGAGGGCCTTTGAGCGTTCACGTGCGGCTTGATAAAAATCAGCTTACAATAGCCGAGACGCTTTGGCTCGAATTCGAGACGACGATTGAGCCCGGCTACGAGGTCAATATGCCGAATGTGGACGGCGTGCTGAAGGATTTCGGCATAGTTGACTGGCAGAATTTGGGCAATCGCCTCGACGCCAATGACAATATTGTTAGTACCTACAGGTATCGCCTCGAGCCGTTCCTTTCGGGCGAATTCGCAATACCCGCCTTTACATTCGAGTTTCGAGATGTCAATCAGCCCGACGGCGAGACGTACGAGCTTGTTACCGAGCCGATAGATGTCGAGGTTAGTTCGCTTCTGGGCGAGGACCGCAGCCGGCTTGTAATAGCGGATATAGAAGAAGTTGTGGATATGCCGGCGGAAAGCTCTTTATGGTGGCTTTTGCTGCTGATAATTCCGGCAGCCGGGGGGCTGGTATTTTACCTTCGCAAAAAGAGGGCCAAAGAGGCCGAAAGAATTTTTAAAAGCGCACATGAAATCGCTTATGCGCGTTTGCAGGCCCTTGTCCGGCTGGATTTGATAAAGGCGGGGAAGGTTAAACGGTTTTACGAGGCAATAAGCGATATCCTCAGGCACTATATCGAGGACCGTTTCGAGCTTCGAGCGCCGGAACGGACCACCGAGGAATTTTTGTTCGAGATTCGAAATACGGAGAAGCTTTGCGAGTCGGACAGGAATAGCTTAACGGAATTTTTAACGCATTGTGATTTGGTCAAGTTCGCGAAACACAGTCCGACCGCCGGGCAGATTCAGCGCATATTCGATTTGGCCAAAAATTTCATCGTGCAGACGAAAAGCGACGAGCGAAAAATAGACGTAACCGACTGGAGCGAAGATGCTCAATTTGCCGGTGTTGGAGAACCGTAAATGCAGTTTCATTCGCCATGGGCCTTATTATTGCTGTTGATTGTGCCCGTATTGGGCTGGCTGATGCTGCGCAAAAAGCGAACGGCCGCGGTTACGTTTTCGTCGTTGAGTAACGTGCGGGATTGCCCCGTTTCGTGGCGTCTGCGTTTCAGGCCTTTGCTGGTTTTTGCGAGACTGCTTTGCATTACGCTGCTGATAATCGCGCTGGCAAGGCCCCGCAGGGGCACGGTATTATCGGAGATTAGTACCGAGGGCGTCGCAATCGAAATCGTGGTTGACCGTTCCGGCAGTATGGGTGCCGAGATGGATTATTACGGCGAGAAGCTTAATCGGCTCGAAGCTCTCAAAAAAGTTCTCGCCGATTTCGTAATTGGCGGCAAGCGCGACCTGGCCGGTCGAAGCGGCGATTTGATTGGCCTTGTTACCTTCGCGCGATACGCCGATACCGCTTGCCCGCTGGTCCTGGGGCATAATGTCCTGCTCGAATTTTTGAAAAGCACCGACATTGTTCGGGTGCGAAGCGAGGACGGCACGGCCATAGGCGACGCAATTGCTTTGGCTGCGGCCCGGCTGCACAATGCGGAGCAGGAGCTTATCGAAAGAGCCGGCCGGACGGGATTGAATTCATCCGGCGCAGTAAAGCCGGGCGAGGAGCCGGAATTCAAAATAAAGAGCAAGGCAATCATCCTGCTTACGGACGGCCGACATAATGCAGGGCAATACAGCCCAATCGAGGCGGCGAAGCTGGCGAAGGAATGGGGCGTTAAAATCTATACCATAGGTATCGGCTCAGGGCAGGCCTTTACCACCATTCAAACAATGATGGGGACGTTTAAGGTGCCATCGCCGCAGGACCTCGATGAGCCTCTGCTGAAAGCGATTGCCGAGGCCACGGGCGGTTTTTACGGCAGGGCCGATGACGCAGAGGCGCTGCAAAAAATTATTGAAAAAATAGACGAGCTTGAAAAGACCAAAGTCAAGTCGGTTCAATACACTCAATATGCCGAACGGTTCGGCCCGTGGACTATAAGCGCGCTGGCAGTGCTGTTTTTTGAGATATTGGCCGGTTGCACGGCATTCAGGAAGATACCATAAGGATTTAAGAACGGTATGAATCTCGGTAACGACAAGGCGTTGTGGTTGTTATTCATAGTTCCGACAGTATTGGCGCCGGTTTATATGTGGTGCTTCTGGCGCAAGGCGTCGGCTTTGAAGGTTTTGGCGAGCGTTGAGATGCTCAAAAAAATCAATGTTGCCGTCAGTTTGAAGAGGCAAATCTTGAAGGCGTTACTGTTGCTTTGCGCTTTTGTGGTTATTGTCATTGCGCTTACCGAACCCAAGTGGAACCCTAAACCTTTGGAAATAAAAACCAGGGGAAGGGACATTGTGATTTTGCTGGACACTTCGCGGTCGATGCTGGCCGAGGATATAAAACCCAGCCGACTGGAACGTGCCAAGATAGCAATCAGCGACCTGCTTGAAAAACTTCGAGGGGACAGAATCGCCATTGTTACCTTCGCGGGCAACAGCACGGTCAAGTGCCCCCTTACTCAGGATTACGCGTTTGTCAGGATGGCGCTGGCGGATATAACAACCGAGAGCACGTCGAGGGGCGGCACGGCGATTGGCGATGCCATACGCAAGGCAACGGACGAGGTATTCGATAAGCAGGCGCGCGAATACAAGGACCTGATACTCATAACCGACGGCGAAGACCACGACAGCTTCCCTGTCGAGGCGGCTCAAAAGGTGGCGGCGGACGGGGTAAGAATCATTGCGATAGGTCTCGGCGATGAGAACGAAGGCTCACGAATACCGATTACAGGCCCGGA
>CAYLYB010000109.1:0-4036 GCA_964387605.1 uncultured Pirellulales bacterium | reverse complement strand
TATCGAGGTTGCCCGGCTGACTATGAAAGACATCATTGACCGGATAAACAAGCAAAAGCAACAACAGCAGCAGCAACAACAGCTTCAGGAAGACTTAAAACAATTACTTGACCGGCAAAAATCCCTCGCTGACCATACAGGCCAAACGCAACAACAGGCCGACAGCAATGATATTACCCAGCAACAGGCCTCCGACAATTACAAGGATATTGCGAAACAACAATCCGAACTCAAGGACCGAGCGGAACAGACCAAACAGCAGCTTCAACAACAACTCGACCCCAATACGGCTAATACGCAAATGCAACAGGCAGCGGATGAACTTGATAAGGCCATTAATAAGCAGGCTGACGCTTCGGATAAGCTCGATAATTCGGATGCCAACGGCGGTAAAAAGTCGCAGGAAGATGCGGCTGATAATATTGAAAATGCGCTGAAGGCATTATCCGGCCAGCAAGACCAGAATCAGCAGGGCCAAAAACAGCAAAATCAGAATCAGCAGGACGGGCAACAACAAAATCAGCTTGAGCAACAGAAACAGGGCCGGCAGCAGCAATCGCAACAGGAGCCGAATGAGCCGGCCGAGCCAAACCAGTATCAGCAGCAACAGCAGACGGCAGCGCCCGATACGACGGCCGATGAAATCCTCGATAAAGAACGGCGACAGAAGGAAGAAAGACAATTACTGCAAAGTCCCGGTTTCCAGAAGGTCGATAAAGACTGGTAGTATGAACAGGATTTATATAAACATATTGGCGGTGGTCGCGATGGCGTTTGCAGTTTCGGCTGTGAGTGCGGCTGAATTGCAGGTGTATGCCAACGTGGATACATCCCGTGACATATATACCGGCGAGAGTTTTACATACCAGATAATCATAGACGGCTATGACCAGCCGGGCGAAGTGAATATCGAACCGTTGGCGGCGTATAATCCCCGCAGCGCCGGCGGCGGCAACGCCTCACAGACATCAGTAAGCATTATTAACGGCCGGACCACTACCAATGCCGTCAAGCGGTATATAATGAATTACAGCTTAACTGCCGGGCGGGCGGGCTTGCTCCAGATACCGCCGGTTGATGTTGCTGTTGATGGGAAAACCTATCGCACAAATCCCGTCGAGTTAAACGTTATCAAGCCCGGCACCACCGACCAGCTCGAACTCGAGGTAACTCTTTCGGAGCAGAAGTGCTATGTCGGCCAGCCGGTCATATTGACGGTGAAATTCTATATATATGCGGATATCGGCGATTATCAATTCGATATTCCCGCTCTGAACAGTGATGCCTTTATTGTCGAGGACCTCGAAGGCGAGGCAGGCAAGGCGAAGCAGTATCGTGTGACCCGCAGAAACAGGGAGGCAATACTTTTGACGTCCAGCAAGGTCCTTATACCGAAGCTCACCGGCGATATCGACCTTGGCTCTTCTTCCGTATCGGCTGATGTTGCCGTGGGGCGTGCCCGTTCGAGAGACAGGTTTTTCAACGATTTCTTCGGGTCGAACGTTCAATACAAACGATTTTCGGTTTCTTCGGAGCCGGCCAATTTGACCGTGTTGCCATTGCCTGAACAGGGCAGGCCCGATGATTTTTATGGCCTTGTGGGGCGATATACGATATCCGCTTCGGCTACTCCGACCGAGGTCAGCGTCGGCGACCCGATTACACTGGCGATTAAAATCGGGGGCGAGTATCTCAAGCAGGTTCAGTGGCCCCGGCTCGAACAGATAAAGAGGTTTGCCGAAAATTTCAAGATACCTTCTCAAAAGGCATCGCCTGCGGTCGAGGGCAATTCCAAAGTTTTTACTCAGACGATAAGGGCCACTAATGAGAAGGTTGCCGAGATACCGTCGATTCCTCTTGCCTTTTTCGATGTCGATAAGGGCCGATACGTGGTTGCAAATACCGAGCCGATAAAGCTGGATGTGTCGCCTACGAAGATACTGACGACCGCTGATGTCGAGGGTCGTGATTTTTCACCGGTAAGCAGGGAGGTTGAGGCGGTTAAAAGAGGTATTTCAGCCAATTATGAGGGACTTGACTGCCTCGAGGACGTTGGTTTTTCGTTGGCAACGGCAGCGGTAAGGCCGGTTTATTTGGCCGGCTGGGCGTTGCCATTGGTTGTGCTGGTTGCCGGTGGGCTGGGCAAGGCGCTTGTGCATACGAGTCCGCAGCGGGCAGCTCAAAAGAGAATACGCGGCGCCGCCGGCAAGGCAATCAATCGGCTCAGGAAAATCAAATCGTCACAAGCACAGAGCAGATATGTGTCCCTGGCCGAGGCGATGAAGCAGTATATTGGAGAACGCTTCGACAAGGTGGCCGGCTCACTAACTGCCGATGATTGTCGTAATATAATAATGAAGGCAACCGCGAATTCGGAATTGGCCGGCCGATACCGTGACATTATCGACGTGTGCGAAGCCGGACGATATGCCCCGGTCCGATTGCAGATTGATTCCGCGAAGGTTGACGAGGTAATTAAGCTGATACGCTCAGTTAACAAGAGTTCGAAATGATGATTGCCCGATTATCGCTGACAGTATTGTTGTGTTTGTTTTTTGCCGCGGGCGCTGCGGCCGGGGACGGATTATCTGAAGAGCAGATTTATACCCTTTTCAGCCAGGCCAACGAGTCATTTCACCGGGCAAACGCCGTCGTTGACAACGAAGGCAAGGCCGACGACCTATATGAAAAGGCGATACTCGGTTATGAAAAAATCATTGTTGAGGGCGGTATCGAAAATCCGAAGCTGTATTACAACCTTGCGAATGCTTATTTTTTGCGAGGCGACCTCGGCAGGGCCATTCTGAACTATCGCAGGGCGGAAAAGTTCGATAAATCCGATGCCGGCATTCAAAAAAATCTCGCATTCGCACGCAGCAGAAGAATCGACAAAGTCGAATTAAAAACGGAGAAGAGAATACTGCAGACGCTTTTTTTCTGGCATTTTGACTTTTCGATGAAGATGAAATTTGTCATTGGTTGTGTTTTCCTGTGGGCGTTGTGTCTGGCTTTGACTGCTATGATGTGGCTGGGCCGCAGGGCGTTGTTAACGTTGGTTGCGGGAATTTCCGTTGTTATCGTGATTTTTTTAATCGGCTCACTCGTTGTCGATAGTTACAACAGTTCGACCAATCGTTCGGGTGTTATAGTTTCTTCTGAGATTCTCGCGAGGCAGGGCGATGGCCAAAATTATCCGCCCAGTTTCAAGGAGCCGTTGCACGCTGGCACCGAGTTCGAGCTTATCGAGAGCCGGCCCGGCTGGTTTCACATAAAACTCGCCAACGACAGTGACGGCTGGATTGCACAATCCGGTGCGGGGCTGATTTGAGTCCGGCTGGTTATTTTTTTACTCTAAGGGAGGGGGGTTGTTTATATCCTGAATCTGTTCTGTTGATTGGGGTTGTTCTGTGATTTGTTGTTCAATCGCGGCCTGAAGCTCGAGAATTACCGCCCTGAGCTGTTCGACCTGTTTTTCCAAATCATTGGCCTTTTTGGTTTGTTCGGCCAACACCAGAACAAGGTTGTCGTTTTGCTGCTGATTATCTTGTGCCTCGGTTATCGCGGTATCTTTTTCTTCGAGCAGTTGGTCGAGTTTTTGCTGAAGATTATCCCTTGCCTGGTTTTCGGTTTGCAGGTTTTGCCTGAGGTAGCTGATTTCACCCTTGAGCTTGACGATTTCAGCCCTGAGTTTGACAAGTTCGACTTTTGCCTGTGCGGCTTCTGCAAGCGCCTTTCTTTTTTCGCCATCGTCACAGCCGGCGAGAATAATCGACATCCCCAATACCACAAATAAAGTTGAGATTGATTTATTTTGTGACACATTGCTATTCATTTTTAACACCTCGAATCAGCCGGGTAAGTAATCCTCTTTGAATCTAATATCGACAATTTGTGCCGTGAGGGATAACCTAAACTGTGCTTGTCGCTTATCAGGGCCAGTCGATACCTTCTATACCATGCTTTGTGAGATTGGGATTGGGAAGGCCGTCGTTGGCGGGGCGTATTTCCTCGGCCTTGATAAAGCGGACCTGCCCGT
>CAYLYB010000108.1:0-8857 GCA_964387605.1 uncultured Pirellulales bacterium | reverse complement strand
CCGTCGTTTCTGTATTCTATCGTGTAGTTCACCGCCTCGCCCGGACTTACGCCCTGTGGTCCCCATGCCTTGATGTTCAATACGCTCCTCGGCTCCTGCCCCAAATCGATTCTCTCGATGGTGATTGAAAGCCGGTTTTCGCCGTCGGTCCGGTCCAACACTCCTCGCAAAATTCCGAGAAGCGGATTATCGCAGGCGCCTTCCAGTTGCGATACGTCGCTTGCCGTCTGAGTATTGTAAGTGTTTGCCTGGCCCTGGCCGACGTCGCTGATATATGAAAGAGTCGAAAATCCTTCTCCATAATACGGGTTCGCCTGCTCCGATACGCTCACGTGTGTCAGTATCACGCTTAAAGGCCCCGTATAATTCCCGTAGCTTGTCGCCTCGAACAGGCCCTGCACAACATCGAGCGTTGTTGTCGGGTAGTCGGTTGACTGCTGATAGCTCAATACACTTGCAAGAGCGATACTCGACGTTATCACCTGGTCCCCGATTCTGCTCAACACCCATTTCGAGTTGTATGTATGCGTGACGTTCGGCTCATTGGCCGATTCGACGAAGTATCCCGCGGTAATACCGGATATTTCGCCGCTGACCACGCCTTTCATATATATTTTGCTTCCCGTTTCGTTCTGCACGCGGGTTGCCATAGCACGCCAGACGCCCGTGTAATTGATGCCGTTGAGATTAACCTGCCAGTTTGCCTTCGCAAAACCGTTACCCGCGAACGAGCCGGATTCGATTGTAACAAACTCGAAGCTGCCCAAAGTCATAACGCTGTTGAAATCGCCCGTTACGGTTACATTGCCCGCGTTTATCGCGACCGCGCGAAGCAGCTCCGTCAGGCCTGATTCACTCGCCGTTGTCGCCGATGAACGCATTGATGTAACCGGCGAATTTAGAGAGGGCGCCTCGTAAACGACGCTTCCATTCTGGCCGTAGTCAGCCGTCGAGATGCCCTTGCCGCCGTTTGCTTCGACCGTGCCTCCGAAGGTTGAGCTTTCATAATAAACGGCCGCTCTGCCTCCTCCTCCGCCGCCGTACTCTCCGTATCCGCCGTTGGCGTTAATCGAGCCTGCTCCGCCGAGCTGGCTGGTGGTTATATAGATGCTTCCTCCGCTTCCGCCGCCGCCGTATAGTCCCAGAGGCGAGTACAATATTCCGTTGCCGCCTTTGGCGCTTATTGCGCCGTTGACAGTAAGGTTCTCGACGTCGAGCCGGATTGCTCCTCCGCCGGCGCCGCTGATATTAACGGCTGCGTTGCTGTTGCCTCCGCCGCTGCCCAAATCGACTGGGAATAATGCCGAGCCGTAGGTAGCGCCTCCCGTTGCATTCCTGCTGCCTCCACGTCCCCCGTAGCCGCCTCCGGTCCCGTGACCTGATAATACGCCTCCCACGCCCGGACCCTGCTCGCCCGGATAACCGGTCGCGTCCGCGCTAATCGAGCTGCATGGGTCAATCGTTACACTATCGGCTTCGAGCGTGACCGAGCCGTTGAAAAGCAAAGTCGAGCTGCCTGTTATATTGATATTATCATAGGTATATGTTCCGGCTCCCCATGCTAATGTAGAACCGTCGGCTATGCTTATATCTCTCGAAGGCAGTATAAGGTTTTCAGGCCCCGCGATGCTTAACGAGGAATTTGCGAGGTTGAACGCAACTGCGATGTCGAGCAGGGCTGTCCCTGTAACCGTTACCTTCGAATTGCCGGTGATATCAAGCCCATCCGTCGTTACCGTCGTCGCGCCGCCGCTTATCGCAAGCGTTGAGTTATTGCCGACGGCCAGCTCAGCGGTTGAGAGAATAACATTACCCCTTGCGAACACATTTGAATTGTCAAGGATAACCCCATCAAACGATAATGGGCTGTCCTGCTCTTCGAGCGCAAAATTATGGCCTGTGTGAAGTATATCGTTTGTCGTGTCAATCAGCGCAACCGTCCCGTTTCTGCCGTAATCCGCCTGTGTGATTCCCGGTCCTTTGTTTGCCTGCACGGTTCCGGCAAAATCGCTTACGTCATAGCTGATTGAGATTCTTCCGCCGCCGCCGCCCCCGTATTCTCCGTATCCGCCGTTGGCTCTAATCAGGCCGGCCCCGCTGAATTGTTCCGCTGTTATATTGATACTTCCGCCGCTGCCGCCGCCGCCGTAACTGTTCAGGGTCGGGTGCCTCTTTCCGTTTTTGCCGTTGGCGCTGATAGTGCCGTTGACGACAAGCTGCCCTGTCTGTAGTTTGATTGCGCCGCCGCCTGCTCCGCCGAGTCCGTAGTTTGCTCCCCCTGTAAGGCCGCCTCCGCTGCCAAGCTGACTCGGGTTTATGCCTGAATCGTATGTTGGCCCGCCGATACCGCCGCGGGAACCGCCTTCACCGCCGAAGCCGGCGCCCGTGCCGTGGCCTGAGTAAAAACCGCCTGCCCCCGGCCCCTGCTGGGCGGGCCAGCCCGTTCCGTCTGCCGAAATCATCGCGCCCGCGTCAATGGTAACATCATCGGCGTTTAAGGTGACATTCCCGCTGAAAGCAAGAATTGCTCCGTTGGTTATGAGAACGCTGTTGTAATCATACACACCTTCCGTCCATGTGGTGTTCTGGTCGACAACAATACTGTCGGCCAGGACCCCATTCGCGAAAACAGCGCATATCGCGAGCAGGGCTGCGCATACCAGTATCCTGTGTGATGTCTTCATGATTTTCTCCTCCTAAATGATTCGTTAATTATGAATGATTTCTGATACGCATTCATATATTACCCTTTAATCGTCAAACTGATGCCAAATTACACACCTGTCGGGCAAAATGAGTGTGCTTAAATCCTACGCGGCTCCTCCACCTCGGATTTTCGGCAATGAGGATATCGCAATCATGCGTGAAAGTCAATAAAATTGTTAAAAATCATGTGATAAAAAGAAGGATATTATGCTCTCACAGGAAGAAGAAAATGTACCCTTGACCTCTATAAACCGCTCTATTGGGGGCAACAACACAATTTTTTCGTGGGGGTCTTTTAGGTTCGATCTAATCCTCAGCTTTGGCGAAACGAAAAATTTTTATATCTCGCATTAAAAGCACACACCCTGAGTTTATGTACTCGACTTCGTTTTTTGGCCATTCTATCCGGCAATATGACCTTAATATAAAAATGCCGGATGCCGTATAAGTGCCGGTTTTAGGGCTGCATTCGTTATTTTGGCTCAACTGGCTCTATTTTTGTTGAGTTTTTCTGAATTTATGCTTGCATTCGGTCCAGGCCGATGATAAATTACCCCTTCAGCTTCTGGGGGTTTTTTACAGAAGATTAATTGAGAATTGGTGCGGTCGTATGAAACCCGGGGCTCCGATGGTTTGAGTCGGGATGCCTGTAGGGTTATGAACCATATTATTAACAGTTACTGACAGGGGCACGAAAATCGCAAAAAGACCATACAAACAAGGGCCGTTTTCGAAACAGGAAATCGCACTTCTGAAAAAAGAATACCCGGCCGAAAGCGCTGTTGTGCTGGCCGCGTCGCTGAATCGCTCGCTCATCTCCGTGCAAAAGCAGCTTCGAAAACTCGGTATCGGCAGAAGAAATGTATCCGATTGGACCGCGGCGCAGATTAAGTGGCTAAAGGCAAACTACAGGGATACCGCAACATGGGAAATCGCCAATCGGATGAATAAATCACCATCCGAGATAAAACGCAAGGCACGCGAGCTTGGCCTCAAAAAAAGATAGCATCACCATCTGCCGCGACAAAACTTAAACTTAAGTTTAACACGCGGGACTGCGGTAGGGGGGGAAGCGTTTTTTGTGTTTTATGCTGCGGTTTCCGGGCTTTCGCTTTATAATATCAGAGTATGATAGTAGGTGTAATGACAGCCAATCTGCATCTGCAGGGTATCGGCTCGCTTAAGCAAAAGCGCAGCATCGTTAAAAGCGTTATCGGCCGGCTCAAGAGCAGGTTTAACGTTTCCGTCGCCGAGGTCGACAATAACGACAGCAAACAAATCGCCACGCTCGGAATCGCCATCGTCGCCAACGACACATCGTTTATCGACAGCCGGCTCGAAGCAATCACCCACTTTATGCGAAACGACGGCCGGTTCTATCTCGCCGGCCTCGAACGCGAAACCTTCGGTGCATAACCGGGCGATTATTTTTTGCTCTTTTTGAGCTTTCGTATCGCCTCGAGCTCCAGGATTACCTGCTTATCCCTGGGCCGGTTCATTGCATTTTTGGATTCTATCAGCGCCTCGAGTGTCAGCACCTTCAGCCGAATCCCGCCCGCCTTGATTATCTCGCTTGCCTGTTTAACCCGCTCGTAATCCCCAACCCCGTCCACCTGGCAAACGCAATCCAATTGGCCTATATCCGTATCGAGATACAGGTTCTTGTATCGCCCGCAGCTTTCCTCATCCAGTTCAAGCGGTGTTCTCACCTCTTTTCGGCGGTGAACAGGATTCAAATCCTTTATCGCTTCCTGCAGAGCGAGCAGGGTTTTTGCCGAAAAGTCGCAGCAGATATCCAAATCCAGCGTTACGTATGTGCAGCCGTGTACCACTCCCGCAAAACCGCCCACTATCACAAAGCCGACCTTGGCCTTGACCAATCGGCCCAACAAGCTCAGATAGTCGCTGGTCATTGTGCCTCGGCTTCGCGAAGTTTTTCCACCGTATTGACTGCTGCCTGATGGCGCCTGATGCGCTCCGTATGGCTGCGTTCGAGGTTATCCATCAGCGTCGATACGTCGATAGTGTATTTTTCTTCCGCCGATAGCAGCTCGTATATGGCCCCCGTCCTCCGTGCCGTGTTTGTGTCCTGTGTTTGTCCTGCCATACGCTGATTATAAGCTCGATTGCTCTTATCCTCAAGCCCGAATTCCTCCTCCCGTATGCGTATAATTCACCGGCGTTTTATGGGTAATCAAGCTCCGATGAATTGCCCCCGATATCGCCTTTAAGAAAATATGGCTCAATAAGTGCGATACTATGGCGCCAACAGCAGACCATCGCCGTATAATTATTAGATGCGGGCGGGTTTGGACTGACCTGCAATGTTATGACCCCAGCCGACCATGGAGCCATTTTGCTTTATGGCCAGTTTTTAGCGCCCGCCCGCATTTTTAGCTATAAACTAATTTTCAAAATTATAGACAGAAGTGAATAAAGACGAAAACCGCTCTAAGTGGGCGTTTCATCACGGAACCTCCTGCCCTTACATTTTGGCCTACGAATAAACTGCCTAAATTATACCGCGTTAGTTAATTAAAAACAAGAAGATTATAGGACTTTTGTTTTTAAACATGGGAGCCATACGGATTGGGTAATGGTTTGGATTTACGACTTCAAAGCGGTAGTATTAATCTTGTTGGTCAAAAGACTTATTGCTCAATATACTGCCACATTGCACCGCGCCTGTTATCGTTAAAATTATCCGCTGGCAGTGAATTGTAGTCCTCGTTTGTCAGGTCGGCTGTAACATTTATGTAAGAAATGCTGTTAGGGTCGAATGTGTAGTAATCGCTGTATGGCGTAACAACCCCGCTCCAGCCCAAATCGACCGCAGTGCTATAAAAACCGTTCACATCAGTAGCAACTCCCAGCCCGACCATATTCACGTTGTTAGCGCCGACCCCACTGCAGGTTATCGTTCCGCTTATTTGACGTGTGTCGATTGCGAAGTTGGCGATGACCGTGTAGTCGGCGTCCATTGTTACCGTTGTGCCCGCCGAATTAACGTCGGCGACTTTCCCTGCAACTGCAGCGGTTCCGGTCCAGTTTACAAAATGGTAATTCGCATCAGAAGTCGCCTCGATATTCACATCGGTTACCTCCTCATACTCGAAGCTGCCCTCGCCCGGCGTTGTAACCGAGCCGCCTGTTGTGGATGAAGTTGTTAGTGTAAAAGGAGGAAATTCCTGAACCACAAAACCGATGATTACCTGCCTGTTGGGAGTTGTGTGCGTTACGCTTGGCGTTTCGTTTGCACCCGTTGCTGATTTGTACCCTTCTGCACCTGTTGACGAACCGGCATCGGTTTCAATGCCTTTGGTAAAGCCGTTGTTTACCGTATAGTCACCTGAGTTGCCGCATGTAGCCGAGACGATTACCATATCGCCATCAGCCGTGGAAAGGGCGCCCGTTGTAATTGGGTTTGGAGTGCCGCCCGGAGTACTATTACTGTCTGTTGCTCCGACAGGAGTTGTTTGATTAACATTTGATAGAAATACGCTGGCGTACGTGATTTCAGTTGGCGTTGTGTTCCATGTGGGAACAAATGTATCACCTGTTGCAGCATCGATACCTGCCTCATTCAGGATATAGGCGGACACATACGCCCGTGTATTTACGTTGACTAATTCGTCGATTATTTCGGTCATGGGCTGACCACCATATGATACCGATTCTAAATTTATGTTGATGCTGGCGTGTTCGGCGTGAGCAAAAAACAAGAGTACTCTGTCAGAGCCGGACTCTTGTGAATGACTCAGTCCTGATGCCCATGAACCTGCTATGGCTACTTGAGTTACGGACGCTCTGCCGATTTGCGCAGAAGCTGTTATGCACAAGCCGACACTCGAACCGGCGTTTGCGCTTACCGCATTTATAAGGGTTATAGTGAGAATTAAACCCCAAAACAAACGTCTCACTGGTAGACCTCCTGCCTCTGAGTGATTATACAGCTATATTTATCTTGAGTTTATATACGTGCTATCATAATATCAGGAATCCGAGCTTATTTCAAGGGAATTATGGGACATATTTCAAGCAAGCAGCCACATTTACCATTGTCTTAGTCTCCATTTCCCAACAGTCCATTCTGTTATAAAACAGCTTCTCTAATGCTTTTTTCTACAAATTCGGGAAGCGGGCGGTTCGGGTTTATAGTGATTTTATCCTGAATTTTAGGATTGCAGAAAAGATTCGATTTTGATATAATGCATGCTTGTTTACGGGTGAACGGCGAGGAACCAAATTAGAGGAGATGTGATGAAATTTAAGGCGGGAGTGTTGCTGAAGAGACGGATAATAGTCCTTTTGGTTGTATTTGCTTTATTTGCCCGGGTTTCATTCGCTAAATACTCCGGCGGTTCAGGCGCTTCGAATAATCCATACCTGATTGCCACGGCCGAAAACCTTAACGATATTGCCAACCACCCGGAGGATTTCCAGAGCCGTTTCCTGTTGGTCAATGATGTCAACCTCTCCGATTACAACAATACACAGTTCAACATCATTGGAAATCAGTACCTGTCGTTCTCAGGCGTTTTCGACGGGGGCAACCATACGATATCAAATTTCACATACAGCGGCAGCGACCAGGCAGGCCTTTTCGGTCTTGTGGCGGGCGTCTCCGCCCAAATAAAAAACCTCACACTTAAGAATCCGACGGTTTATGGAAACGACGGCAGGAACGTCGGTGCGCTCGTTGGATATTTGAGCGAGGGGAAAATCATTAACTGTAAAGTTATAGAATGCGATGTCTCAGGAAGCTGGTCAATCGGCGGATTGGCAGGGGCCGTCGAAAAGGGAACCATATCGCAATGCCAGGTATCGGGAAATGTCTGGGGAAACCAGTCTATAGGAGGGCTCGTCGGCACCAACGCCGGCACTATAACCGACTGTCTGGCCGACTGCAGCGTCGACGGTATGAACTATTATGTAGGAGGTCTTGCCGGAGAGAGTCTGTTTGATGGACTAATCACAACATCCTGTTCAACAGGCTCTGTTCTTGGGGGCGATTTTGCGGGGGGGCTTGTCGGATACTTTGTTTCTCCGACGATTCGCGATTGTTATTCCACAGGATATGTCTTTGGGGGCCTATACGTCGGGGGGCTGGTCGGATATCAGGGTTATTATAATAATTATGCAACGATAACACGCTGCTACTCTGCCGCGACCATATTGGGTCTTGATTACTATGGCGGATTGGTTGGATACCTGTTTAATGGCGAAGCGAAAGCTTCTTTCTGGGATGTCAATGAGACGGGCCAGACCCATAGCGCCGTCGGCATCGGCAAAACCACAACCCAGATGATGACGCGAAGCACATATACGGATGCCCGCTGGGATTTTGTCGGTGAATCTGCAAACGGCACAAAGGAAATATGGTGGATTTGCGAGGGTGGTAGCTATCCCCGTTTCGCATGGCAGTTCGAAGCGGATAGTAGCGATATTGTTAATTTTCCTGATTTCGCGGTAATGGCTCAAAAGTGGATGCAGCCGGATGCCAGCCACTGTATGGGCGGAACCGATTACACAGGCGATGAATGGGTGGATTTGAACGACCTGGTCATACTATGCGATTACTGGCTTAAAACATCATCCTGTATCGACTTTCCGGGCGGGTTGCCGGAGGCCAGTGTCGTTGTGCCGAAGAATAAGGCGGTCATTGCTGACGTTATGACTTTAACCGTCCAGCTTAGCGATGATGCTCTTGCCGATACCGTGTATTTCCATATCCGCCGGCCGAATAATGGAAACGGCATTCCTGTTGGTTTCGAAGACCTCTCTGCTGATTTCAATAGCGTCGCGGCAAAATGGCAGTATCGTCTCGATTCGTCGATTGTGCCCGATGGCGAATATATCATACTTGCCGAGGCAATAAACCACTGCGGCAACTCTGCCTATAGCAAGCCCGTCAATGTCATAATCGCCAATCAGATTCTGGTTACTAAATGCTCCGTCAGGGCCGGCGCTAAAGACATGACCGACAATATTCTAATATCAGGCCTTATGGGCGCTACTGCCGGTGATTTCAGCACGGCGCCTTTTGTCGAGGTCCGCCTTATTTCCGAATATATGCTTAATCCCCTGATGCAGTTATTCCCCGTCAATACAAGCACTTTCAAAAACGGCAAATTCAGATATACGGCGACTG
>CAYLYB010000107.1:7002-8919 GCA_964387605.1 uncultured Pirellulales bacterium | reverse complement strand
TATTGCAATAGCTTCAAAACCGGCGAATGGCGGGACAGCTTTAACGGTTTCGTGCTTCCCTGAAGATAAATCTCCTCCTCACGTTTCGCTATCGCAACGATTCTTAAATTCTTTATTAATTCTCTGTGTCCTCTGTGTTCTCTGTGGCTTAAAATCTCCTTATCCTCTGTGGCAAATAGTTCTCTTAGCGCATCTTGTGCCGCGTGCAGATGTCCTAATCCCCCGTCAATCAAAATCAAATCAGGCCAGAGCTCTTCGCCCGCTATCGCGTATTTGTATCTGCGTTTGACCACCTCGGCAATCATCGCGTAATCGTCGATTCCTTTGACCGTCTTGATTTTGAATCGCCGGTAGCCAGCCTTGAATGGCCTGCCGTCGATAAATTTCACTAATGAGCCGACCGATTCTGCTCCTGCGATATTCGCGATATCGATTCCCTCGATGATTCGTATCGCATTGGGGCTGTTGAGAATTTTTTGTAATTTCACCAACGCCTCAGTCGGCTCGGCGGCGAAGACCTCCGGCTGAATATTCTCATCGGGCGTCCCGCGACGGTCTAATCGCTCAATCAGCCGAATCCGGTCGCGAAGCATCCCCGCCGTCTCGTATTCCCTCGCCTCCGCTGCTCCTTCCATCTGCTTCGTCAATTGCCGCAGGACCGTCGAACGCTTCGACCGCAGAAATTTAATCACGTCCCTGATGATTGTTTTGTAGTCGGCTTTTTCGATTTTTGCCGCGCAAGGCGCCGTGCATTGCTTGATACTGTATAAAAGACAGGGCCGAAAGAACCTCCGCTTATCGTCTTTTGCGCTGATATCGAGCCGGCAGGTTCGGAATTTGAATATCTTCTGCATCTCCACAAGCACCGCACGCAGTTCTTTCGCGCTGGCAAAAGGCCCGAACAGCCGATTACCCTTTGAATGCGGCTTGCGCGTAATATATACGCCCGGAAAATCCTCCGATGTCATAATCTCTAAATAAGGAAACGTCTTGTCATCAACCAAATCGCTGTTGTAGGGAGGCCGGATGTCCTTTATAAGCCGCGCCTCTTTGAGCATCGCGTCAACCTCGGTATCCGTCTCTAAATAATCTATCCTCTGCACCTTATCCAGCATCTCTGCTATCATAGGCCCGCGGGTCTCGATAATATCGCTGCCCGGCTGAAAATAGCTCCCCGCCCGCGCCCGCAGGTTCTTCGCCTTGCCGATATAAAGGACCTTATCCCCCGTCCCCTTCATAAAATACAGCCCCGGCCCCGCAGGAAAACCCTGTATCTGCTCGCGTATCGCCTTGAATCGCTTGTTTTGTGTGCTCATATGCAAAATTACCGTAATACTCCTGCCGCCAGGGCATCCCCCTAATTCAATCCTGCGTTCCGTCTACTGTTGGTTTGAACGCCATAACCCGGCTCATAAAGACCCTCGGCCCTTTTTCACACTCGAACCCCATTGAAATTGCCGTATTGATAATTCCTTTGAACTCCTTTTTTGTTACACGTTTTTTGGGCTCTATTACCAGCACCCTGCCCCGCGGCTGTAAAATTGATTTTACCTCCCGGAAAAAATCTCCCTGGCTGGGGACCTCGTGCACCACGTAGAACGCCAGGACGAAATCGACTTTTTCCGAAATACCGATTTTGTTTTCTTCGCACTTATGTAACCTTATTATTCCTTTGTTCGCCTCGGTAAGCTTGTTCCTTACTATTTCCAGCATTCCGTCCTGTAAATCCGCCGCGATGACTTTCCCTGTTTTACCTGCCATACGGGCAAGCTCGATTGAGAATAAGCCCGGGCCGCACCCGACGTCCAGAACGGTCATTCCCGGCCGAACGTAGTTTCGCAGAATTTTCCTGGGATTATGAAGCCATCTCCTGAAGCGGCCGTCAAGTTTTGCCGCCTTTTCGAGTGGGCATAGTCT
>CAYLYB010000107.1:0-6992 GCA_964387605.1 uncultured Pirellulales bacterium | reverse complement strand
CTGTGAGCTTCTCTTTTCATAATTTACTTTGCCTCGTTGTAAATTGCTCCGGACAAATGGGGCCCGGCCGGGAGTCCCTGTATATGCTTGTATATCGCCTTTAGTCTATAGTCGCCCATATTTAATTTCATTGTAATTTTACGCTGCATTGCGCAAAAGTGTTTTTTTATTTCGAACCCTGTTTATCGCGGCTAAGATGACCGTATGCCGTGTGGGAAATAAGTTGCATAAAACGTGCAATTGTGGTAGAAGTATAGCAAGGTGACACAGCATTAAGACAGGGTTTTTTAAGTGGGAAAATGAATATTTCAACACATAAATGTGTCTTTGCCGTCGCATTTATATCAGCTCTTATTCTTTTCCCAGTTTTTTCTTTCGCAGACCCCATTGACAACTGGACGTTACGACAGTCCGGCACTACCCGCGATCTCTATAAGGTCACTTATGGAGACGGTAAATTCGTTGCCGTTGGTGGATACGGTGTGATTTTGAGCTCGCCTGATGGTGTAAACTGGACCAATGTGTATTCGGATGACAGCATTCACGCAGAGTTTTGCGGTTTGGGAGCAGTTGCGTATGGAAACGGTGTTTTTGTTGCCGTCGGCGGCGGCGGGACAATTATGACCTCGACTGACGGGATTGACTGGACCAAAACCAATTCAGACCCGGCCCTTGCTTATCGCGACCCTGTAAACAACGTAATACACGGGGTATTAAGCAGTCATGATTTGTGGGGCATTGTGTATGCAAACGATACCTTCGTTGCCTATGGAAAACAATGTGTAATACTTACTTCCCCGGATGGATTCACCTGGACGGAGAAATTTGCAGATGATTCCTTCTTTCAGGGTAGCGGCTATGGTATCAATGGCGTAGCTTATGCCGACGGCATTTTTGTTACGCAGGGAGACCGAATATTCGCCTCACAGGATACCAACGATTGGACACAAACCGCCGGTGGTTCGAATGCAGTTACCTATGCCAATAACCTGTTTGTTGCCGGCGGCAGACAGTCTATACGTACCTCGCCTGACGGTATAACATGGACCGAGCGTTACCCTTACGGAACCCTCTATAAGGTTGAAATGGACCAGATTCTGTTTGGAAACGGCTCTTTCGTTGCTTCTGCTCATCGCTTCGGAAAGTCAAGCGAAAGGGAAAGAAAACACGACCCGGGATTTTATATGTTCACCTCACCGGATGGAATCACCTGGAAAAAAAGAAAGGCACAGGCGCCCGGTGGAATAGTGTATGGCAACTGTCGTTTTGTTACAGCAAACAGTATGGGTGTTTATGGCTCATCCAACGGCGTAAATTGGAAAAAAGCGTTTTCAGTGGATGGGAGGTATCCTACAGGGGCTCAGGCGGTTTTCTGCCACAACGCTTTTATAGTTACAGGAATCGATATCTTCGGCTCAATAATTGCGACTTCGCGAGATGGTATAAACTGGAATGTAGGATTTGATGACCCACAGGGCAACGGGATTGATGCGGTTGTTTATGGCGCTCACAGCTTTGTTGCCGTCGGGGCCGATGGCATAATCCTTCAGTCCGATGAGATACCGCAGGCCCAGTTTGATTTGGCCGGCCAATGGAATTCCGTTAATGTTGTCTGCCGTGACACACCGGCCGGTGAAATATGCAAAATCAGTGCTAAACTGGATGTGCAGAATATCGGCCCGCAGGATTCCTCCGCCGTTTTCGTTAAATTTTATCTTTCCCGCGATACGGAATATAATGAGTGGGATGTGCTTCTGCTGGAAAAGAAAATAAAGAAAATTAAAGCCGGCAAAGCCCTGAAGGTATCGCTCTCCAAAAAATTGACGCCAGATGCCGTTATCTCAGGCCAATATCTGCTTGCGGTGCTCGATGGCGATGGAATTGCCTGGGAGCTTGATAAATCGAATAACATTGCAGTCATGGGCCCTCTGCAATAAACGGGGGAAGGTCACTGGCGAGCAAGGAAATCCAAAATAAAAACTGAGCGTACTTGCTTTTTTGCCTTTGGGTTTCAAATATCCCTCAATTCTACTTGTGACCGGCACTTTTTTAACGGTAAAAGTACTTGTCTTGATTATGGGCAGAAGTTGCCAAAGAGCTTTGAAAAAAGCTTCTTGGTTTTGGGCTTTGGTTTTAAGCTTAAAGATTTAAGTTTTGCACTTTTTCGCCTTCGAATCTGTGAAAGATGGACTACTAATTTCGACTTTACGCTTGCCAACTGTCCTGACCTTGGTAAAATCCCTCACTTGTTTTGCTTTGTAGGTGGTCATTATGCCGGAAAAAATCCAGTTAAAACCCAACGAGACTATACTTTTCATCGGCGACAGCATCACCGATGCCGACCGTAACCGCCAGTGCTATAAACCCTTCGGCTTCGGCTACGTCCATTTTGTCGCTTATTACCTGTTGGCGAAATATCCGGAGTATAACCTCAAAATTATCAACAGGGGCATAAGTGGCAACAACATCCGCAACCTCAAAGACCGCTGGAAGAGGGATTGCATCGACCACAAACCCGACTTGCTGAGCGTTCTTATCGGCGTCAACGACGTGTGGCGGCAGTTTTCCGGTGAAAGCGACCTGCCCCGGGCCGTCTTCGACGATGAATACGAAGCAACCTATAGGCAGCTTCTTAATGCGGTGACAAAGCAATGTAACAGCCGACTTGTGATAATCGAGCCGTTTATGTTCTGCGATGATTATAATAATCTTATGTTCAACGAGCTTCGCCGATTCATTGAATTAGTTCACAATATCGCGGCGGATTTCGATTGCGTGCTTGTGCCGATGCAGAGTCTAATAGACGAGCGAATCAAAAAAATCGCGCCGCAAAACTGGTCGCTTGATATGGTTCATCCCCAACTTTGGGCGCATTCCTGGCTCGCGCAGCAATGGATTACAACGACCGGATTTTAACAAAGCTCTTTTATATAAAAAATTTTCACGACGTAGATTGAGCAGTTACAAAGAGATATGAATCCTTAGTAAAAAATTGAATAAAAATACGTTAGTTTGCTCTTTACAGCTTATCGTTTTGAAGCTAATTTGCCGATACTGACTTTTGCGGGTATTATACAATATATGGGGTATTTTGGCCCGCCGGTACTATCCGTTGTATATCTTGGAAATGAGCACGGAGGCGCTATTATGTCTGATAAATTCAATCCCGACAACCCTTTCAAAGCCGGCCTGCCCAAGGGTCAGGGACTCACAAATACACCACAGACCGGTGGTATGAAGATTGAACATTTCTTCTCGAAGCCCGGCGTGCACCCCTTCGAACAGCTCGAATGGGAAAAACGCTCCGCTAAGATTTCCAGCGATTCAGGCGGCGTCGTCTTCGAACAGGATAATATAGAAGTCCCCGCCAATTGGAGCCAGTTGGCAACCAAAGTCGTCGCCAGCAAGTACTTTTATGGCGACGTCGAGACAGGCCAGAGGGAAAATTCCGTAAAACAGCTCGTCCACCGCGTCTGCCGAACAATTGCAGACCGCGGCTCCAAAGATGGTTACTTCGCCTCGAATAGCGACGCAGAGATTTTCTATAACGAATTGACCTGGCTCTGCGTCAATCAGTATGGCGCCTTTAATTCACCCGTCTGGTTCAATGTAGGCCTATACGACGTTTACGGTATCGCCGGAAGCAAACATAATTACCGCTGGGACGCTCAGCACAACTGCGCCGTCGAATGCGAGAACTCATACGAATACCCCCAGGCCTCCGCCTGCTTCATTCAGTCCGTAAAAGATTCAATGGAAGACATTATGCGCCTCGCAACAAGCGAGGCAATGCTCTTTAAGCACGGTTCAGGAACGGGAACCGACCTTTCAACCCTTCGAAGCGGAAAGGAAAAGCTCTCTGGAGGAGGAAAACCATCCGGCCCTCTCAGCTTTATGAGGGTTTACGACCAGATTGCCGCCGTCATTAAATCCGGCGGCAAGACAAGACGCGCCGCAAAAATGCAGTCTATAAAGGTCACCCACCCCGATATAAAGGAGTTTATCACCTGTAAAGCCGAAGAGGAGAAAAAGGCCTGGGCGCTTATCGAAGCCGGCTACAACGCCGACCACAACGCCGAAGCTTACAACAGCGTTATGTTCCAGAACTCAAACTTCTCCGTCAGGGTATCAGATGAGTTTATGGAAGCCGTCGCAAAGGATGCCAGGTGGGCTACTTATGCCGTTACTTCGGGCGAAAAAATGGATGAGCATTCAGCCAGAGAGCTTATGCGCCTCATTTCGGAAGGAACAAGGATTTGCGGAGACCCCGGCCTCCAGTACGACAGCACTATCAACAAATGGCATACCTGTCCCAAATCAGGCCGTATTAACGCCTCAAACCCCTGCAGCGAGTATATGTTCGTCGACGATTCCGCCTGTAACCTCGCCTCGCTCAACCTGATGAAATTCCGCAGGGAAGACGGAACCTTCGATGTCGATGCGTTCAAAAAAGCAATTTGCATATTTATCATCGCTCAGGAAATCCTCGTCGATAATGGCAGCTACCCCGATAAGGCCATTGCGGTTAATAGCCATTTATACCGTCCCCTCGGCCTCGGCTATGCCAACCTCGGCTCGCTGATTATGTCGCTCGGACTTCCCTATGATTCCGACCAGGCGCGGGCGTTGGCCGGGGCCATTAGTGCCATTCTTACTGGCACTGGATATGCCGTCAGTGCAAAAATCGCCTCGATAAAGGGTCCCTTCGAGGAATTCGGCAAAAATACCGATGAAATGCTCAAGGTCATCAGTATGCATCGTCAGTTCGCCTGCAATATCCCTGAAACCCATTGCCCCGACTATCTCCGGCACGCCGCCAAGGATGTCTGGGATGAGGCCTTTGACGCTGGCTCCAAAGTCGGCTTTAGAAACGCCCAGGTAACCGTATTGGCGCCGACCGGAACAATCGGCTTTATGATGGATTGCGCCACCACCGGCGTCGAGCCGGATATCGCCCTTGTAAAGTATAAGCTCCTCGCCGGCGGCGGTATGCTCAAGCTCGTAAATAATACCGTCCCGATGGCCCTCGAACGACTCGGCTACAGCGCCGACGAAGTCAAGGCCATAACCGATTATATCGATGAGCACGAAACCATCGAGGATGCCGAAAAACTCAATCCTCAGCACCTCCCCGTATTCGATTGTGCCTTCAAACCCCGAAACGGAAAACGTTTCATTCATTATATGGCCCATCTGAAGATGATGGCTGCCGTTCAGCCATTCATTTCAGGAGCTATCAGCAAGACCATTAATATGCAAAAAGAGGCCACAACCGAGGAAATCGAGGAGGCCTATACGCAGGGCTGGAAGCTCGGCCTCAAAGCCGTCGCTATTTACCGTGATGGCTCGAAGAGACTGCAGCCCGTGCAGACCAAAAAGCACAAAGCCGCCGGCTCAAAGACTGCCGCCGGCTCAGCCGAACCCGCCAGGCCCTTCAGACGCCGCCTCCCAGACACCCGCCACAGCATCACCCACAAATTCTCCGTTACAGGCCACGAGGGCTATCTCACCGTCGGTCTCTACGAAGACGGCCAGCCCGGCGAATTATTCATCACCATGGCCAAGGAAGGCAGCACCGTCGGCGGCCTTATGGACGTGATTGGGACGTGCACGTCGATGGCGCTGCAGTATGGGGTGCCGCTGATAACGCTGGTGGATAAGTTCCGGCACGCGAGGTTCGAGCCGGCGGGGATGACGTCGAATCGGGATATACCGTTCGCAAAGAGTCTAATCGACTATATATTCTGCTGGCTGGGATGCCAGTTCATACGCGGCTACGCCGAGACCAATACCCCAAACAGGGCAGGCGCGACGGCGGGGAATAAAAACGTAACCACCGCGCGAGAAGTGGTTGAAAAAACAAGGGATTTGGCTCAAAAAATCGCCCAGGCGAGAAACAAGCCCGAAATCGTCGATGAGGAGGACGAAAACGGCATTCCAATTAAGGAAATCAAGACCCCACTTAGATTGAAAGACAGGTTCTCATCACTGGCCGAAGGCCGGGTAAAAGAATTGGTGCCGGCAGGGGTAGATGAACAGGACGACGAAGGACAACTGGCAGAAGCGAGGGTAATCAGCGCACAATTCGAGCATTTTCAGGATGATGCGCCGGCCTGCGATATCTGCGGTGCTATCACCGTGCGCAATGGGACCTGCTATAAGTGCTTTAATTGCGGTAATAGTATGGGCTGCTCGTGAGAGCAGGGTTTAGGGTATAGGGGGTAGGGGATAGATGGATCCCCGACAGCGGTTCCAAGTGAGCTTGAGTCGAGGACTAGCAGGTTACAAGTTGCAAGTTACAGGTTACAGGTTACAAGTTACAGGTTGCTGGATACTTGATGCTTGATACTGGATGGAGATAGCGAACAGCGTTCAGCGGACGGCGTACAGCGTATAGCGTACAGCGTACAGCGTTCAGTGGCTCGTGAAGAGTGAAGCGGGGGGTTTTTCATTTTCTATTTTCTATTTGTGGTATCCCGGAGGGATGAGGGTTTTAACCACGGATATCCGCCGGAGGCGGAGAAATCCTAAATGCTAATTTCTAAACCCTAAACAAATCCAAAGCACTAAAGAAAAAGGCCCAAAACTGAGATTTCGGTCCTTCGACGATGCTCCCCTGCCTACTGCTTGCAGGGGCAGGCAGGACAAATGCGCTACAGCATAGCGTCAAATGAGGATTGACAGTTGGTTGGGGAGGAATTTGCCAGCCGAAGGCAGACGGCTGCGATGCTGGATACTAGATACTGGATACTGGATGCGAGATGCTCGTGTCCGCCGGAGGCGGATAGATTTCAATTTTCAATTTGTGGTATCCCACCTAAGGCACAAGCTGCGGGATGGAGTTTTTAACCACAGATTTCACTGATTACGCTGATTTATTTGGTCGGGAAAAGGGTGTTTTCTTTCGTCGTTTAGAGATATAATGATTCCTTAAGGCGGGAAGGCTACAGCCCGCGGGCAAAATTCGACCGAGTTCAATAATGAATGTACCT
>CAYLYB010000106.1:0-8981 GCA_964387605.1 uncultured Pirellulales bacterium | reverse complement strand
CCCTTTTTTCATAAGCGCCTCAACTTGTCTGGAGAAAATACTTTCAAATGAATATTAAAAGAAGATATCGGTATGTTAAATTAGCGTAAACGAAAAGCATCTTAGAACATTTTATACATTAAGGAAAAGAATAAAACGGCCTGAAAGGGTAGGGAAAAAGTCAAATTAAAAAATGCCTGACAGAGATGTAATGACAATCTGTTTAAGAAGAGAAATCCTTGGTTTCAGGTAGAGTAAAAAATCCACAAGTTAGTTTACTTTGAAAAGATTGTTGATTATCGTGAAGCACACAGAAGAGAGCGACAGTTGAAGTGGTGGAAACGGAAATGGAAACTGGCGCTTATAGAACAGTTGAATCCGGAATGGAAGGAATTAAGTGAAGAAATCCTGGGCCCCAGATAACGTGGGTTCCCGCTAATAACATGCGGGAATCTTCGCTGCGCTGCGAGAGGCAGTCGGATAAGGAAGATATGAAACAAAATATGTCAATATCGGTGTTTTTTCCGTGCTTTAACGAGCAAGAGAATATACGCGGCGTGGTGGAGCGAGCTGTGAAAGCACTGGAGGGGATGGGTGCGGAATTCGAGATTATTATAGTCAACGACGGCAGCAGCGACGAGACGGGGAAAATAGCGGATGAAATAGCGGTATCGGATAAGAGGATAAGGGCGGTGCATCACAGTCGTAATTTAGGATACGGGGCAGCGCTGCAGACGGGGTTTCGGGAGGCGAAAAAAGAGCTTGTATTTTTTACGGACGGGGATGGGCAATTCGATATTGGTGAATTGGCGGGTTTTTTGCCGATTATTAAGGAATGCGATATCATATGCGGATACCGGCTTAACAGGCAGGACCCAATTATAAGAAAAATCAACGGGTGGCTGTGGACGAAATTGGTGTGTCTATTGTTCTGGATGAGAATCCGTGACATAGATTGCGCGTTTAAGCTTTTCAGAACAGAGGTTTTCGAGCGTATTAAAATGTCAAGCACAGGGGCATTGATAAGCGCGGAGATTTTGGCGAAGGCAATGAATAATGGATACAGAATACGTGAGGTGGGTGTGCATCATTATCCTCGAAAGGCGGGCAAGCAGACAGGAGCAAAGGCGAAGGTGATATTGCGAGCATTTAAGGAGCTGTTTTCACTTTACATCAGGATTCGCAGGGGCGAGTGATGATATTGAAGCGTGCGCGGTATGGGTGAGGATAACAAGAAGACAAATCTGTTCATATACGGGTCACTGCGTGATTCGCAGATATTCGAATCGGTGAGCGGCCTGAGTTTTTCGCGTAAAATCAGCAGGGCAGACGCACATACGCTGAGGGCGGAGCCGGGATTTTTGCAGGGATACAGGAAGTTGAGTCCGGACAACGTTTATTTTTACGCGGTGGAATCGGAAGGTTCGAAGATAGAGGGTGTAGTAATTTATGACGTTCCTTCAGAAGCGATGTCGGAGATAGACAGATACGAGGGCAAGCGCTACGAACGAGAGACGGTCGAGGTGCATACGGGTCGTGGTCTTGTAGAGGCGCAGGCGTACCTGGTGAGCCATGAGGTTATGCGGAAGCACTTCGGTGACCGTTTCAGGGTGAATTTGATACACGAGCTATGGCTTCGCAAGCGCATCGACAAATTTCTGAAAAAGCGGACGAGGCCCGGTGACAAAAGTGTGGATGCGGAGCTGGAGCGAGTGGCGGAGCGTGAGCTTCTTGCGACAACGGAACGTGATTTAGTGATAACCCATTACCGAACGGATGCGGTAAGCGATTATTTTCTGGCACACGAGCTTGACCGGCCGAGGCCGAGCATAAAACATCTTTACGGCGACAGGGAGGCGTTGCAATACATCAATAATTATCTTGCGCTTGTAGTAAGGCAGGTTCTGCTGAATCAGCTTGATTCGAGGATACGGACGAATTTTCGATTCGAGCTTGAGCATATTTTAGTTTCGGAACGATACTTCAAGCGGTCGCTGAGTCTTTTAGCGGCGCTTCAGATAATCAATAGTAACAGCTCTTCGGTAGAGATGATAATCAAGCAGTGTCTTAAGACGATGCCCTATGAAAGACATGACCTAATCGACTACGTTAAATACGCGGTTCGAGCGGCGAGGAGTTTATTCGATTCGAGGGTAGTGGAGGCGCATTTAAATACCATTCGGTCGAATTATCAACCGGGTCTTGTTCCATTAGGTTGCGAGATAGAGCTGAGCAACGTTGGAGGGGCGGCAACAGATTCTGAGGCCGACGCGGCCGAAAAAGCGGACCCGATTTATGACAGCTTTCGATATTTTTGCGATTTTCAGTTAGATATATTGAGCTGGAAGCTCGGAGGTTATATCGACGACCACAGCGGTGCGACGGACCGCAAGAGGCGACAGGGATTTTTGGAGCTTGCGCCCGGTCGGCTGAATGTGGTTTTAGAGCTATCGAGGCCTGCGACATCGTGCCCGTGGCTGTTGAGCCAGTTGATAAACGAGATTACAAATTTTTATAACGTACGTCCTCACAGTCTTCATCTTTCTTTCCAGTTGCGCAAGCACAAAATCGAGCACCAGAATGTTTTGCCGCTGGGTTTTGTGAAGTGTCTGTTAGTTCTCGGCGGAGGCACGGAGATAAACAAGATGGGTCGGTTACTTATCTCTCGGATAGTGGATGATGAAATTACCCGACAGGAGTACGGCGAAGAGCTTGTATTCGCCAGGACGAGCGAACGTCAGTGGTACGTGAGCCCTGATTCGGTGGGTGATAAGACGCCCGTGCAGGCGAGGACGCATATCCAGCAATACAAGTTTATCCGTTTAGAGCAGCGAGCGAATTATGAGCCATTGATTTTGTGCCTGAAGGGTTTGCAATTGGCGTATAACCCGGGTGAATATCTTACGGCGGAACAATTGAAAAAAAGCGTGAAGCTTCGTCGTGAGTACGAGGAATTGAAAGAGTGGTCGGCAAATCCGACGGAAATAAGCCAACGGACGATAAGCACTTTTTTAAGTGCCGTTCGAGAAGGACTGATGAACGAAGGTCATCATCAGCCGGTACATGAGCTGCATTATATTGAGTGGGCGCTTGGGGCGATTGATATGCGTTTGCGGATGTTCAACGCGCAATTTACGGAGGCGGGGGGATCTTAGGGGCGGATTTTTTCCTTCAGGCGATTAATCGCGAAAGCGGCAACGGCGTCGTGGTCGAATGCCAGGCAAGAGGGCAGGGCATCGATATCGAACCATTTAGCGTATTCGGCGTCATCGCCTGCTTTGATTTTATCAAGCCCATCCGTGATAATTCCCATGTAGACAACGGTGATTTGCCTTCCTCTTGGGTCTCGGCCGACGGTGCCGAAGGTGTGCAATTGTTCAAGCTCAACGCCGTTAAGGCCGGTTTCTTCTGCCAGCTCGCGTATTACGGCGTCGTCGAGTTCCTCATCGATTCCGATAAAACCGCCGGGTATGGCCCATTTGCCTTTGAAGGGTTTGTTTTTTCGTTTAATCAGGAGCAGTTTTTTTGCGTCTGCTGTTACGGCGAAAACGACGGCATCGACTGTCACCATTGGCCTTGGCCAGTCGTAAATATATTTTCCCTGCTTATTCATAAGCATATAGCTTAATGATTGTGCGGCATCTAATCAATTGCTGAAACGGGTCAATGCGAATAAAATAGCCGGCTATGCAAAACGGCGAAAAATACGCGAATAGCAAGACAGAGGCAGTAAGCATATCGCTGCCGGACGGCTGGGGCGGCAGGGTGGTGGTGCGTGATGCGGCGGGGAAAAGGTTTTCGCGAACGCAATGGGTGAAGCTGCTGGGTTCGCCTGAGCAGTTATCGGATAACGCCAGTGAGGTTATAAAGGACGATGAAAAAAGCGTGGTAATCGTAAAAGAGCTTTCAGCGGAAGGCAAGCAGGTTAAGGGAGTAATTAAATTTCACAGTCGCGGCAGGGGGGTACGAGAGTTTTTCCGTTCTTTGGCTAAGCCGAGAGCGATAAGCAATTTTAATACGGCAGTAAACGCAGCCGGGACAGGTGTTCAGGTCGGGCCGGGTTTGGCGGCGTTATATCGCAGGAGGTTTTTGGGTTGCAGGGAGAGTATTTATATAAGTGAATTTGTCGAGGGTGTTAACCTCCATAAATTTTTGTCGCAACTGCCTTCGGAGGACATAGCGCGGCATCGAGTGATGAACCGGCTAAGTGAGCAATTGGCGGAGGTATTTGCTGCGCTTCATAAGAACGGGCTATGGCACAGGGACGCCAAGGCGAGTAACTTTATTGTCAGTGGTGACAATTACGACAACTACAAGGTGGTGCTTACGGATATGGACGGTATAAAGCCGTATTTTATATGCAGGGCAGACAGGCAGATGCGTGCACTATGGCGATTGGCGGCATCGATTATGATAATACCCAGTATTGGCCGGACGGATTATACCAGGTTATTCAGGGCATACTGTGAAAGAATGGGTATACCGAAGGGGCAACGTGGAGGAATATTTCGCCGGGTTGCGAAAAAAGCTTCGTATAAGTATCGTGTAATGCAGGGCAGGCAATAATGGATAATGAGCCTAAGAACATTTTGATTATCAAGCCCAGCTCTCTTGGTGACATAGTTCTTTCGCTTCCGGCGTTAGTTGCCATTAAGAGGAGTTTTCCAGCGGCGAAGATATCGTGGCTAATCCGGCCCGAATTCGCCGATGTTGTGCAAGGCCATCCGGATTTGGACGAGGTAATATTGTTCGACCGCCGGCGGTTGGGCAAAAGCTGGTATAGCCCGGGGGCGTTCGGGGATTTTATTGGGCTGTTGAAAAAGCTGCGAGAGAGCCGATTCGACCTTGTTTTCGATTTTCAGGGTCTTTTGCGGACGGGATTTCTGACGTGGGCGACCGGGAGTAAAAAGCGATTCGGGATGGCGAATTCGAGGGAGGGCGCACATTTATTTTACACGCATAAAATCGAGCAGGATAATTCGTGCATTCACCTTGTTGATTATTACCTTCGAATGGTCGGTGCGGCGGGCGGTAAAGAAACGGCGGTGGAATTCAAACTGCCGGCAAATAAGTTCACAGAGGAGCAGGTAAAGGAACTATTGGCAGCGGAGGAGGTCGATATTGATAACTATATAGTTTTTATACCGAGCGCGATGTGGGACAAGAAATGCTGGCCTATAGAACGATTCTCGCACTTAGCGGACCTGCTCGAGGAAAAGTTCGGCTCGTCGATAGTCGCAATCGGCTCTATGGGCGAATGGCAGTATGTCGATACGATGCAATCGAACGCGGAGACGAGGATTGTGAACCTTGCGGGTAAGACAACGTTGCCGCAGTTGACTGCCTTGCTGAGAAACGCGTCTTTGGTTGTCAGTAACGATACGGGTCCGGGTCATATTGCGGCGGCGACGGGTGTGCCACTGGTGATGATATTCGGGCCGATAAATCCGGCGAGACTTTATCCCTACAACAGACCCGAATGCGTGGTTGCGGTCGAGCCGATTTTCCGAGGGACGGCAATAGAAAGCAAAGACCCCAAATACGATATCACTCATATCACGGTCGAGCAGGTATTCGAGAAGGCCAGCGAGCAGATTGCCAAAAGACAAAAAGATTAGCCCTTTATCTGCTTAATGGTTTCGGCGCATCTTTCACACAAATCCGGGTTTTCGTTATCGCTGCCGACGGAGGGCCAGAAGTTCCAGCAGCGCTGGCATTTTTGATGCGGGCTTTTTTCAGCGGAGACGGTAGTCTTATCGGCTGAGGTCTGCAGCTTGACTTCACTGACGATACAGAGTGCGGCGAAATTAGTGAGGCCGAATTTTTCGACAACGGCGGTAAGCTCTTTATCGGCGCAATTGATTGTTACCAAGGCCTCCTGATTACTCTTGATTACCTTTTCGTTTCGCAGTCCTTCGAGTGTTCTGAGAACTTCATCTCGCAGGGACATAACTTTTTGCCATTTCGGTTCGTCAGCCTGCCAGTCGATTGAGGAATCGGCTTTGGGCAATACGGCGAGATGGACGGTATCGACATTTTGCGATTTGAACTGCATGGCAGCCCAGCACTCCTCGGCGGTATGGACGAGGACGGGGGCGAGCAGGCGGATGAGCGAATCGAGGATGTTGAAAAGGGTGGTCTGGCAGCTTCGGCGCGAGGGGCTGTCGGCGGGATCGCAATAGAGGCGGTCTTTGAGCAGGTCCATATAGATACTGCTCATCTGGACGCTGCAGAAATTGTATAGCAACGTGAATACGCGGTGAAAGGCAAAGGTTTCATAGGCATCAGTTACTTCGGAGATAAGTTTTTGAAGCTGCTGCATTGCCCATTTGTCGATTTCGAGCATATTTTCATAAGTGACGTAGTTTTTGGAGGGGTCGAAATCGTAGATATTGCCGAGGAGGTATCGGATGGTGTTTCTGATTTTTCTGTATGCGTCCTGGGTCCGGCCGATGAGTTCGTCATTGCAGCGGACATCGTCCTGATAGTTGACGCTTGCGACCCAGAGGCGGAGTATGTCGGCGCCGTATTTTTGGACCTCATCCTGGGCGTTGACGTAGTTGCCGAGTGACTTGGATTGCTTCATACCCTTTTCATCGACGGTGAAGCCGTGGGTGAGGACGGTTTTGAAGGGTGGTTTGCCGGTGGCGCCGAGAGCGGGCAGAAGCGATAACTGGAACCAGCCGCGGTGCTGGTCGCTACCTTCGAGGTATAAATCGACGGGGACGGGCCAGCCGGCCTTAGCGGCGACGCTGAACCAGCTACAGCCGGATTCGAACCAGACGTCGAAGATATTTTCTTCCTTTTTAAGCTCGTCGAGCGAAAAGCCCGGGGGCAACTCGAAATCGTCGCCGAGGATTTGTCGCGGGGTGTCTGTGAACCAGCTATCAGAGCCGCGAGCGGCGATGTGTTTTGCGACGGCGAGGACGGAATCTTTTGTGAGCAGGGTATCGCCTTTTTCGTTGAAGAAGACGGGAATTGGGAGGCCCCAGCTTCTTTGGCGGCTGATGCACCAGTCGGGGCGTGATTCGAGCATTCCCTCGATGCGTTTTTGGCCCCAGGCGGGTATCCAGGAGACTTTTTTAACGGCATCGACAGCGAGATTTCTGAGGGTTTTATCGAGGCCTGGTATTTCCTTATCGACGCTGACGAACCATTGCTCGGTGGCGCGGAAGATAACGGGCATTTTGCTCCGCCAGCAATGGGGGTAGCTGTGGGTGATTTTCTGCTGATTTACGAGGAGACCTTTTTGTTCGAGGTGAGCGATGACTTCGGGGTCGACTTTGAGGACGTTTTTGCCGCGGATAAATTCAGGGACGGTGTCGTCGTAGCAGCCGTCGTCTTTGACAGGGGAATATACGGCAAGGTCGTATTGCCTGCTCGATACGTAGTCCTCGACGCCGTGTCCGGGGGCGATATGAACCAGCCCTGTGCCGTCCTCGGTAGTAACGTATTCGGCGAGAATTACCTTATAAGCATCTTTATCGGTGGGGTTTTTATCGACGAAGGGATGCGTATATCGCAGGCCTTCGAGGTCGCTGCCGGTTACTTTTGTATTGCTTAATTTATATTGACCTTTTTCGAGGCCCGCGGCGGTGACAGCGGCTTCGGCGCGCTCTTTAGCGACGAGCGAGACGAATTTTCGGCCATTCAATTCGTAGCTGATACTGACATATTCAAGACGCGGGTGCACAGCTACGGCGAGATTGGCGGCAAGCGTCCAGGGGGTAGTGGTCCAAATCATAAAGCAGACCCTGGCATTTTGTGATTCATCAGCAGTCACCAGGCCAAGCTCAATTAATTTTGAAACGCTTTGTTCGGCGACGGGGAAATTGACGTAGATACTGGGCGAATCGATATCCTTATATTCAAGCTCTGCTTCGGCGAGGGCGGTTTCACAGCCGACGGACCAGTGGATTGGTTTAAGCTGTTTGCGAACGAGGCCTTTTGAGACCATTTCGGCGAAGACTTCGAGGATACCTGCTTCGTATTGGGGCTTAAATGTAAGGTAGGGATTATCGAAATCGCCGAAGATGCCGATTTGCTGGAATTGCCTGCTCTGGATTTTGATATATTTACTTGCGTATTTTTTGCATAGCTGCCTGATTTCGAGCTTTGGCATTTCTCTGGCTTTATCGCCGAGCTCAGTAACGACTTTTGATTCGATAGGCAGGCCGTGACAATCCCAGCCGGGGACGTATGGCGCATCGAAGCCGGTCATTGTTTTATAGCGGACGACAAAATCCTTGAGGACCTTATTTATGACGTGGCCCATGTGTATGTCGCCATTGGCGTAGGGGGGACCATCGTGAAGAATATACAGCGGGGAACCTTTGCGGGCCGACCTGATTTGCTCGTATAGGCGGCGTTTTTGCCAGTCCTTTTGCATCTGCGGCTCTCGCTGCACGAGATTGGCCTTCATAGCAAAACCTGTCTTTGGCAGGTTGAGGGTTTTGCTGTAGCCCTTCTTTTCGTTTTCAGACATTGCCATACCTCTAAAAAGGTTGAGAACTTAAAGTTCAGTATCTTAAGCCCACTCGCGTAAACAGTCAACGCGTCGGTTGGCTCAATTTTGCGACAAATAAAAAAGGCCTTTCAGAGTTCGCGGCTCTGAAAGGCCTTAATAAGCTAAGATTATCTTTCAGAGCCGGTTATATAAATCTCCTATAATGATGATATTAATCGCAATACAGACCATTTTCTGGTCAGGTTCTGCGATTATCGGTTTTGTCGATTTTTGATTCGTCATAACATCTAATCCTTACTAAAAAAGATTTATATCATAATACTCGACACATTTCAACAGCTTATTTAATAAGAATCGGTAATTTTATGAAGGCATTTTTAGAGCAGGAAGGTTATGGAGGGTTGAGTTTCCATACAAGAATCCACTGGTCTTCATAGGCCGGTTGACCGAGCATATGTTTGAGGTAGAGCTGTATTTTTTCCATTGACATCATGGTTACAATCATTTTCTTGTGAGCCATCATAAACGAATTTAC
>CAYLYB010000105.1:0-9097 GCA_964387605.1 uncultured Pirellulales bacterium | reverse complement strand
GGGGTTCGCCGAAGGCGATTTATTGCCGGGTCATATTTCCCCCCACGTTTCACGTGGGGTTGGTTAGCCCTCAGGCCCGCCTGAGGGTCATTGCGAGGCCGAAGGCCGCGGCAATCTCCTTTTCACTTTCACACCCTTCCCACCTTCACACCTTTCACACTATTCTTACTTTTCCAACCCCGCCTTTCGTTTGGCGGGTTGGAAGTTTTATCAGATATGTCCATTCCGCCTGCCCTCGACTCAAGCTCCTTGAAACCGCAATCGGGGGTCCACCCTGTCCACATTTGCAGTTTACTCGCCTCCGGCCGCGGCATTCTCCTTCAAACCCTTCACACCTTTAGCACTTTTCACACCCCGCCTTTATCGTCGCAGGTGTGTGGCGGGGTTAAGTCCTTATCGTTTAGCCCCCAGCTCTGCTGGGGGTTGTTTACCCCGTGAGATGACGAAGTCTATCTCATCAGGGCCGCCCGTCTGGCGGACCGGGGTCATTTAATTGTTATTCCCACGCAGGCCTCCTTTATGTTTAGCCCCCGGTCCTGTGCCGGGGGTAAAAACCTCTTCCGCTGTCGGGCATTCACTCTCAAATCTTAAATCTCAAATCCTTTACGCGGAACGCTAAACGCTGTCCGCTACCTGCTAAACGCTATTTAAATCTTTTGGCCCTGATTTTCCTCATTTTACGTCATCTTAATTTTATCGCCGTCTTTCTTGAAAAATTCTACGGTATTATTTACTTGCCAAAGTAGGGGGTGTAAGATGAGGGGATGGATTGGCAATCTATCAAAGAAAGTCGGATTATCCGGCGTTTCAGAAATCATTGGCTATATCTTCTATTGCCTCCTTTATTTTGGTGGATTATGAGTAATTTTCTGACAACGCCTTCAATAAGTGCAGTTGTTATTGTGTTCATGGGATATATCGTCTTGACGATTTCTCTTGACTCGTGGATTAAGGCAAAAACGCGGTCGTGGTTTGAATCAAAAATCTGCAGTTATTGTATAATCTATTTCGGCCTTCTAATTATTTGTGTTTTAATCGCATTACCTTTTTGGGATACGTTGGTTTATTGGTGCGACCGTAACAATCCTTATAAACAACCTTTGGCAACGGGTACAGCAGAAACTCAAATAATAATTGATTCAAACGAAGGAGATATAGTTCGGCTTTTAAAAGGTCATATTATATTGGTAAAAGGGCAAGACATCTTTCTTAAAATGTGGCCATCGGATGCTGTTGAAGGCAAACAACTTGGAAATAATAATAGACGTTTTAGAACAACTTTTAAGCTTGATAAAATTGACAAAGCTATTGGTAAACCAATTTACTCTTTAGCAAAAGCCGAACTTGTTGTAATTCGTTTAGATTCAATACCCCCAAGCAGCAAGATTATTGGTGGTTTCGTAATTTTTACTTTTAACAGTTCTGTTCGTATTAAAATACCAATACCATCACAAACAATGGAAGGGGATGCTATAGTCATTCGAGAAATTCAAAAATGCTTTAAGGGATATTGATTATAAAATCCAAACCGCCAAAATATGAGAAACTAAGCGAAATGACCGCAATAGACATTGTCAGATTAACTGAATATGGGGGAATCCGGGGACACCATACTCATTTCTTCTGAAATCCGAAAGTTAAACTATCCGCTATACGCTGTCCGCTATCCGCTGCGAGATACGCTTCACGCTTCACGAGATACGTTTGAAACATCTCGCAGGTCCACCATAAATAGGAAATCGAAAATTGAAAATAGAAATCTACCCGCCTCAGGCGGCTCCGTTTTACGCTTTCCGTCCTACGAAACGAGCAGCGCAACCGCAACCGTATGACGTAACATGCAGCCCGTCTGTCCTCGTACCAAAAATTTCCCACTTCTATATAATGTCTCTAGTCCAAAAGACTAGGTCTTACGTTCGGGAAAAGCTACCTTTTTTAGACTCTCAAGTAACAAACCACTCCATAAGTATATATGCATATACTTATATACTTTTCCCGTTCACCCCACCGCAGGCGTCCCGTTGGGAGTGATAAAAAATCAGTGTTCTGTGGTAGTATCCGTTTTACGCTTTCCGTCCTACGAAACGAGCAGCGCAACCGCAACCGTATGACGTAACATGCAGCCCGTCTGTCCTCGTACCAAAAATTTCCCACTTCTATATAATGTCCCTAGTCCAAAAGACTATGCACGTACAGCCCGAAGATATCTTTATTGACTGTCATTAAAATGTCTCTAGTCCTTTTGACTAATCGAAAAGATTAGATATCTTCTTTGTCGCACAACAATCTTTACCTGCCGTGGCGGATTTGTTTAGAGTTTAGAAATTAGGATTTAGGATTTTTAAATCTACCCCTACCCCCTATACCCTCTAATCTTTAACTTGTAACCTGCAACTTGTAACCTGTAACCTATCCCCTAAACCCTACACCCTATCCGCTATCCGCTACGAGATACGCTTCACGCTTCATTGTTCCGCGTAGTTCTGCGACTGTAAAAGGGTGCCCCTTAGGTATTCGTGCAGGATTTGACTTAATCTGTGAAACAGATTTTAGCCAATGGCCCTTAATTGGTGCGGCCGGTTTACCTGCCGGGAGATTAAGGCCGTTGGCTCATAAGCATCGAAGATGCCGTCAAATCCCTTCGTGCAATTCCGCCTGCTCAGCATCCCTGTCGGGAAACGGCGTCCCTCCGGGAGTGGTAAAAAAACCGTGTAAATCCGTGTCTAAAAATTTTGTGTGCTTCGTGTTCTTCGTGGTGAAATTCCTTTGTGTCTTGGTGCCTTTGTGGCAACAGTCGTAACGAACCATTAACGTTATTGACGATATATACTAAAGAACGTATTATAAAAGGTTTACGCTCCTGCGCTTACGAATACAATCGCGGCCGCGATAGAATTGTAACTGCTTTTGCCAAAAGCAGTTGCAAAGATATGAAAATGTTGTTCAAAGCTATTGAGGATGCCAATTTATGACGGACCTATCCCCCAATAACAAACCCGCGTTTTCCGGCTGGCCTATGTTAATCGGCTGGCTCGCTATGTTACTTTTCGCCCTTCACGCCAGCACTCACATGGTCGGCGCAGGAGATACTTGGGTCGCCATGGCCTGCGGAAGGCACTTCATCAATCACGGCGTCGATACCGTAGAGCCGTTCAGCGCCAATTCCCACAAGCCAGGCCCTACAGCAGAAGAGGTAAAGCACTGGCCCGAATGGGCACAGTGGGTAACCGAAAAGGTTGGCCTCGATACCGTCAAATACTGGCACCCGACCGGCTGGGTAAACCAGAACTGGCTCACGCACGTGATTTTCTACTGGCTCACGACGCTCTCGCCGTTCGCCGACGCCGAAAGCTGGTCGTTTAATACGCTGGTTTACTGGAAATTTGCGCTGTATATAATGGCCGTGATTTGCGTTTACTACACCGGGCGCATCCTCGGCGTCAATCCCGCATTGTCCGCCTTCTTCGCCTGCGCCGCCATGTTTATCGGCCGGTCATTCCTCGATGTCAGGCCCGCAGGATATTCTAATATGCTCGTCGCCGCCTTTCTCCTGATTCTTGCCTTGGCGACATACCGTAATCATTTGTATATCTGGTTCATTGTTCCTTTGACCATTTTCTGGTCGAATGTTCACGGCGGCTACATCTACGTCTTTATTATGCTCACCCCAGTGGTTATGCTTCGTTTATTCACGATTCTATCGAGACGCTGGACCGTTTCCCTCTACAGCATTCTCACCTGGCTCGCCCTTTATCTCGCGGTTTTCAAATACACTAATCACGTCCCCTTTGAGCCGGTTGCCCCTCTAAAAGACGGCCTGCTTTTCTGGATGCTGCTCTTTATGGCCTGCAGTATTGTTATGGCACGAAGCCGTGCCGTCAAACCCCCGCTTTTTTACGGCTATCATATTATCGTAACGATTATAATTTTTGCGTTCCTCTGTGCCCGCCTGTTCCCCGATGAAATACCTCGTCACATCCCACAGATTGTCGAATACGTCTCGGACAGCCAGAGGTCGTTTTGCCTCGCCTTCGCCGCCGCCGTCGGAATGGGCCTGATTTTGACCTTCCTTGAGGACCGCATGCTCCACGTCACCCCTGCCGCAATATGGCACACCGCCTTTGCCGGACTTGCCGCATTCATCGGCTCAATCGTTTTCAATCCCTTCCATCTAACGAACCTCACCCACACCTTCATCATCAGCCTCAGCGAAAACGCCGAGGGCTGGAGAAACGTACATGAGTGGTGGCCGGCATTTAACTGGACGAATCCAGTGGGGACGTCGTTTCCATTTATGGTGATGCTGATAGTCGGGGGAGGAATGTGCTGTCTGTGGCTATACAGCAGATTTCTGGTTCCTAAAGAGGTTAAGCTTCCGAAACTGGAACTGGAACGGCAGGAAAGACGATTCAATATACTTTACAGGATATTCGGATTCGCAGCAGGAGTATTGGTATTATGGGCGGTACTGTTATCGTTTTCGCTGATTGACGTAAGTATAGGGGCAGTATTGCTTTGCGGATTGTTTTTGGGGATTCTGTGGGCGGCAGTGTTCATACATGTTCATTTTATCCATCTTGTAATACCTTTCGCGTTTTTCGCGCTTGTAACGGCAGACAAGGCCCATGGCTATACGGGCAGATATATATTCCCATTTATCACGATTCCGTGCTACGTGGCCGTGTACGCGGTATCGCGGCAGGTTTCGAAGAAGCCAGAATACTGGTTAGGAAGTATATTCTACGTTCTGATTGCAGCTATAGGAGCGCTGATACTTTCGGTATGGATTCTGAACCCATTCGGCTTCGAAGAGCCGTTCTGGCACGTGGAGCAATTCGTGGGATTGAAGCGAATATGGCACCCTGTGTTCGAAAAGAACCTTGATTTAAGCTATGCCAATCTATTCGGAATTCTTTACGGAATAAACGGATTGTGCATTTTAGGCTGGGTAATGGCAGATGTTATCAAGCCGGCATTTGAGCCAGTCGCGGGAGAAGAGACGCAGATGGAAATCTCTTATAAGCTTCCTCGTATAGACCTGGCATTGATAACGATAGCGGCATTATCGGTTTATATGGCATTTCGGTCTCGTCGGTTCATTCCGATAGCGGCGATAGCCAGCTGCCCAGTGATTGCTATGTTTTCGGAACAGATAACAGGAGCATTGTCGTCATCGTATAATTTTTACGCGAAGGGCCGACTGGCAGTGCGTGGGATACCGAGGCATTTAGAGAGATTTTTGACGGTGACGGCGGCCATAGTAGTAACGGGATTAAGTATAGGGTGGATATGGCAATTCAAGTTTGTGTATCTCGACCCGTGGCCGGGTGATATGAAACTGACGAGTATGTTCATGCGTATGACGGCGTCGCACGCGAAGCCGTTTTACGCGATGGAATTCATCAGAATGAACAAGTTATCAGGCAATATGTTCAACTACTGGACGGAAGGCGGGTTTATAGCGTGGGGACAAGACCCGGACCCTGAGACGGGCAAGACACCATTGCAGCTATTTATGGACGGCAGGGCACAGGCGGCATACAACTACAATACATATATGGAATGGGCAGAAATAGTGTTCGGTGGAGAGGTAGTACAACGCGCCAAACTGAGGCACCAGAAAATGACAGAGCAGGATTATACGGAGCTTGGCGCATGGATAGGCAAAAAGTTTAATCAAAGTAAGGTGTGGGTGGTTTTGATGCCGGCAAATCAGTTTAACTCGGATTTTGTGAGGGGTCTTGAGAAAAATCTGGACTGGCGGTTAGTGTTTATGAATGACAAACAGAGAATATACGTAAACATAAAAACGCCGCGCGGTGAGGAGCTATTCAAAGGGATAGAAGACGGCAGCACGAAATATCCGGAAGAGAAGTTACGGGATATTATGTTAGGCCATAATGCGCTGGTATTCGGGAAAGAGCCGGAAGAATATGCGAGGGGCCTGAAGCTATTGTTAGAGACCTTCGCGGAAGAACCGATGCGGACGACGGCACAATTTATACAGGTATATTATCAGCGATTTCCCGCACTTCGGCCTTTGATACAGGAATTCTGGAAGGGTTACTATGAGGACTTTACGGCAAACAAGGAAAAGTATCTGAATGAGGATGGTTATCATTACAGAGCAGTAGGGGCAGTAATGGCGTTAGAGTATTTTCGGCCTGAGGCAGAAAAAGAGGGGGATACCGAACGGCTTAAGAAATATGACGAAGAGAAGGCGGAACTGATGGAGACGATAGAAAAGATGCGCGGGAAGAGGTGGTGAGGATAGAGAAGAAAATCCTAATTTCTAAATCCTAATATCTAAACAAATTCAAAGCACGAAATATAAATATTAAAACAAGGTAAGGCAGTGAATAAAACGAATGATTTGTTATTTTCAATTTTCTATTTGCGGTATCCCTGCGGGATGTTGTTTTAATAGGTTACAGTTTTGCCGAAAGAAAGGCACAAGATGAAATCCTAAGTACTCCCTAAGGGATGGCCAAGCCATAAACCCTAAATTCTAAATAAATACGAAGAACCAAATTTTAAATTGCAAAACAACTGAAAATGGGTAAGCGGCAGAAGGGATTAACCACGAATTAACACGAAGGGACACGAAGTGTTTGGCCACTAAGACACAAAGGCACGAAAAGAATCACCGCGAAGGACGCAGAGGGGAAAAGAGTTTTGAGTGTTGAGTTTTTAGTTTTGAGTTGCGGAAGCCCTGCGGGCGAGTGATTTTTAACCAGAGATTACACCCGCCTAAAGGCGAGGTCTCGCCCGCTTTGCCAGGCGGACAGATTTTACAGATTCATCATGGTTATTTGTTGTGGAAAAAAAGATGGGTGAACGGGTAAAATGGAAAACATCCCGCACTAACTTCTTAGGAAGATGGGTATCATTTAAAAAAATAAGACTGGGTTGGCCAAGATGATAACAAATAAAGACAAAACACGGGGTAAAAGAGCAAGATAGAAAATGCGAATATCCAAAGTTCACATCAAAAATTTCAGGTGTATTCTAGACAGAGAAGTTAAATTTGAAGATTTAACAACATTGGTTGGCCCTAACGGTTCTGGGAAATCAGCTGTTCTAAGAGCAATCGACTTGTTCTACCAAACAAGAAGTGTTATTACGCAGGAAGATTTCTATAACAGGGAAATGTCGCAGAATATCGAAATTGCTATTACATTCACAGATTTATCTACAGAAGAACAGCAATTATATTCCAAATATGTCTGCGATGGCACATTAACCGTAACAAAAGTAATAAGCGAAGGCTCAGAAAAGTATCATGGGAGCTTAAAACAAAATCCCGATTTTGTTGAAGTGCGAAGCAAAAGTACAAAAAGTGATATAATTGCAGCATATAGAGCCCTACTACAAGACAAATATAAAAAATTACCACAAGTAAAGAGCGCTGATGCTGCTGAGACAGAAATGCAAGGATGGGAGGAAGCACATTACGATGATTGTATATGGATTAGGGATAATGGCCAATTTTTTGGTTTTCGGCAAGTAGGTCAAGCGCATTTAGAAAAGTACACCAGATTTTTGTTTATTCCAGCAGTCCGCGACGCCGATCAAGATGCTTTAGATAAAAGTGGTTCTGCGATGTTCCAGTTGATGGAGGTTCTGGTTCGAAGTGTAATATCGCAGCAAGAAAAATTTACACAATTTAAAACGAGGGTACAGGACGAATATTCAGAATTAATAAGTCCTGAGCAAATTCCACAACTTGAAACTCTCGGAGATATGCTGACACGGAATTTAAGAAACTACGTACCTTCCGCAAGTATTAAGCTAAGTTGGGAAGCAGCAGATGCAATAAATCTACCGATACCAAAAGCAAATGTTAGACTTGAAGAGGATGGTTTTGATGCGCCCGTAAATAAAGTAGGACATGGACTACAACGTGCATTTATCATTTCAGTATTACAAAGCCTTATCGGCATACAATATAAAGAACAGCTCGTTCAAACAGGTGTTGCAACAAGTTCTATAGAAGTCCTTCCTGATATTATTTTAGCTATCGAAGAACCAGAACTGTATCAGCATCCAAATCGACAGCGGCACCTGTCGCGAATCCTTTATCATTTGACTAAAACAGGAATAGCCGGTGTTGCAAAACGTGCACAAGTAATTTATTGCACGCATTCGCCGTTATTTGTTGATTTATCACGTTTTGATTCAATGCGAAGATTAACAAAAGTACCAAATCCCAGTAGTGCGTCTTTGCCAAAGATAACATCGATTGCCCAAAGCAATATGGAGGCAATAGCACGCAAGTTAGAGGATGCTCAAGATGAAAGACCTACTACGCAGTTTACAGGTGAATCTTTACAAGCAAGGATGATGGCCATAATGACCCCTTGGGTCAACGAAGGTTTTTTTGCAGATGTTGCGGTATTAATAGAAGGCGAAGACGATAGAAGTGCAATTATAGGTACGGCTATGGCTATGGAGATTGACCTTGAAAGTAAGGGAATAGCTGTTATCCCATGTGGGGGCAAAGAAAATATCGACAGACCTTTCTTGGTTTTTTCTGAAATAGGGATTCCATCCTATGTTGTTTTTGATGGAGATGGACATAAACCTGAAAATAAGAGAGGAGACAAAACTAATCGAATTCTACAGAGGTTGCTTTGTTGCAATGATGTTAGAGATGTACCGATTACAGAAATAACTGAAAAATATGCAACATTTGACACTGAATTAGACCGTTTCTTGAGAGACAGGATAGGTGAAGAAATATACACAAGTATCGCGAATAGATATATAAGAGAGTTTGGTTATCCTGATATGGAGCGTTGCAGGAAATCCCCTGCATTTGTTTGTGAACTTATTAAGCAAGCAGAAGCAAATAGTATCATTGTTTCCGAATTACAACAAATAGTCGAAAGTATTTGCGGATTGTCCCGTATAAATAATGGAAAAGAAAATGAATAGGATAACTGTTCAGTCAAGCAACATAGTATCAGTGGGATATGACGAGAAATCCGGGGTTTTGGAAATTGAATTTAGTAATGGAATTTATCAATACTTTGATGTTCCCCAAGAAGAATATCAAGGTTTTATAAATGCACCGTCTCTTGGAAAATACTTTCAA
>CAYLYB010000104.1:3037-9153 GCA_964387605.1 uncultured Pirellulales bacterium | reverse complement strand
AAGGTTTGACACGACCGTGCAGAATCGAAAAGAGAATCCGCACTTTTCATTTATAAATATATCAAAGAAATTATAGCCGTAGTTCCCAAATTTGACTTCTGTAATCAGTTGAAGCCATCACAACAACGTTGCTATGAATATAATTATTGCCCGTGCTCTTTCCCTAAGCAGAAAATATCCCCCTCCGGGCACAAACCATCCCACCATTGCTACCAGTAAAATAAAGGGTAACGGATTTTCCGGTGATTGCTTGCGTGACACTATCGCCCTTTCGGTCAACTCTATTCAAGTGGTTCCGACGGCTCATTCTCAGCTGAATCCGCCGGTGTTATATCTTTCTCTCTTTTTATTAAGCTAAAATTCATACGCTTCAATATATTCTTGGGATTATAATGCACCATTGCCATCACTTGCCCTTCGGAGAAATCTCCACCGATGATATCTGCTCCCTTCAGCTTGTCGAACTTGTCCTGATTAAGCCGGTGGATTAGAAGACTCTGCAGGCAATAGTAAGTCATATTGGGCTTGAATTCCAATATCTCGCCGGACTCAGCCGGAGAATCACTGTTCTCGGGCACAAGGCCATATATCTCATCTTTCAGCATGCTTTCAATCCTGCTTCTCCTAAGAATCGATGCCGCCATTGGATCGCCCTCATATCGCGATTCAAGTGCCGTGAGACGCGGCCCGCTGATTCTGCGAAGACCTTTCTCTTCGCTTAATGTGAAGGTTTGATATACTATCTTCATAGGGCTGTCTTCCATCTTCTTTGCCGGCTTGCCGTAAAGCTCGTTGAATTTATCAATGGCTTGCTGCCAGCCCGATTCACCGGCAAGCTTGACAAACTCATCCACCTTCGCTCGTGTCTCATCCAACGCCGCTAAACGCCTCATATCCTCAATAACCAGCTCTCTTATCGTTTTGAAATCTTCGGTCTTGCTTTGCCGGTCGAACAAAACCGCTTTCCTGTATATCTTCTGATTCAAATTCTCCGGCTCACTCGCCTTCTCCGCCGCGACTACACGGACAAGCAGCATATTGGCACCTTCATACCCTTCCATCATTTCGCGTGCGTCTTTAAGTGGACCTATATTCTCATAAAGCCGCGGCGCCTTCGCATCGAAAGGTCCGAGTTCACTTGCCTTCAACTGTTCCACGGAGAATACTATTCTAACGAGCACGGTGCCTGTCGTACCGGCCCTTCTAATGAATAGAGACCCGAGCTCTTCATCGCTCTGCATGTCAACTGCGTTCAACATCTCCGTTCTTCCGGCATAAACCTTTATATCGTGCTTCTCGCTGAGCTGAGCTGCCGTCTTTTCATAATCAACCGCGGCTTTCTCGTATTGCTCGTCTGAAAGGTTCTGTTCTTCTGACAGCACAGTCAGGTTCGCCTCGGTAATTGACTTCGCCTCGGCCAGAATCTGCTCCGCTTTCGAATCCACCCTTCGCTGATAAAGCTGCTTAGTGATTGAAGGTGCCACCTCCGCATAACTGCGGGCACGCTGTATCATCGGCGAATTAGGGTCGTTCGGGTCGGAAGGTAAATACTGAACAAAAATCTGCAGGTTCTGCTGGTAAAAATCTTCCGTTTCCTCCTGAGTTGGCCGTTCGACTTTCGACGCAACATCATCCAGCCGAACTCCAATATACTCAAGCATAACACGGTCCCCAAGCTTATAGCCGAATCCATACGGATTCTCCTGGGTTACCTCACCGGCAAAATATCCCTTGTATTTCTCGAAATGACTCGTAATTTCTTCTTCACTCGGCTTATAGCTCTTGTCGGAAAAAACGCCTGCTTCGAACCTTACGTAGTTGACGTCCATTGTCTCTTCAACCCAGCTTACTTCGTGTAGGATTTGTCGACAGGTCCTGTTTTCCATCGAGCACATCGACTTGGTATATTCCAGAATCGAAACCAAAGTTCTGAATGCCTCGATTATCTGTCCTTCGGACACCTTCCGCCGCTGAATAATCGAGTTGATTAGTTGAGAATATGTCAATCCCTCCCGCAAACGAGGTATTACTATTTCAAGCTGTTCTTTTGCCAGCTCCGGCGGTATCCGAACTCCCACACGCTCTGCTTCTTTGGCCAGCAACAGCCAATACATATTCGGAGGGTATTCCCTTGAGTATATCTCGTTTATTTGTTTATCACTGATACGGTATCCGCCGTTAGAAACCATTTGCCTTATCCAGCTTAAGGTTTCTGAAACCGTGGCTCGTTCTGAAAACAATAATTCACCAAGCAATACCACTCCTAGATCCTGCATTGGGGCCATGCGAGGGTCTTGAACCCGAAGAAACATATTGGCCCCCAGCATATTCAGCAGCTCCAGTTGTTCCTGGGCTTCGGCGAGGTCTCTGCCGGTTATTTTTTCATCGTCTCCGTAACGTGCGACCGCCTGATTTACACTCTTTCTTCCTGAACTGAGGTAATTCATCGCCGGGCCGCTTATAAATACCAGCATCAACACAATTACTACAAACGCCATTATTCTGGCGTTATTCTTGCGAAACCACTTCATTAAGCTCATTCTTTTACTCCAAAACTATTACCCTATGGTTTTAAACCCTAAAAGTATAAGCACAGGGCCTGCTTTTGCAACCAAAATCAATTCAGGCTTTTTTTATTAGCCGCAGACCGGATTAGCACCCTTTAATAGAAAACAAAACTCAGATTTGGCTCGTTCTCGCTTGACTTTGCAGGCATTTTAGGGTATACTAAAATTGTTGCAGGTGCAAACAGGCGGTTTCGCCAATAGATGCTAAACTAAAGGGCATACTGCAACAGGGAGACGGGTGACGAAAGAATAATTCTTAAAACGCCGGCGTCTCCCTTTTTATTTCGACCCTGGCGCGGTATTTCTCAATCTGCCGATTATTTCAATTCTGATATGTCTGTAAAACGAATAAGTGCTCCGCTGATTTCATGGTTCGGCTCTATACTGCCAACAAGCCCCACTTTCTTGCCGATAAATCCGCTTAAATCCGCCTCTGCTAACTTACCCGTCGGCACGGCATAGCAAATCGTATTATCCTCGGAATCCTTGATTCTAAAATACCTCGCACCCGGTGTCTCGGCGAATATAGAAGATTCCGCAAGCTGGCCGACTACCGAGAATTTACTCGTATCTTCAATCTGTGCAAGTTTGGCCTCTTTCGCCTCCTCTATGTTCTTTGTTGTTTTTTCGAACTGCTCGTCCTGCATCTTGGCCGCCTTGGAAATCTGCTGCACAAGTTCATACCTTTCAATGCTCTTGAGAAGCTTTTCTGCATAGATTGCGGCCTTGCTGCTTTGCTTGTTAGCCGCAACCTCGCCAAGCGCCTTCTTCATCTGCGAAAAATCCTGCTTCTCCAGCGGCTTCGCCCGCTCTGCTTTTATCAACTCTTCGATGGCACGAACACCTGTCATCTGCAGGTCCTCCACCGGTGCCGGCACGGCCTCGACAGAAGTCCCGCTAGTTTCTGCTTGTTTGGGCATCGTTGATTTGGGGGCAACAACCGCTTCAGGTTTGGCCTGGGCCTCCTGACGGATTAGCGAGCCAATCGGCTGCACATATTGTGTACTCACCCATACATACGCGCCCGCAGGCGGCGATATCTTGTAATAGCCGTCCTTTTCTTCACCCAGCAGTACAACCTTATCGCCTTTGCTAAGCTTGACCTGCATCGTCGTAGAATGCATCGGCTCAACATCATCCGACCCGGCGTAAACGCGAACCGCGTCACCTATCACCGTCCCGTCAGCTGCGTTTTGCGCATCAACCTGAACGTATTGCTGCGATATCCACGAGTAACTCCCCCCAGGAGGTGATATCTGGGACCAGCTGAACTTGCTGCCGACAACTTTTACCTTGTCGCCCTTGCTGAGCTTGCCGCAATAATAATAATTTGTCCCGGGACCCGAACGAACATACACATCATCGCTGTTTATCTCCGCAAGGTATGGCATAGCCGGCTGCTTCGCCTCCGCCTCACTACCGGCTGTCATTCCTTCATGACCCGGACTGACTGCCTTTTGAGCAAATGCAAACGAACTGATACCGGCTAAAAGAATAATAAGGGTAATTCTTCGATAAGATTCCATTCTATGACCTCCTTACAACTTGTCCGCCTTAAGCGGAACGGTTTTTCTCCATAAAATCCTTATTGCTGCACAGAACAATCTTTGCTCGCCTAAAACTACTACTCCTGCCCCCCATTGTCAACTCTTTTATATATCACACAATTATATGCTATAGCCTGCTTGCGAGTTTCCCGTATGCCGCCTCCATCATCAAAAAAAACGCCTGTGCCTCGGTACTTGTCCCGGCACTGCTGAAACTGGGCGAGCCGCACGCGTCCTGGATAACGCCGTATTTATCGATTTTACTATGTGCCCCCGCCCGCATCTTCGCAGCCGACTTCAGATAGCCCTCACCCAGCCAGCCCGCCTTGATGCCTTTATATATTGCATAGGCCAGCATTTGCGACAAATTCGTCTCCACAAACGTATCCGGCTTATCAACCACGTCATGAAACAATCCATCCGGCCGCATATAGCTGATACAGCCGTCGAGTAATGCTTTTGCATAACCAATCAGCTTTTGCCGCTGTGCCTCTTTCTCCTTCGGCAATATCTCAATCATCTGCGCAAATGCCGCCGCCGACCACCCGTTGCCCCCGCCCCAGCAGTCTGCCCGCTTTAACCGGTCATTTCGACCATCCCATATATGCGAAAAAAGCTTCTTGTCCTTATCCCACAAACATCCCCTGTATAAATCCACCTGCTTTATCGCCTCGTCGTAATCGCCCATCAGCGCAATAAATGGCGGCGCCATAAACATCGCGTCACTCCAAACTTCTCTGCCGTTCCTGATATGGCATATCGCGCCGTCCGCAGTTCTCGGCGCGCCTTCTTTCAGATACTTATACATTGCATCCGCCGCCGCCTTCAGCTCTTTTTCGCCGGTGATTTTATAAGCGTAAAGCAGCGCCGCCCCGTTGGACGCAGGGTCCGTTACCGCGTTCTCCGTCCCTAACATCGCCAATCGCCCATCGCCCTTGCGACGCACCACCGCTTCCTTCGCCATCAGCACAACCAATTCGTCTTCTCCCATCTCAATCAACGCCTGCGAAGCCACACCCTGCTCCCACGATGCCCGCTGCATACAAAGCATAGCCATTTTCGCCTTTTCAATAAGCTCCGTATTGCTGCTCTTCGGCTCTTTCATTTCGCTCGCCTCCGAATCATAACTCGTCATCGCTGTAACAACGCCAAATCCCAATCCCACCCTCTTTATAAAAGCCCTTCTTCGCATAATACCCTTCTTTCAAAGCGTAATAAAACCAACCTGCTATTCGCATTGAAACACCCGAAAAGAATGCGGCTTAAGCTTCACACCGAACGCCATTTTCTCCGGCTCCGTCTGCCTGCCCCATCTCATCGGCCGGCTCTGTGCCTCGCCGCTAAGCCCTTCGCCCGAAACCACGTCACGCAGCTTGCCAAACCGACTGTCTAATACAACCTTGACCTCAACTTCCTTATCCAAAAACGACTCGACGATAAACGTGTTATTGTCATACACAAACAACGCAACTTGCGCAGGCCCATCCAGCCGAACATATATGTCCTTCGTTAAAACCTCCTTTATCTGCGTCAGCACCTCGGCCGGCAGCTTATACAAATCTCCATAATTATCCGGAATGGTCAAAACATACAATCGGCTGTTCCCGTAATCCGCCGAATGAAGTATCGGATAACCCACTCCGCTGGTCAGGCACGATATGTCCTCCCACGAATCGTTCGTCAGGTATTTTATCTGCGGTATCAGAATTTCCGATTCCGCCTCATACACCCGCCCGTGCCTGCCCCAGAAGCTCCGCCTGTGCCAGAATTCCTTGGTCAATGCCTTCTCGCCCGTAATCCGCAGCTCGACAATGTCCTCGATTCCCCTGCCCTGCAGCGCCTTGTATAATCCCGATGTTATCATCACCGTTTTGCCCGCGAGCAACTGCCGTTTGATTTTATCAACTATTTTGTCGTCGAATTTCGCCGTCTCCGCCAAAAATATCACGTCCGCCTCCGCCGGAAACTCCGGCACAAGGTCCATCGGAATCCCGCACATCCC
>CAYLYB010000104.1:0-2937 GCA_964387605.1 uncultured Pirellulales bacterium | reverse complement strand
TAAATCTTATCGACCTTGACCTGCCTTGATATCTCCTCCCATCTCGGCTCCAGCCAGCCCGGCTTGGCCATCTCATTCACTTCCTGCGCCCGAGCATACACCGCCACCTTGAAATTCTCATAACCCTGCGCAAAAGAACCAAAAATCAACACGACCAGAGCTACCACCCAAACGCTCCTTCTGATATGTTTCCGCATAATCACTGTCCTTTCAGCAAATTTAAATGCTTTGTGAACGCGGATTCTAATTCGGCTCCCCTCCTGTGTCAAATCAGATGTGTTTACCTAAACGCAGTTCTATTATGATGCAATCATGCCCCCAACCAGTCTTTTTTCACCCTTTTGAGCGTCCCGCAATTCTAATGTAACAGCACCGGCGTTTAACTGATTTTCACAAAACTCAAAAAAGTTTTTCATAATAACAAAAGTTGAAATTCGCCTCATTCCGATATAATATTTATACATACTGTTCCCGAATATTGTATCATTCGGCTTGAACTACCTTAAAAACAGGAGACTAAAATGAATACAGACTATTCCCAAACCCAGCCGGTTCCGCAGGTCAAAACCTCCGGGCTCGCCATCGCCAGTCTCATACTCGGAATCATTGCCCTTTTCACCTGCGGCTGCACCTCACTCCTCGGCCTCATCTTCGGAATCATTGCCCTCGTATCAATCGGAAAAAGTGCGGGCCTGCTGAAAGGTCAGGCCCTCGCAATTACCGGCGTTGTTTGCTCCGGCATCAGTATGCTTTTCACGATTCTACTTTCAATAGCAATAATGATTCCCGCCCTGCACGGCGCCCGCGACGCCGCCAAACAAGTCATCCCTCAGAACAACGCAAGGCAAATCTGTATAGCCATCTCCGCTTACTGCGATGAAAACGACGGCAGACTACCACCCGCAGACTCCTGGCCTGCTGCCATTACTCCCTATCTGCTAAACGATAAAGTTCTATGTTCCCCTTACGACCTCGACGCAGGCCGCGCCTACGCAATGAACAATAAACTGCCCGAAAAACTTCAGGATATCGAAAGCCCCGCCAATACCGTCCTCATCTTCGAATGCGAATATAACAGCCCGCCCTCGGGAGGCCCGGAATTACTTCCCGCCCAGCCGGGTGGCCGTATGCACTATGTCATCGGCTTCGCTGACGGCCACGCCGAAAAAGTCTCCCCCGATGATATTGATAATCTGATTTGGACGCCATAAGTAATTAGAATACTTACACACATCGAATCTTGCAAAAAAAGTGGTTTTTTCTCACCTCACCTTGCCGATTACGGCCTCCGCCGCTTTGATGCCGTCGACAGCCGATGAGATTATTCCCCCTGCATAGCCTGCGCCTTCACCTGCCGGATATAGCCCTCCCGCTGCCGGGCTTTGAAAATTTTCATCCCGGATAATCCTTACCGGTGAAGAGCTTCTCGATTCCACTGCCGTCATTACCGCATCCTTCATTGAGAATCCCTTAAGTTTCTTATTCATTTCCGGAATCGCCTGTCGCAGCGTCTCAACAACAAACCCCGGCAGGCATTCCGCAAGGTTGCCCGGCGTCGTTCCCGGCGTATACGATGGACAAACCTCCCCGAGTGATTTCGACGCCACCCCCGCAAGAAAATCACCAACAAGCTGGATCGGCGCAAAGTAGTTGCCGCCCCCGGACTCGAAGGCCTTACGCTCCCATTCCCGCTGAAACGCAATGCCTCCAAGAGGACCCTCGCCACTATAATCTTTTGGGCTGACGCCTACCAGCAATGCGCTATTTGCATTAGGACGATTTCGAGAATAAAAACTCATACCGTTGGTTACTATCCCCCCGGATTCGGATGAGCATCCGATTACCTCCCCGCCGGGGCACATACAAAAAGTATAAGCCGACCGACCGTTCGCAAAGTGCTGCACCAGCTTATATTCTGCCGGACCGAGAAGCGGATGAGATGCGCTCCTGCCGTATTGCGCCTTGTCTATAATGTGCTGCGGATGCTCAATCCGAACCCCTATCGAAAACGGCTTCGCCTCCATAGCTATTCCCAGTTGACACAGCATCTCGAATGTGTCCCTTGCGCTGTGCCCTATGGCAAGCACTATGGCATCCGTCTCGATATTTTCAGATTCGTTCACGGTTGCGCCCGCAACCTTACCTCCTCTGATGGTAATGCCCGTCAGCTTCGTCTCGAACCGAACGCTTCCGCCCAAAGAGATAATTTTATTGCGGATGCTCTTTACTATCCTAATAAGATTGTCCGTCCCAATATGAGGTTTCGCTTGATACAGTATTTCTTCAGGCGCACCGGCCTTCACAAATTCCTCAAGTACTTTTCTTATACGGTTATGTCTGTCCCTTATCTGTGAGGTGAGTTTCCCGTCGGAAAAAGTACCCGCCCCGCCTTCCCCGAACTGAACGTTCGATTCCGTCTCAAGAATCCCGTTACACCAGAAGTTTTGGACGTCCTTTATCCTCGATGCGACGTCCTTCCCTCTTTCTATCAGCAAAGGCCTCAATCCGACCTGGGCAAGAATCAATCCGGCAAACAGACCAGCCGGGCCGCTTCCCGCTACAACCGGTCCTGGGCTGTGGATATCTCCGGCTTTCGGAAGCTCGTAATCCATACATGGTGCCGCACTAATCCTCTTATCGCCCGAAAATCTCATAAGCAATTCCGGCTCATTGCTTACCCGCACGTCCACCGTATAAACAGCAATAATGCGGCTTTTACGCCTCGCGTCTATGGCCTTGCGGATTATGGTAAAATCGAGAAGCTCTCCCTCCCCTATACCCAGACGTTTTAGAATGCTCCCGGCCAGGGCTTCCAGCTCGTGGTCGAAGGGCACTGTTATGTCTGTGAGTCTTATCATAAGTCTAAATTGCTCAGCGAATCGATTATGTCCCAATAAGAACGAATATAAATGCGGAACGGCCCTTCTTCAAATCAAA
>CAYLYB010000103.1:0-9249 GCA_964387605.1 uncultured Pirellulales bacterium | reverse complement strand
GGTTTGGCTTAATAGAATTTTACTGGCGGTAGGTCTGTAAAAAGGTAAACTGATGCCGGCAGAGTGGAATAGCGAAGGCGACTCGATACTATTTGTTATGAAAGGGGATAGAGATGGATTACACAAAATTCATAGAGCAGCAGGTATCGGAAATAAAGAAGACCGTAGGAGATGATATAGCCATAAACGCGCTGAGCGGGGGGGTGGACAGCTCGACCGTGACGGTGCTGGGGCACAGGGCCATCGGGGAGCAATTGAAAACCGTATTTATCGATAACGCCCTGATGCGAGAAGGCGAGCCGGAACATGTTGTCGAGATATTTTCCGATATGGATATCCCCGTCGAATTGGTAGATGCACGAAAAGAGTTCCTTGGGGCATTAAATGGCTTGACAGACCCTGAGCAGAAACGGCAGGCCATAACGGATACCTTTTATTCGAATGTTTTCAGCAGAATCGTGAAAGAATCCGGAGCAAAATTTCTTCTCCACGGGACGATACTTACCGATATCGAAGAAACGGTCGCTGGAATCAAGAGGCAGCATAATATTCTTACACAGCTTGGGATAGATACGGAAAAATCATACGGCTATGCCGTGATTGAGCCATTGAAGACATTGCGCAAGGATGATGTTCGCCAGGTCGCGAAACTGCTTGGGATACCGATAGAGCTTTCGCAGCGGATACCTTTTCCGGGGCCTGCGCTTGCGGCGAGGATTGTGGGTGAGGTAACTGAAGAGCGGCTTGCGACGGTTCGCGCAGCGACAGCGATAGTGGAAGAAGAGCTTGCTGACACGAGTGCGTTTCAGTATCTGGCGGTTTTGCTCAACGATTACGCAACCGGTATCCGGAACAATAAGCGGGAATTCGGGCAGATTATCGTCGTTCGATGTATAGAAAGCGTCGATGCGAGGGTTGCGACGGCTGCACATTTATCGTGGGACAAGCTCGATAGGATTTGCGAGCGAATTACAGGGATTGAGGGGGTTAATCGCTGCCTTTACGATTTGACGCCTAAGCCGCCCGCGACCGTCGAGTACGTGTAGTCGGCGGGAAGATAGGAAAGGTTGGTAAAAAGGGGGATTTCAAGCCGAGCGTAGAGGTTCTGTGCAGATTTTACATCCGATGTGCAATTTTGTTCACAAAACCAGCAAAGATGTTTATTAAAGCGCGCAAAAGGTTCAAAAAAGAATTGACAAAGGCAACAAAAAAGATATGATAATCCGTTGTCCATAAGGAGGCCTGTGAAAAGGATGTCGGACGGGCAAAAACAAGAGTGGGCACAGGAGCACGCACGCCGGATTCAGAAGCGATTCGAGCAGTGGCAGCAGCCATTGGGCATCGACGGCAGGGAGTATGTCAAGTATCTTTCCCTTGAATTAGAAAACTGCTGTGATAATCCGCTGCTCAAATCTTTGATTGAATCGATGGCTGAAAAAGCGGAATAGACACTGCTGAAGTCGGCGTCTTCGCAGAGAGGGGGAATCACTATACATAACATACGACTTAGTTTTCCTGATGTTTTGCGTGGTGCGTATGGCCAATTCGCCTTTGCGCCATTAGATTGTGTATGATATATTTTAAGTGGAGGGTGTTACAATGTGTCTGGTTCGTTTGATACGGCAGTGGTGGTGCCGGCTGCGACTGTTCAAATTTCACCTGCCACCAGTTGACACTCATCATTGGCGAAATAAAGGCGAGGTTTACTCTAATCTGAAGAGCCATTACTGGTAATAAGTTTGTATATTCAGCATGATGCCGAAGGACTCAATGAAGCGACTTGGCCGCGGTTAAATTGAGTTTTGTCGGCAATTTTTTTTGATGAATTAGTATCACTTTACGCAATCATTTATTTTCTCCAATTCCAAGGGCCGGTAAAATAGCCTTTTTGTTCATTTCCCTAAGGTTTTGGCCAATCCATAGATTTATTAAGGGAACAGGAGTGGGCCTGCCTTTAAAAAATGTTATAAAAATGGTAATATGCTTGACAGGTGGGTGTTAAATAGGGTAAAATAGGCAAACTTGGAGAGACGGGACTCCCAAATTCATCGTTAAAATAAGGGATTGTCTAAAGGGATAAGATATTACAAGTTTTGAGCAAAGAAAGGATATTATGTATAAATCAGCATATTCAATAATAGTTTTGTTGGTACTAAGTATATTTACGTGTCCACTAATGGCGGGTCCAACCGCCTTCATAACAAGGCATTACGGCTATTTCAGTGGTGTTGGCGGGGAGTTTACAGTAACGCCAAGCGGAGTGCCGGGTTTTGTTGACAGGTCAAGTGTTCAGACATTCTGCCTTGAATACAGAGAGTTTATTAGTCTGAATAAGACGTATGATGTAGTAGTAAATATTAAGGCATTGAATGGCGGTGTAGGTCCTGAAGGGGATTATCTCGACCCAAGGACCGCATTTCTTTATGACTCATTCGTTGACGGAAAGCTTGATGTTTACGGATATGACTATACGCCTGGAGCCGGCAGGTCGGCATCGGCAGGAGCCCTTCAAGAGGTGATATGGTTTTTGGAAGGCGAACGAGTAAAGGTGTGGGCGGATAATGATGGCTCGCTGCAGGATAAGCTTTATCAGGCGGCACTGAGTTGTGGCTGGAAGGACATAGGCAATGTTCGGATACTAAATTTTTACGAACATGGTATGCTACGACAAGACCAGCTCGTTCGAATTGTAGTGCCTACGCCGGGTTCGATTTTACTCGGCGGAATAGGCATAGCGCTGATTGGCTGGCTTAAGAGGCGCAGAATGCTAAATTAGACTCCTTAAAAGCGGTAATGGGGCTGTGGGCCATAGGAGGCGTGCAGCCCCGCTTTTTTTTACCACGGCGTATTACACTTCCTTTATATCCTCACGAAATTAGATTAATATATGCGCCTGATTAGGCGTTTATTATGAAAGTGGATATCGCAAATAGTGTGGTGGAGCTGGTCGAGGGTGATATTACCGAGATGAGCACCGATGCAATCGTCAACGCGGCTAATGCACAATTGATATTAGGCGGCGGGGTGGCGGGAGCGATACGCAGAAAGGGAGGACCTTCGATTCAGCAGGAGTGTAATAGAATCGGCGGTACAATTGTCGGCGGGGCGGTGATAACTACAGGGGGTAACCTGAAGGCGAAATACATCATACACGCGGTCGGGCCGAGGATGGGCGAGGGCGGTGAAGACGCAAAGCTCAAAAACGCAACGAGAAATTCGTTAAAGCTTGCTGATGAGAATAATCTGAAGAGCATATCATTTCCCGCTATAAGTGCCGGTATATTCGGTTTTCCTATAGACAGATGCGCTGAGATAATGCTGAGCAACACAATAGACTACCTCAAGGGCAAGACGGGCCTTGAAAGAGTTGTCTTTTGCCTGTTCGGAGAAGAGAGTTATGGTGTTTTTGAAAAGCGGCTTAAAAGTATGGTATCAAAATGAAGGCAATGGTAATAAAAAAACCAGGGTCTGTTGAGGGCGGGCCGCTGGAAGCGGTCGAGATGTCTAAGCCGGAACCCGGTAAAAGAGAAGTGCTTATCAGAGTATTGATTTGCGGGGCGTGCCATACCGATTTGGATGAGGCGGAGGGGCGATTATTGCCGTCGAAGCTGCCGATAGTGCCCGGCCATCAGGTTGTGGGGATTGTGGAAGAGTTGGGCGAGGGTGTGACGAAATACAAAGCCGGCGAGCGGGTCGGGGTGACGTGGTTATATAGCTGCTGCGGGAAGTGTAAGTTTTGTCAAAGCGGGCAGGAGAACCTTTGCCTCGACGCGAAATGGACCGGCAAGGACGCCAACGGCGGTTACGCAGAATATATGGTTGTCGGAGAAGATTTCGCGTATCCGATTCCAAAGCAATTCAGCGATTCGCAGGCGGGGCCGTTATTGTGCGCGGGAGTAATCGGCTATCGCACGCTCCGACTTGCCGAGATTCGGGACGGAGAAACGATAGGGCTTTTCGGATTCGGGGCGTCTGCTCATATTGTTATTCAGATTATCAAGCATAAGTATCCGCATAGCGAGGTATTCGTATTCACCAAGACAGAACAACACGCTGAATTGGCCAAATCCCTCGGGGCAAGCTGGACGGGTCGTTCGGGTGATGAGCCGGGCGTGAAGCTCGACAAGATTATGGATTTTACGCCGGTGGGCGAATGTGTTCGCGATGCCCTGAAGGTGCTGAACCGGGGAGGGCGATTGGTGATAAACGCGATTCGTAAAGAGACGCCTGTGCCAGCACTCGATTACGCGGAATATCTGTGGCTCGAAAAAGAGGTCAAAAGCGTAGCAAATGTTACGAGGCGGGATGCGGAGGAGTTTTTGCCATTGGCGGCGCAGATTCCTATAGTTCCTACGATAGAGGAATTTCCCCTTGAGCAGGCAAACGACGTTCTTTTGCGAATCAAGCAGTCACGGCTCAAGGCGGCGGCTGTTTTACGAGTTGGTTCCTGAGGCGGCTCATTATCAAGGTTTTTTAACTTTCCTCGTTTTAGAAGCAAAAATATAAATATGAATAGCGTTGTGCCTAAGATTTTTTTAACCGGCATGCCGGGATGCGGCAAGACAACAGCTGTGGTGAGCATAATCGGCAATCTCAAAGGGATTCGCCTCGCGGGTTTCTATACCGAAGAAATTCGGCGAAATGATACGCGTGCGGGATTTCGCTGGAAACGGCTGGACGGGCCGGAGGGGATACTTGCTCATATTGACATCAAGGGCGAGTTGAGGGTGGGAAGATACGGGGTAGATACGGTCGGCTTCGAGCAGAGTGTAGTGCCGGTTATAGACCCGGGACGAGGCGACGTCGATGTTTTCGTGGTTGATGAAATCGGTAAAATGGAATGCCTGTCGAAGATATTCGTCGAATCTGTGCGCCGATTGCTGAACTCGGATAAAATTGTCCTGGCGACCGTTTCTCAAAAAGGCGGTGGATTAATAAATGATGTGAAAAGCCGGCCCGGAATAATTTTGAAAATCCTCACAGAAAACAAAAGGGACGGCATAATCAAAGAGGTTACGGAAATCATTTCTTCTTTTTGCAGTGCGGCGGAGATATGAGGAGTATCATGATTTTGTATATGGTGGTTGTAGGGCACTGGCTGAAAGGGACGATGAAATAATATGGATACGGTTTGTATTGACGGCAGTATAGGTGAAGGCGGGGGACAGGTTCTGCGAACGAGTCTGAGTTTATCCGCTATCACGGAGCGTCATCTTCGCATTCATAATATTCGAGCGAATCGTCCGCGTCCGGGGCTGGCCAGGCAGCATCTCGCCTGTGTTGAGGCGGCGTGTAAAATCTGTAATGCGAAATGCGATGGGGCTTCGCTTGGCTCGACGCAGCTTGAATTTGCTCCTTCGGCTATTAGAGCGGGTGATTACCGGTTTGATATTGGGTCGGCGGGTTCGGCGCTATTGGTAATGCAAACTATACTGCCGGTTTTATTTTGCGCAGAAGAAGCGTCGAGTGTTACGGTGACTGGGGGCACGCATAATCCGTGGGCGCCGCCATTTGATTTTATTGAAGAAACCTTTTTGCCGGCTATTGCCGAAGCGGGATTCCATGCCCAATGCAGATTATTAAAGCACGGTTTTTTCCCCGCGGGAGGGGGTAAAATCAGTTTCGAGATTGAGCCGAGGCAAGTTGAAGGCGGGTCGATTGATTTATGCAGACATATAATCGAGCCGAAGGCTACGGCGAAAATATACACCGCCCAACTGCCGAAATATATTGCCCATAAGCAGCGAAGACTCATACCTAATGCCGGGCTGAATATCCTCAAAATCGAGCATATCGATGTTAGCGACAGTGACGGCGCGGGAAACTGTATTATGATAAGGGTATGCGGGCAAAACTATACGAGACTGTTTACCGGTTTCGGTTCAGAAGGAAAGCCGTCACAGAGGGTAGTCAACGAAGCGGTGGGTGAGGCGGGTGCATATCTGGCGAGCGGGGCTGGAGTTGACCATTTTCTCGCGGACCAGTTGCTTATTTATATGGGGCTGCAAAAGGCGGGCCGGCTTACAACGAATGAACTTTCCAGCCATCTTTCTACGAATATTGAGGTGATACAGAAGTTTTTGCCGGTTGAATTCGAGGTAATAAAGCGGGAGACGTATTACGAAATTTCCTGCCGTGTGCGTTAGCGTGCAGTTGAGCGAAGATACGGATTAATCCATTCGAATACCTTTTTGTTCGAGCCAGTCTTTCAAGTCGCCCATTTGCGTGTCGAAGACGCGGTTGTCGTAGTCGGCTTCAAGCTCGATGACTTTTTTTGCCAGTTCGGGCTGTTGCTGGACGATTTCAGATAGTTTTCTTTCGTATTCGTCGCCTGTCTGGCGAAGGTCGTCGAGATTGAGCTGTAAATCAAGGAATCTCGATATGTATCTTGTCGCGGATTCGATGCAACGCGGGTTATATCCCTGCACATAGGCAGGTATCTCGACTACCATACTGAGCATACTAATGCCCTCGGATTGCGCTCGTGATGTCATATACGTGATTATGCTTGCGGGGCCTTCGTATTCCGAGAATTTCATTCCCGGCTGCGGGACGAGCTTTTTGAGGTTTTCGTCCGAGACCGAGCAGGTAATCCTCGGCTCTCTTGTATGGGGTGTTAATCCTGCAACGCTGCCGACGAAGAAAATCCGGTCGATATCGAATTTTTTGCATAGTTCGAATATGCAGCTGGCGTATTGTTCCCACGCAAGGTTCGGCTCTTTGCCTGAAAAGAGGGCGATGTTGTATTCTTCGCTGTAGTAGAAGATATTTGTGGGCAGGTCGAATTTTTGAATCAGCCCATCTTTCATTTTTGTATGAGGCCTAAACAGGGCCGATATTTCCATCGAGCCGGGAAAGTTATAGATATAAAATCCTCCTGAGCGGATATTTGCGAATCGAACAGCTCCGAGTTTTTTGCGGAGGTACTTTATGGTTCCGGTTGATACATCTCCGCCGTTCATCCAGCCCGACAGCCCTATTACCAGCGGGGGCTTATTCGACTTCGGCTCGTATTCGATTTTTAGTTTTTCCGTGCTCATTTTGCAAATTACCCAAATCCTATATAATCTTTTTTACCAGTTTTTTGCGTTCGAATCCAGATTATTAAAGGTATTTTCGCGGTATTCGGCATCAAATCGGTCGAAAATCGCAAACCCATTGATATAATTACTGCGTAATATTATAAGGTGTTCTATGAATCAGAAGGTGCAGTGCGAACTTTGTCCGAAGGCCTGCATAATCGACACGGGCCAAAGCGGGGACTGCCGAATCAGAATCAATATAGACGGTGTTCTTCGCACGGTTGTATACGGCTATCCGTGCTCGATTCACGTTGACCCGGTCGAGAAAAAGCCGTTGTTTCACTTTCTCCCCGGGACGCCGATTTTGTCGCTGGCGACGGTCGGCTGTAACCTGCACTGCCTGAACTGCCAGAACTGGGAGATTTCTCAGGCCAATCCTGAGGATACGGTTGCTGCGCCTTACTCGTCGGAACAATTAGTATCGCTGGCACGGCAAAGCAGATACCCATCGATTGCATACACATATACCGACCCGGTTGCCTATTACGAATACACGCTGGATACGGCTCGTCTTGCGAAGGAGGCGGGGATAAAAAACGTTCTCGTAACAGCGGGCTACTGCAATCCTGAGCCGTGGAAGCGTCTGCTCGAATACACGGATGCGGCGAATATCGACCTTAAGGGAATCACCGACGACTTTTATCGCAGCTTTTGCTCGGGGACGCTTGCGCCTGTTCAGCGGTGTATTATAGATGCAGTGGCGGCAGGGGTCATAGTTGAGGTAACTAATTTGATTATTCCGACGCTTAATGACGATACGGACGATATTCGAAAGCTTTGCAAATGGGTCAAAAGCAATCTCGGGAGCGAGATACCGCTGCATTTTTCGCGTTTTTTCCCGCAATACAAGATGCGGCATCTGCCTCCCACGCCGGTTGCGACTCTTGACGTGGCGCGTGAGATTGCACTTGAAGAAGGTTTGAATTATGTTTACATAGGTAATATTCGCAGCGCAGGCGGCGAGAACACCTATTGTCCCGGCTGCAAAAAATTGCTTATCGAGCGACAGGGATATACGATTCTTAAAAATGTAATGAGAAACGGCGGTTGCCCCGATTGCGGCAAAGTGATTTACGGGTGCTGGCAATGAAACGTCGCGTGTTTTTGAAAAATATTCTGATTGGGAGTTCGGCAGTATTAACAGCCGGCATTGCTCTGGCGAAAGCGATTATTCCGCGAAGATTTGTTCGTGCGAAACCGTTGTCGAAATATCCCGGTCGGCTCAAATCATTTGACAATATTAAATCACAGGCGAAATGGAGAGGATAAAATGTTTGGCGGTTATAATAACCCCCGCGGCAGGTTTTATATGTTTGCGTTTCTGGCGTTAGTATTTCTTTTCGTCGGATTATTCCTGGCCGAATCGCAGCTTAAAAAGGTTTCAGTGCCTCCGACGCGAATTGATGAACTTTCAAAGCTTTTTGAAGGTCAGCCAATTAAACCCGTGAAGACTACAAAATCCGTAATGACATCGTCTTTGGGGCTACGGGGTTGGCATGAAGGAGAGCCGGAAGCTTTAAAGCGTCAAATAGAGAGCTTTCTTAAAAAAGCAGAGGTACAGCAAAGTGATGATGTTATCGCTCTGATTTCACCGCACGCCGGTTATGCGTATTCAGGGCAGACCGCTGCGTTTGGCGTCAAGGCAATAAAGCCGAAGTATTCTCGCGTTATTGTGATAGGCCCATCACACCGTTTCCCTATGAGTGAGGTTCTCAGTTTGCCGAAAGCTACGCATTTCAAAACCCCGCTCGGGGAAATTGCCCTCGACGTTGATTTTATCGGCAAGCTTCTGAAATATCCGATGTTTAAAGAAATTACACAGGCGCATACAGATGAGCACAGCGTTATGATACAGTTGCCTTTGCTTCAGTACCGGCTGGGTGATTTCAAACTCGTGCCGATTATTGCGGGGCAGTGTTCGCCGGAGACGGTAAAGAAGGCGGCATCGATATTAAGCTCTCTGATTGATAAGGATACACTCGTTTTGGCCAGCTCTGACTTCGTCCATTATGGTCCCAACTACGGCTATGTTCCATTCAAAGAGAATATTCCGGAGGAACTGAAAAAGCTCGATATGGGAGCTTACGATTATATCTCCCGACTCGATAGTAAGGGTTTCCTCAAATACTGCGACAAAACCGGTGCTACTATCTGCGGCCGGGTTCCG
>CAYLYB010000102.1:0-9259 GCA_964387605.1 uncultured Pirellulales bacterium | reverse complement strand
AAAAGAGTCGGCCGGGTTTGCCACGCACGGCCAATGCCACGCTTATGGCTGCTCGGTTCCCCGCCTGACCAGGTTCGCGGGCTTGGTCTGCATGGGACCCGGCCGGTAAGTTTTATAACACCAACTCCACCTGAACAGGCCCAGTATAGCAGAGCAAAAGCCATTTTCCAGAAAAACATTTTCAGCGGTAAATTTTCTGTTGAAAGCCGCCTGAGAAAACGCTAAGTAGGATAAGCGATTCGTAAGGATTTTCGTCGAATTAAAGGAGCGTTAGGATGAAGGTCAGTATCGAGGATACGTGCACGGCCTGCGGCCTGTGCTGCGATACGTGCCCCGAGGTTTTCGAGATGGGCCCGAATATCGCCCAGGTAAAAGTCGAAGAGGTCCCCGCCGAGCACGAGGACGCCGTCGAACAGGCGGCGGATGAGTGCCCGGTCGAGGCAATTGTGGTCGAGTAATCAGCCGGAAAGCTCTTTGCTCCTGTCGCGGGCGGCGGTAAGTGCATCCTGTATGAGCTGCTCGAAGCCGCGTGATGCGAAGACCTTCAGGGCTGCTTCGGTTGTGCCGCCGGGAGACGTAACCTTCTGGCGGAGAACCGCGGGGGATTCATCGTGCTCATCCCTATCGAGGGCAAGCAGCGCCGCACCTTTTGCTGTCTGAAGCACTAACTGCTTCGCGACATCGCCCGCTAAACCCAGATTTTCCCCTGCCTTTATCATCTGCTCCATCAGCAAAAAGAAATACGCCGGGCCTGAGCCGGATACCGCTGTGACGGCGTCAATCAGCCCTTCATTATCGACGACAACCGCCCTGCCTACAGCGGAGAATATCTTCAATGCGGCGTTTATTTTCGGTTTGGCCTTTGGATTGGCGAAAAGTGCGCTTGCGCCCTGGCCAACCAGGGCGGGCGTATTGGGCATAACGCGAACTATTGATATATCGCCCAGCGCCGCGGCGATTTTCGATACCCTGACTCCCGCAGCGATTGAAATGACTAATGTGCCCGGCTTGACCGCCGATTTGATGCCCTGCAACATTTCGGCCATACTCTGGGGCTTGACGCTCAAAACGAGTATATCGACACCGGCTGCCAATCCGGCGTTATCTTCGACGGGTGTAACGCCATATTCATTATTGAGTAAATCCAGACGCTCTTTGCGGATATCGCTTATCAGAACATCGCCCGGCTGATACAGCTTCGCAGCGATGACGCCCTTTATCAGGGCCTCGGCCATATTCCCCGCACCTATAAATCCAATCGTCGCCATAGGTCACCCCTTGTTAGAAACAGCCAATCGAATATAATTCGAAACCAAACAAATGACTGATAAAATATAAGATTAAAGGGAGAATAAAGCAATGCAAAAGCAGACAGAATTCGAAAAGGCAATTAAAACCAAATACCCGGAGCAGGTCGTTATCGTTATAGCCAGGGACAAAAATGGCAGGCCTAACCCCGTTACTTTGGGCTGGTCGATGATTGCATCGGGCAAGCCGGCTATGATGGCGGTCGGCGTTTATAAGGGGCATTACAGCGTAAAATGCATTCGGTATTCCAAGTGCTTTACGCTGGTTTTTCCGTCGGCTGATATGGCCAAGGCAGCTTTGTTCTTCGGGTCGCATTCGGGCAGGGACACGGATAAATTGGCCCAATTCAAGTGCAAGAGCCGGCCTGCCAAAAAAATCGATTCAGTATTGCTCACCGAGGCCGTCGCGAATTTCGAATGCCGATTAGTGAAACAGGTAGCTACCGGCGACCATATTACATTCATCGGCGAGGTCGTCTGCTCGCATATGAATACCAAGCGCAAGAAACGCCTGTATTCATTGGCCCCCGGCCATAAATTGGGTGCGGTTTGATGGCAGCTGCGGATTTTCCCTTCTCAAATAAGAAAGGCCCCGCGTTGCAGGGCCTTTCTTTGGGTCAATTATCGAACATCTATCTGGGTGTAACGTTCGTCGCACAGGGGCCTTTTTTGCCCTCGCCGACCTCGTATTCAACTGTCTGCCCTTCGCTCAAACTCGCGTAGCCGCTTGTCTTGACTTCCGAGTGGTGAACGAACAGGTCCGGGCCGCCGTCATCGGCGACGATAAATCCGAAACCCTTTGAATCATTGAACCATTTTACTTTTCCTGTACTCACTACAATACTCCTTGGCCTTTTATACGGCCATCAATCTATAATGCCTCTCACATTTGTTTTTGGGAGGATATCCTTGAAAGGCGAAAAGATATGCTCTACAAGTCAACTATTATACCACACATCCCCCCATCTGCATTAAAAATAATAATAAATATTCGAAATTTCCAAAAAACGGGGTTCAGACACTGATTAACGCTGTTTTTCTGCCAAAAAAATAATAACATCCGGGAATTTGAACGCCGATAAAACAGATACAGTAAGTATTGGGGGCGTCCAAAAGGCCGCGGCCCATAAACAAAGCTTGAACAAAGGGGGTTAAAATGAAAGAGTTTCGCTGGACAGATGAATACAGTCTGGGGGTTGAGAAAATCGACCGTCAGCATCGGCACCTGTTTGAAATTATCAATAAATTTACCCAACGCTCCGCTGCATCCTCAAATTCAAAGCTGGTTACGGAGACACTGACAGAAATGCTTAAATACGCGAAAGAGCATTTCACAGATGAAGAAGAGCTTATGCAGGAATACGGTTACCCGGAGATTGAGTTACATAAAAAGCAACACGTCTACTTCATCGAAACTACGGCCGAACTATCCATAAACGCCCTGAATAATCAATCAATGGTCGCCAGTGAGATTGCAGAGTTTCTTGTATTATGGTTGACAACACACATTCTCAAATCGGATATGAAATACAAGGAATTATTTAAAGCAAAAATGCCCGCCAAAGTAGCGTCCAGCCGATAGCAAATAGCGAACAGGTCGTATTTCGTCGTTCGTATTTCGTATCTTGCCTGCTTTCTACTGCTCAAATGCCTGCCGTGGCGAAGCCGGGTCTAATTTCTCTCGCATTGCTTCTGATGACTCTGGATGGAGAGATTTCCAGATTTTTTCCTCTTGAGACATCTGGTACAAATGTGAATGACAGTATGGCTCTTGGTTGTAGATGCTCAGGATGCGATTACAGTTGGCGAACATGCATTTTGTGCCTTCTGCCGAGGTTTTTTGCGTTTTTTGCATCGTCACTCCTTTGGTTAGAGCACCAAATAAAAAAACCGCAAAGGTTTAGTTATCTTCCTTTGCGGCCTAAAGACCCACTAATCTTTTCTATTATGCTGTTTATACGATATTATATTGTGTTTTGTCAAGTAATATTAGAAATCTCCCTAGTCTCAAGGCCTCAAAGCTAAGATTCGTTTGCAAAAACGTGAGAAGTAAATGCGGATTTTTAGGTTTGAGGATTTCGGGTTTGGGCGTATTATGTTGGTATGCTGAAGAAGGGACTTGTGCAGATATATACCGGTGACGGCAAGGGCAAGACAACGGCGGCCTTCGGCCTTGCGCTGCGGGCAACTGGGCAGGGAAATAAGGTCCTGATATATCAATTCCTCAAATCCAACTCGCTGGAAATCGGGGAGCGATTCGCGCTGCAGATAAGCGGGCTGAAAATCAGGGTCGAGGCGCTGAATATCGACTGGGATATGGCAAAATCGCCCAAAGACCCGAAGGCGGTGGAGGAAGCGAAAGCGGCCATCGAAGTAGCTTTGAAATGGCTCGGGGAGACGGCCGCGAAACGGTTCTACGATGTTTTGATACTCGATGAGATTGTGTATTGCGTGGGACAGGGACTGGCGAAAATAGACGACATTAAAAAACTCATCGAGAAAAAAGACGAGCGAGTAGAGATTGTTATGACCGGGCGAGGGGCCACGCAGGAGCTTATCGCTATGGCCGACCTCGTTACGGAAATGAAGAATATCAAACATCCCTTCGATAAAAACATCCCCGCCCGCCAGGGTATCGATTTTTAATAAAACTACACTTGATTTGTAGTCATTTTCGAGATAAAATGCGAAAGCGATACGCGTTCAAAACCGCTTCATATAATACAGGAGGAAATGGCTATGGTGCCGAAAACACACTCGCGAGGGGTAATAATCTATTGGTTTTTATGTTTATGGCTGCTTACAGGACTCACAGGCCTTGCTAAAGGCAACGAAAACAAAATCCCAAAGGATATACTCGAAAAAATAGCCGAAGCCAGAAAACGAGCCAATAATCCCAGGGCGAATAAACCGACGGAAAACCAGCCGGGACCAAAATGCGTTTTATGCGGCCGCATCACCGATGCCAACACAGGCCAACCCGTCATCGACGCAACGGTTAAAGTGCATCACCGATACAATGCCGAAACGGATGCCAACGGCTTTTACTGCCTTGAAAAGATTTATCGCGACGGCGAATATCAAATAGAAATTGATTCAAACGAATACATCGGCATAACCGACCGCGACATAAGGCCGGTCGTAAACCTCAGTAAGACCAAACAAACCATCAAAAATTTCACGCTCGAATCGGCCTGTGTTGTAGAGGTGCTGGTCGTCGATGAAGCCAATCAGCCAGTCGAGGGGGCTGAACTATCGACGTTTATGCTTGGAGAGGAAAGAAACAAGGAAGTCGGCAGACGAAAAAAAACCAATAAGGATGGAATATGTATAGTCGGCGGTCTCGCAGCCAATAAAAGGTATATGATTATCGCCACACACGGGACACGCATTACTGTCGTACGCGAAAACGGTACGAAAATAGGCGAGAAAAAATGGGATTATGCCCCCGGTTATTTAACAGCAGAACTTAATAATACTAAAGTAATTGAAACAGGACGGATAGTCCTCAAAAAAGGAGCAGAGGTTAAAGGTTACGCTCGATATGAAGATAATGTTCCGGCGTCGGATTTGTCAATTTATGCTTATCCTGACTGGTGGAGCAGCTATAACAGCCCGGAGAGAATTGAAATTGAAGACGACGGCTCTTTTACGTTGCGAAACATCGTTCCCGGTATATATAGCATTTATATAAATATACCGAGAGGAAGGGGAAGTTCCTCCGGCATTCCGCTTTTGCACACCAGACTGCCTTTACCTGATAACGAAACGCTTGTGCTGAAAGTCCCGGAGAAATCGCCGCAATCACTTGTCTCAATCCGTGGAAAATTCATTATTCCCAGAGACAGGACTACCCGCTATGTTGACATACAGGTATATTCCCCAAAATACGGACACAAATCGGCTATGTGGCAAGATTATATAGGCGATGTTTGTGATACTAATTTTGTGATAGACCGTCTTGAGCCGGGAAAATATAAACTCACTTTTTCATCCCGTAATCTGAAACGAAAGGTCCTTGAAAATGTCGAAGCGCCGTGTGAAGACCTCGAGGTCGAGCTTATGCCTGTTGAAACTCTGAATCTTACGGGCATCGTTATCAACCCTCAAAACGGCGAGCCGATACAGAAGTTCGAGGCCCGAGCAAGAAAAATCAGGTCTTTGGACGGCTCATATTTCAGCCAATCCGACAAATGGCTCGAATTCGATAATGACGAAGGCAGATTTAATATAGAGGCGGTCGGACCCGGCATATATCAGGTCCAGATAGCCGCCGAGGGCTTTACATGGACGTGGAGCGAAGAGGTCAATACAGAAATCGCAAATGTAGTTAAGATTAAACCTGCATTGGGAGGGAGTATCAAAGGAAGGGTCGTCGACGAAGCAGGACTGCCGGTCAGCGGTGCCAAAGTATATCCGCTCTCAAAAGCAATCGGGGCGATGTCTCCGATGGCCTGTGCAAATAACCTTTTCATCTCGGAAGATGGTGCAGTCGAGACGGTCGATGGCGTATTTGAGTTGAGACATTTACCGGCCGGGGAGGAAAGCATAAAGGTTACTCACCCGGACTATTCCTATACAACGGTAAATGGCATAGAAGTGAAAGAGGGACAGACAACCGAAGGTATCGAGGTTAAGCTGCAAAAAGGCGGGATAGTTGAGGGTTATGTTTACGACGCTAAAGGCAAGCCGGAATCAAACGTTACTCTGCATTTTCAGGACGACTCCGTTTACAGAGGTTTCGATGAAGAAAAAGCCGGTCGTTTTGCCGCCGTGACAACCGATGCCAACGGCTATTATAGAGCCGCAGGCCTGCCCGAAGAAATCTGTTATGTTAAAAGGCATACTGAAGAAAGACCGGTCATGGGCGTGATTTGCAGGATGATCGTGCCCGCTAACGGGAAAGTCTCTCGCCTTGATTTCGGCGGTCAGCCAAACGTAACCGGACAGATAGTCATCGATGGTGTTCCTATAGCTAATCGCAGAATTACTCTGTCGGCGACCGACGGGCAACACTCCTCCATTTTTAGATGCTACGCGATGACGGAACCCGACGGCAGATTTATATTCGGCGGCATGCCAAAAGGTAAATGGCAGATTTACTACGAGGATATCGAAAAACGTGGCAACTGGATTAAAATCGCCGATTTCGAACTGATGGAAAGCAGTATCGATCTGGGATTGATACCGAAGGGTATTTCAACAGTTCACATCACGATTGAAAGTGAACAGGAAAACTTCAAGTGGGATATTATAAAGGCATATTTACAGGAAGAAGACAAACCCTGGAGCCAGAAAACGGTCGAGATTGAAATACCAACCGACGAAAACGAACCATATACAGCCAAATACGTTCTGCCGGGCGAGCATTACCTTGTCCTGATACGGCAGGATTACACTAACCTGCGGCAACGAATAGTAGTCAACGAAAACGATGTGAATGTCATTGTCCGAATACCAAAGTGTTCGGCCGGAATCAGCGGTCATATGATCGGTGATAAAATCTTCGGGCTAAATATATGGAAAAAAGACAGGTCGTTAGTCGGTTATATAAAACCTGATGAAAACGGCAACTATAAACTCGATAATATTCCTGCGGGGGAATACTGGGTCGGCGGCAATATGTTAATAGATTCCGCTGCCCTTAATGATTTCCAGCTAGAAGATGGCGAACAGAAAGTCTTCGATTTAAATCTTTCGAACTTCCTCGCCCCCAACGAAAATATCGGCACTGTTCATGTAGTTATTCTCGACGATAATGGGATACCGATAACCGCAGCAGAAATCTGGCTTGAAGGAAAAGGTGACGTTATCGAACCTATAGTCAATCTGGGTCAGGGGTTTTATTTTATGGCAAAACCGGGGATATATACACTGCACGCGAGATTTGCCGATTATAAGGAAATAACACAACAAGTTACGGTCGAGAGATTTAATGAGAAAAATGTGCGTTCTGCCCGCAAGCCAATATTGATTCGACTGGCAAGATAATCAGCAGAATGAATGAAAATTATTAATTTACAATCACGAGCCGGGCGAAAATAACCCTGCTTTTTCATTTTCGTCCCCTTTTACAGAGGGCATTGACATTTCGGAGTGAGCGGGTATCCTGTGGTTCGGAAAATATCGGTGAAATGGAAAGGGTATGCAATGTCATCAAAAAACGGAATATCAAGGCGGGAAGTATTGGCCGGAGCAGCGGGGATAGCAGCGGCAATGCTCGGAACTGGCCCGAATGTTTTGGCAGCACTGGAAGTAAAACGAGTAGTCAAAAACGGCAGGATAAATCAATCGGTGAGCAGGTGGTGCTACGGCAAGGTGCCACTTGATAAATTCGCGAATATATGCAGCCAGATGGGCCTAAAGGGGATTGACCTGCTCGAAGCCAACGATTTGGCGACAGTAAAAGAGGCAGGATTAGTCTGCACTATGCTGTCTTCGCACAGCTTGACAGAAGGGCTGGCTCATACCAAGAATCACGACGAATGCTTAGCAAAAATTAGGGCGAGTATCGACTCGGCCTCGGAGTTCGGTTTTCCAAACGTTATCTGTTTTTCCGGCAACCGATACGGCATCAGCGAAGAGGACGGAATTAAAAATACCGTCGATGCAATCAAGAAAATCATCGGATACGCAGAGCAGAAAAACGTAACGCTCAATATGGAGTATCTCAACAGCAAGGTGGACCATAAGGACTATATGTTCGACAATATGAAGTTCGGCGTGGAGGTGTGCAAACAGGTGGGGTCGGACAATATGAAGATTTTATACGATATTTACCACGCCCAGATTATGGAGGGCGATATTATCCGCACCATTCAAAAAAACAAGCAGTATATCGGCCATTACCATACCGGCGGCGTGCCGGGCCGAGGAGATATCGACGAGACGCAGGAGCTTTATTACCCGGCGATAATGAAGGCGATATTGAAGACCGGATATACGGGCTACGTGGCACATGAGTTTGTGCCGAAAAAGCCAAACCCGCTCGAATCGCTGGCAAGAGCGGTCGAGATATGCGACGTGTGAGGAGCAATTAGCGGGATGAGCAAAAACGTTGCGGCGATAATATGTGCGGCCGGACCGGGCAGCAGGTTCGGCGGCAAACGAAGGAAGCAATTCGTCGATGTCGGCGGACGAGCAGCGTTTTTGCGAAGCGTGGAGCTATTCTCGAACAGGGAAGACGTAAAACAAATATTGCTGGGAATTCCTCAGGAGGATGAAGAGCTTGTAAACGTCAGATGGGGCGCGAATTTGACCATGTTCAGTGTCAAGGTATTCATTGGCGGGGCATCGCGATACGAGACAGTCAATAAGGCGCTGGGGCTTCTCAAAAGCGATATCGAGCTCGTCGCTATTCACGACGCTGCCCGCTGCTGCGTTACAACCAAGTGGGTTGACGAAGCCATTAAAAATGCCGGCGATACGGGTGCGGCGATTTTGGCGTGCCCGGTAACGGCAACGCTTAAAGAAGTAGCGGACGGAAATATCATTAAAACAATCGACCGCACGGCCTTTTACGAGGCGCAAACGCCGCAGGTCTTCGATGTGGCGCTATTGAAAAAGGCACACGAGGCAGCCAATAAAATAGACGCCGAAAAAATCAGCGACGATTCCCAGCTTGTCGAGGCAATGGGGCATACGGTTTCGATAGTCAAAACGGATTCATCGAATATCAAGCTCACCTACCCCGCAGACGTCGCCATTGCGGAGGCGATTCTAAAGACCCGCCCCAGGCCCAAGGCAGAGGGCTACGTCGGGCCATTCCACGAGGCCCAGTGGTAGGCGTGTTATACCCCGGCTGATTTTCAGGTTTCATTTATTCGGACACACATCAGGCCGTGCCATATCTTCGCCGCCAATCCCTTTAACCTGCCCCATCCCTTGCCAATCCTCGCAAATAACGCCTGCGATTCTTCACCCTCAGGCCCAAAGTTCAATCTCGCAAACTC
>CAYLYB010000101.1:0-9270 GCA_964387605.1 uncultured Pirellulales bacterium | reverse complement strand
AGCGGAAAGACGGTTTTTTTGAGGATTTCGATTGTGGTTTTTATTGCTGGGAGGACGGAGCTTTTCTGGTGAGAACTGACGGGGATGGGTCTATCGCGCAGGCCGCCCTGCCATTCGGTATTTTGCAGCATGATGCCGCCTGCACCGATATTGGCATCCAGAAGCGCGCCGGCGCCGCAAAGGACGGTCCAGGCGAGTGACCAGGCACGGACGGTATTTTCGACGTTGTAGCCGCCTCCGCCGGTCATAAGGATGGGTTTGTCGAATGAAAGCAGATGGTTAATGATATCAAAATAGACGTTATTTGTCAGGCGAAGATTGGCAAGCGGGTCATTGGCGAGTGCGTCGGCGCCAAGCTCGAAGACGAAGACATCCGGTTTATACGCGTTAATCAATGGCTTAACGATTGTATTAAAGGCCATCATATAGGCCTCGTCATATGTTCCTACGGGTAGCGGGATATTAACGCAATAGCCCCGGCCGGGGCCTGTTCCGATTTCATTTTCAAGTCCTGTGCCGGGAAAGAGCGTGCGGGGATTCTGATGGAGCGAGATAGTCATAACATCGCTGCGGTCGTAGAAGGCATAGGCGACGCCGTCGCCGTGATGGACGTCAACGTCGAGATAAAGGACCTTTTTATCGTCCTCGGCGAAAATCATACAGGCGAGGGCGACGTCGTTGATGTAGCAAAAGCCGGAGGCCTTTTCAGGGCCGGCGTGGTGAAAGCCGCCCGACGGATTAAATGCAACGTGTGCCCTGCCGTCGATAATAAGATTCGCTCCCGTCAACGAGGCCCCGACTGCCAGCAGGGCATAATCGAACATTCCTTTGAAGACGGGACAATCGGCAGTGCCAAGGCCCATATCAAGCGCACCGTGGTCCCATTTGCCGAGGGAGGCCTGCTGGAGTGCGTGCAGGTAGCGGGCGGTGTGAAATTTCTTAAGTATTACCCTGTCGGCAGGTTTGGGCGGGACTTCGCTTCGGCCGTCACCGGAAAGTAACTGCATCGAATCAACGACATAGCGGGTTCTCGTGGCCCGTATTGTATTAAAGGGGTGTTCGGGCGGATACGAATGCTCTTCGAGCTTCTTTGAATATATGAAGGCGGAGGGTTTGACTGCCACGACTACCTCTCTTTATCAGTAAGGTCGTATGAAATGTTGTAAACCTCGCCGTCGAATTCGGTGTTGACGCTATAGCCGGAATTATGAAATACGGCAAGCATGGGTTTATTTTGAGGCAGGACTTTTGCCAAGAATCGCTTAACGCCGCGTTTTTTCGCGATTGTCGTGATATAATCAAGCAGATAGGTGCCCATACCTTTTTGCTGCCATTCGTCATGGACGACGAAAGCGACTTCGGCGGCCTGGGTATTCGGCTCGAGGAAATACTGGGCCATTGCAACGATATGCTCTTCACCCGAAGGACCCGGCACAACGCCGAGAATGGCAACATCCCGCTGGTAATCGATATTGGTGAGCTGCTGAACGTCTTTATGCGGGAAGGTCATCGTATGCGTCATATACCTTGTCTGGACGGACTTTTCGCTGAGGGAATAAAGCATTTCGGACAGCTCTTCCTCGTCGTTGGGCTTAACAGGTCTGAAAAAAATCTGTGTTCCGTCGCGGAGCGTATCGTAGCGTTCGAGGTCGGCGGGGTATCTGAACTGGTCCCAGTCGAGCTCAATCTGGTCTGCGTAGATATATTTTTGGGCCTTCGCTGCCTGTATAAGCATATTTCTGAATTTGGGATGCGCGATATTCGTGAGGTCGAGGACCCTTTCCCTGATGCTTTTTCCGTGCAGGTAAGCCGTGCCGAATTCGGTAACGACGTAATGGACATCACCCCTGGTGGTAACGACGCCGGCACCCTCGGTAAGATGAGAGACGATTCTGCTGACCTGGCCGTCTTTTGCGGTCGAGGGCATAGCGATGATTGCCTTGCCCCCCCTGCTTCGGGCGGAGCCGCGTATGAAATCGACCTGGCCTCCGATGCCGCTGTAGAACTGATAGCCGAGTGAATCGGCACAGACCTGGCCTGTGAGGTCGATTTCGAGGCCGACGTTTATGCCGACCATTTTTTCGTGCTGGCTGATGAAATAGGGGTCGTTTACATACTGGGTGGGGTAGAATTCGAAGAAGGGATTGTTATCGATATAATCATACAGCCGGCGTGAGCCCATACAGAAGCTGGCAACGATTTTGCCGTGGTTGACATTTTTCCTGGCGCAGGTAATCGCCCCGCATTCGATGAGGTCTATAATCCAGTCGCCAAACATCTCGGTATGGACGCCGAGGTCTTTTTTGTCTTTGAGGAATTCGGCGAGGGCCTGGGGGATTCTTCCTATGCCGCATTCGATTGTGGAGCCGTCTTCGACAAGCCGGGCGACGTTTTCGCCGATTTTACGAAGGGTTTCGTTGGATTCCGGCACGGGAACTTCGACTATGTCCTCATCGAAAGGAACAAGGCAGTCAATCGAATTGACGTGCAGGAAGCTGTCGCCGAAGGTGCGGGGCATACGGGAGTTGACCTGGGCGATTACGTATTTAGCGTTTGTGGCGGCGGCCTTGACGATATCAACGGATACACCGAGCGAGCAAAGGCCGTTTACATCGGGCGGTGTTACGGTAATCAGGGCAACGTCGAGAGGTATTCTGCCGCTTTCAAATTCGTTCGGTATTTCAGATAAGAACATCGGGGTATAATCGCCGATTCCTCTGTTCAGATTTTCCCGGACGTTCTGTGCGACAAAGAACGAATTCATTTTGAACTTATCGCGATATTTTTCTTCGGCATAGGGAGCAGGCCCCATAGTGAGCAGATGCACAATATGAGCATCGTAGATATGCGCTGAGTGCTCAACGAGCGCCTTGACAAGGTGCTGAGGCTGGGCGCAGGCGGTGCCGATAAAAATATAGTCGCCAGATTTAATGACCTTCATCGCAGTCGCCGCAACAGCAACTTTTGTTTTATATTTTTCCTTCCAGTCAAACTCCTGCATAATTCACCCGTTAAGCCTTTTCAACCCTAATACGTGCATCAACCGCGATAGGCACCGTTCCCTGCGGGCCGACAACGAAGGGATTGATATCCATTTCCTGAATCTCGGGAAATTCTGTTACAAGCTGAGACAACCGCTGCAGGCCTTCGGCGACGGCATCAATATCAACGCCCTGCTGACCGCGAGCGCCGGTGAGCATTTTATATGTTCTTGTGCTTATTAACATCTGCTTGGCCTCATTTGCGGTGAGAGGAGCGAGATAGAAAGAGACATCCTGCATAACCTCGACCATAGTTCCTCCCATACCGAACATCATAAGCGGTCCGAAGGCTGTGTCGCGGTGCATGCCGAGGATGAGTTCCTTGCCTGAACCGCACATCTGCTGGACGAGGACGCCGAGTATTTTGGCATCGGGCATTTTTTGCGGGATTCGGAACATCATAAGGTCGAATGCGTCCAATACTTCATTGGGTGTTTTTAGGCCGACCCTGACGCCGCCGACGTCTGATTTATGAATTATGTCAGGCGACCATATTTTAAGGACTACGGGATAGCCGATTTGCTCGGCGATATTTACGGCCTGTTCGGCTGTAATCGCAACGGCGTCTTTGGGGGTTACAAAACCATACGCTTCAAGGATTTCCTTCGATTCAGCTTCGCCTATGTTGGCAATATTCTGACGCAGGTGTCTTTCGATAATGGTTTCGGCTTTGTGGCGATTGACGGAGAAAAGTTTTATGACGCGTTTTGGTCTTGCCTTCCAGCGGACATAGTCGGTCATCACCTTGATAGTCAGGATTGCGGCTTCGGGAGAATCATACTGAGGGATTTTGGCGTTACGCAAAATATTAGCGGCTTCAGCGACCTTATCAGCGCCAAGGAACGAAGCAAAGATAGGTTTTTTAGATTTTTCCTTTGCGACTGTCACAATAGCATTTGCGGTGCCGGTTTCATCGGTCATTGCCTGGGGGGTGAGAAGAACGAGAACCGAATCGACGTTGGGGTCGTCGAGAACAACATCGAGGGCATACTGATAACGGTCGGGCAAGGCATCACCGAGAACATCGATGGGGTTATAAAGGTTGGCGGCAGCGGGAAGTTTTTCAGCGAGTTTTTTAATCGTCTCTTCACTGAGTTTTGCGAAGGTTAATTTTAGTTTCTCGATGGCATCGGCTGCCATAATACCTGCTCCTCCGGCGTTGGTAATGACAGCAACCGATGAGCCGGCAGGCAGCGGCTGGTAGGCGAAGCCCTGAGCAAAATCGAACTGTGATTTGAGAGAGAAACAACGGACGACCCCCGCCCTTTCGAATACGGCCTCATAGGCAGTTTCACTGCCCGCGAGAGAGCCGGTATGTGATGATGCGGCCTTTGCTCCTGCGGCGGTAACGCCTGATTTCATAAGCAAAATGGGTTTTTTCTGGGAAATCAGCTCGGCCTGACGGACAAAGGCATTGCCATCGGAAATACTTTCAAGATAGCCGGCAATAACCTTCGTATCAGGGTCATTTGAGAAGGCCTGGATTATATCAAGCTCATCGACGTCGGCCTTGTTGCCTATGCTGACGAGGGTGCTGAAGCCGATACTGGAGGCGTTTGCCATATCGAGTATTGCAGCCATCAATGCGCCGGACTGAGAGAGATAGCCGGTCACACCGACGGCAGGGAGAGTGCCCCCGAAACTGGCGTTCAGCTTGTTGGCCGGCACGATGAGGCCGAGACAGTTTGGCCCGATTACTCGAATACCTGATTGTTTTGCGATTTGGATTACCTGCTGTTCGAGGCGTTTGCCATCTTCTCCTACCTCTTTGAAGCCAGCAGTGATTATGATAACGGCTTTGTTGCCGATTGAGGCACATTGCTGCATAACGGAAGGAACAGCTTTGGCCGGGACGACAATTACAACAAGGTCGGGGGTCTGGCCGATGGATTTTAGGTCGGGGAAGCATGTGAGATTTTCGATAGATTCGGCCTTGGGATTAACCGGAAAGATTTTACCAGTGAATCCGGCATCGAGCATCGATTTTAGTATTTCATAGCCGACCTTGCCCTTTTGACGGGAGGCACCAATTATAGCAACCGATTTCGGATTAAAAAACTTTCTGAGCATCGTAATCCAGACTTCCTTATCAAGACTTCATCCACTCCCTTTGAGCGGCTTATCCGCTCACGGAAAATGCCGTTCAGAAAGCACTGGATTTTATTCGGTTATACCGCCGAATGCAATGATTTTTACAATGATTTACAAAGTTGTTAATAATCGGCATGTGCCTGTATAATGCTGCGGATGGCAACAAAAAAAGCGAAAAGATTTGTGATACAGCAGCATAAAAGAGAAGATGCGCCCCTTCTACGCTGCGCTTCCTCCTGCGCTAAAGCTACGGAGGACAGGCCGAAGGGCAGGCAGGTGCACTGGGACCTTATGTTAGAGGCCGGTGAAGTTTTGGAGACATACCGGATTAATATGCCGCCTGAAGAATGGGCCTGCCAAAACATAGTGGCGGAGCGAATTTTGGACCACTCAGTAAAGTTTTTGAGCTATGAGGGCAGTGTGAATAAAGGCAAAGGCAGTGTCAAAATAGCGGACGGGGGCACATACGAGATTCTCAGGGAACAGGAAAAATCAAAAAAACTGTCGTTTTGCGGCAATATTTTAAAAGGCGAGTTTGCCCTGACACACAAAGATGGGAACAAATGGAAACTCAGCCGGCTCGATTATTTTCTCAGGGATGGGATATCCGGCTCGATATGAACCACTATATTGACCGGACGTGAGATTTGTTCGTGCAGGGTAGTTTCGAGCTTTTCCGATATTTCGTGAGCGGAGGAGATACTAAGGTCCGGGTCAACAAGGATGTGCAGGTCGAGAAATACTTCTCTGCCGATAGTTCGAGTGCGAAGGTGGTGATATTGACGAATTTGACTGTTTGCCTTGATAATCTGTTTGATATGTTCGACGGTACCCTCATCAACAGAGCTTTCAGCAAGCTCGCTGATTGACGAGCCAATTACATTTACGGCAACTAAGATAATCATAATACCCACGGCAATGGCAGCGACCTGGTCGCCGTAGTGAAAGCCGAACTTCAATGCGATGATTCCGATAAGCACGGCCACGGAGCTGAGGGCGTCGCTTCGATGGTGCCAGGCATTCGCATAGGTAGCACTGCTGTTTGTCTTGACGGCCACTCGTCTGGTCATCTGGTAGAGTAATTCCTTAAAGACAATGGAAGCAATTGTTACTATGTATAAAGAGGCGTTTGGCTGAAGGACTTTTTCCTTTGCGATATTAAGTGCCGCATAAAAGACCATAGCAGCACCGACCGCGAGCAGCGCCATTGCAACGAAAATGCTCGAAAAGGTTTCCATCCTGCCGTGACCATAAGGATGCTCGGAATCCGGCTCCTTGGAGCCGAAATGAACACCAATAAAAACTGCTACATCTGTAACTATATCCGAAACCGAATGGACGGCATCAGCAACAACGGCAAGCGAGCCGAACAGCAATCCTATGACAAGCTTTGAGACAGCGAGGGCGATATTTACGAAAACACTTAAACAGGTAACTGATTTTATCTGCCTGATGGATACCTGATTTTTGGATTGCCGGGTAGTGTCCATATAATACTCTATGACTATTGTTTTTGTTTCAATAACGCTGCGACGTATTTTTCCGCTGTTTGCTTATCTTTTGCCTCGACGATGATACGAACAATCGGCTCGGTATTGCTGGGCCTGATATGAAGCCAGGCATCCGGCAGGTCTAATCTGCAGCCATCTGAGGTATTTAATTTTGCGTTCGGGAAAAGTTTTTTCGCGTCATCAACAAGGGAAGCAACAGTGTTTTTGTCGGCGGGAACTTTGAGCTTGGTCATATAGTATCCGCCGATTTCAGCAGCAATCTGACTGAGAGGCTTGTCTGTCTGTGCCATAAGCTGAAGGACGAAGGCCATAGCGACGAGTGAATCTCGAATAGGCCCGACTCGAAGGTCGATTACGCCGCCGTTGCCCTCTCCGCCGATTATACAGTTATGCTCCAGCATAGCGGCTGCTACGTTTGCCTCTCCGACGGGCGTTCTGATAACCCGCCCCCCCGCCGAGGCGGCGATATCGTCAATCATACGCGAGGTCGAGAGATTTGTGGCCGCTGAGCCGGAGCTTTGACTGAAGATGAGTTTTGCGGCAAGGGCCAGGGTGTATTCTTCGCCTATGTAGGAGCCGGTTTCATCGACGATTGCCAGGCGGTCGGCATCGGGGTCCTGCGCAAAGCCGATGTCGGCGTGATTTTTTTTGACGGCTTCACAAAGCGAGGTGAGATTTTCGGCAATCGGTTCAGGCCTGTGCGCAAACAGGCCTGTCGGTTCGTTATTCAGCGGTATTACCTTGCAGCCAAGCTGTTCGAGCAGTTTTTTTCCGGGTCGGCCGCCCGCCCCGTTGACGCTATCCAGGACAACGGTGAACTTTTTATTCGCTATCTTTTCCTGCTCTATTACCGCGAGGACCCTGGCTATGTGAACACCATCAGCATGGTTATTGGGCGTGACTTTGCCGGGTTTGCGGGATTCTTTCAGGTCGAACTCTTTATTCAAAAAGGTATTTTTGATTTTGACGGCTATATCGGCTGGCGGGGCCATTCCGTTATCCAGCAGCAATTTGATGCCGTTATATTCGCCGGGATTGTGCGAGGCAGTTATAATAACACCGCCAGCACAGGCGAGGTGCCTGACCATAATGCCGACAGTGGGGGTGGTAACAATACCGAGGTCGATACAATCGATACCCATCCAGGTAAGCTGCCCCGCTACCGCCTGAGCAAGCAATTGGCCCGAAGGGCGGGAATCACGGCCAATGCAGACGGTTATCCGCCTGCCCGGAGCGATTTTTTTTCTCAGAAAGGTTCCGAAAGCTCGGGCGTAATCGGCGGCAACATCCGCATTGAGGTTTTCGCCGACGATGCCTCTCAAGCCGCTTACCGATATAATCAAATCTGGGGCCATCAGAGTCAGTCAATCATATACGATGCTGCTATCTCAATTACAATACGCAAATCGAATCAGTCGAGAGTGCAGGAATAGATTTCATTAACAAAATCAAGCTTGCTCAGGTCTTCGATAGTATCCGCATCAGGAGTTTTGTCGAGCGAGACCGCCAGTATGGCTTTATGCTGGTCGAGTTTCTGGCCCACCCCCATTGTGCAGATATTGATTTTGTGTTTGCCCAGAAGCGTCCCAACGGAGCCGATTACTCCGGGCTTGTCGTCGTTGAAAATAACGACAACCGCACCCTGCGGGGTCATTTCGACGGCGAAGCCATCGATTTCGATGATTCGCAGCAGCGTTTCGCCAAAGACAGAGCCGGTTACGTTGCGTGTTAATTTGTCGGTAACAACTTTAGCGGAGAAACTGGACGCGACGTCTTTAGGAGCCGGATTTTTGGTTTCGTCAATGCTGATACCACGCTCCTTTGCAAGGGCAGGTGTATTGACCATATTGAGCGGCATTTCGAAATGCTTCTGGAGCAAGCCCATTGCAAAGTTGAGCGTTACGGAATCGACGCTCATTTCAGCAATAACACCGCGGTACTGGACCTGAATCTCTTTAATCTGGCCCGGCGTAATTGTACTCAGCAAAACACCTATACGATTGGCAAGCTCGGCATACTTTGCCACCAGCGGCGGCACGGCACCGGCTGTCGAGGGCGCATTGAGTGCGTTTCGAATGGGGCCGCCTTTGAGGGCATCGACGAGGATTTGAGCTGCTTCGACCGCAACCTCGATTTGCGCTTCTTCTGTGCTTGCACCTAAATGCGGAGTAACAAGGCAGTTGTCAAACTCTTTGAAACGTGTGTTTTCGGGCGGCTCCTTGGGGAAAACATCGAGAGCGACGCCCGCGATACGTTTCTCAGCGAGGGCATCATATGCGGCATCTTCGTTGATGATACCGCCGCGGGCACAATTGATTAAACGGACCGTCGGTTTCATCATTTTGATTTGCTCGGTGCTAATCATATTGAGGGTCTGCTCGTTTCGCGGGACGTGAACGCTGATATAGTCGGCCTCTTTGAAGATTTTTTCGAGATTGTCCGTTATCTCAACGCCGATTTTTTCCGCTTCGGGCGGAACTGCAAGAGGGTCATAGCCAAGGACCTTCATATTAAAGCCCTGAGCCGCCATTTTAGCAACCGCCATTCCTATTCTGCCAAGCCCTATTACGCCGAGGACCTTATTATTGAGCTGGTTGCCCTGATATTTTTTCCTGTCCCAGGCGCCC
>CAYLYB010000100.1:0-9388 GCA_964387605.1 uncultured Pirellulales bacterium | reverse complement strand
TTGTTTTGTATCCTGTTGAAGCGTTTGTTGCCTCAATAAGCACATATTTTCTGCTGCCTAAACCGGTTTTTCTGGCCTGCTCGTTTCCATTTACCGCAAGGCAAGCTTAGGGAGGGGTATCCATTGAATCAGGCGGATAGGCCCCGACGAATGGCATGCCGTAATTTTCCCAGCCGAGCAGTCCGCTGATTTGCGCCGGCAGACGGGTCCCCGCTCTGGCGCCTTCGAACGACTCCGACAGTCGGTAATCGCCCGCTGCGGCGTTCTTGAATAATGGCCCGTTATAGCCGGCAAAATATCGGCTGTTAGCGCAAAATTCCGGATACAATCTATGAAGGCCTTCCGGCGAATCGAACGCCTCCTGGCAGTTATCGCTCCTCGCCGGACCCCACAAAATCATTCGCTCCTCCGGCATACTACCCGCCCGCACGAATACATTGTAATCCAGCAGTTTTGCCTGCGGCCCGCTGAGCCGGTCGCACAATTCCGGCATCTGCCAGAACACCATAACAGGCCCGCGAAAAGCCCTGTCCTCCGCAATCAGGTTGTTCACGAATACATGCCCGTCGCGCTCATCCACGTCCGGCCCCGTGCTCGGGTGCCACCCGAAATGGTCGCCCACTGCGCTTCTGTCGGTCCGACCGAAAAATACCGGGCTGTCGACTAATGTATTGTTATAGCATTCCACGTCCGAACTGTTCAGCACGCGAATGCCCTGGTCGCAATTCACGAACAAGTTGCCCGCGCAAATCGCCCCCTTCGATATCTCGAAGAAAAACCCGCTGTTGCTCGGCCAGAACCGGTCGTTCGTGACCCGGTCACGAATATCACCCACCCCCACGACTAAGTTATTGATAAATACGCCGTTCACATTGCCCACGTCATACCATATCCCGTTCGAGTTCGGCTGGTCGGTAACAAAATTATCCCTGCACGTAACGCGATAGCACTGATTGAATATCTTTACCCCCGCCGGGAAGTAGCCGCTGATGTTCTCTATGTTATTCCGGCGGAAGATGTTCTTCTCCAATAATACGTCCGACGAGCTTAAAATATAAATCCCTTCCGTGCTCGTATCGCTCACCAGGCAGTGCCGCATCGTCAGCTTATCGCCCCGCAGGTAACCCCCGACGCGCGAGCAAAAAGAAATCGTGCAGTTCTCGAAGGTCGTCCCCACAACCTCTTTGCCGTGCTGTGATTCGTCGGACAAACCCTCCGGGTTCGTCCCTTCGATTTCGATTGCCCGGAACGCATACTGCGTAAATGTAATTCCCCGAATCCTCGGCCCTTTGCCGTCCGAATCCTTCCCGAAACATTTACCCGTTACCCGCGTTAGTGCGCTGTCTAAGGCGGTGATTTCCACCAGTCGGCCGTTCGGGTCGACCCCGATGTAAACCTCTTTGGCAGGGTAATCGATATAAAACGAATCCTTATCAACCTCATCCTGTGAACCCGCCGATTGCAAAAACCTCCCGTCCACGAATACCATATCGTTATTGAATCGGTGCAGCGGTGTATTTCTGTGCCTGCCTTGCCGCCACCAGTCTGCCGGCCGGTCTGGGAATAGTTTTTGCCACGACGTCTTCCACAACCCGCTGCTCTGCCGCTGCCACTCGTCCGCCACGAGCGTCCCCTTCAAAATCGGCTCCTCGTCTTCGTATGGCTGTATCGTAATTCCCTGGTTAAATCTCAATCGGCCGGCCCGATACGTGCCCCCCCGCATCACGATTGCATCGCCGCTCACCGCCCGCACTATCGCCGCTTCTATGGTCGTGGGCTTATCGAGTGTTTCTCCCTGCTCGTCGCTTTTACCGTCAGGCGCAACGTAGTAAATCTTTCCTGCGCCCTTCGGTAGTTCATATTTTTGTTTCTGCGGTCCGTAAGGCCCGCCCGATGGCTGCGCTATTGCGGCCGCTGAAAAAAAGATTACGCTTAAAAGCACAAAGCTGACAAAATATGCAGTTCGGCTTTGGCCGGCTTTTTCAGGTCTGATTGACTTCATTGCATTTTCCTTTCAGATTGCGGTTATTCCTTGAATTATAGCTTTTTGCCCGTGATTTTTTGAGCTCCTCGCTGCGTCTTCAGTTCTCCGCTAAGCGTCCGGCCCTGCAATTTCCCCTCGAAGTTCATCTCGAATTTCCGATTGCCCCATTCCATCACCATTGTAAAGCTCACGTTGTCCCCGTCGAGATTTACCTTCTCAATAGGCATTGTCCCGTAAAGGCCGCTCATATCCCCGTTGACTTTTAGCCGTTGTTTCGAGTTGCCCCATTCGCTTGTTACGTCGAGCTCCCATACCCCGATAAGCGTCGCGTTGGTTTGCTTTCCTTGGGCCGCGGCTTTCTCAGGTATGCGGCTCGCATCGAGTTCACTCTGACTTCCGCCGTGAGTGAGCGTGCCGGTAAGCTTGTCGCCTTCGATTGTCCCCGCAAAATACGCCTTGTATTCGGCTTTATCGAACCGAACGGACTGAGAGAAGCATACCTTGTTGTCCGCGCACCGAACGTCATCCACTTCACTGATTCCCCTGAAATTTATCCACTGCCCCTTTAACTTGCCGTCCTCACCCTTCGAAAAATACAGAATCAAACTTCCTCGCCTTCCCAGTTCTTCCTCGATATTCCAGTCGCCGTATAATTGCGTCCCCCCGAATCTCGCCGTCTCAGGCAGCGTTGCAATTGGCCCTTTTGCAATCTTCGTCGGGTCAGGCGGCGTATAGCGTGGCAGTTTCCCCTCGACCAGAAGTTGCTTTACAAAAACCCCAAAATCAGGCGTGGGCGTATATTCCCAGTCCGAAATAAGCGTAGGCCCCGCCGATGGATGCAAATCCCAAGCCGTGAACGACCAGTTATGGTCTGCAATTGCCTGCAAAACGTGCAGCAGCCAGTCGTCGCCCATCGCGTTGGCGGGGCTGCTGTTCCATAAGCCAACTCTGCGCTGCGGACCGCCCGAGCCCCCGAATTCACCGATTAAAATCGGCAGCTTTGCCGACGCTTCTTCCATACTGGCTATCCAGGTAAATACACTTTCGCGTTTATTGTCATATACGTGATTGGCGTATATCACGCCGTTGCCCTTCGGGTCCTTAAGCTGCCTGCCCTCCAGAAAACCGGACATGTCATATGCCCAGTCCAGCCCGCCCGCGATAACGACATTTTTCGCACCCGTCGCCCGCACCGTATCAAGCAGCTCCTGCATCCCCGCCGCCTCATATGTCGTCGCCGTTTGTCCGGGCCTGTTGGGCCGGTCCGTTATCGTCCCGCCCTTGAGCCAGACGTCCCAGCTTACGTGGTGCGGCTCATTATAAAGGTCGAATAGCACCGCCGGATTATTCGCATATACCGCCGCGATATCCTTCCAGAACAACACGCTGTTTTTGTCCGGCATCGAATGCTGCCCGATATTCTCCCCCCATATCCCAGCGTCCGACCAGTGCAAATCCAAAATTATATAACAGCCCTTCGAACTGCATAGCTCCACTATCTCTTTAACGAGCTTGCGATAGCTCTTGCCCTCGTCGTTTTGCTCCGCCGTTTTTCCGAACCATCGGTCCTGCGATAAAGGCAGCCGAACGATATTCACCTTCCAGTCGTCAATCGCCACCCGCACCGTCTCGACTATATGCCCTTCGCCGTCGCTGGTCCATTCCAGCCCCGCCGCATTCACCCCGCGCAATGTAACCGCCTCGCCCTCGCTGTTGACTATCTTCGTCCCTTCGACCTTCAATTCCGTTGGCATCGCCATCGCAGCCGAACAGGCCAGAACTATCACTGCTGCGAAAATCAAATTCGTTCTTAATACTCGAATCAATCGCATTTTCGTTTCCCTTCTCTATAAAGACCCTGTGTGTTACGTGTGGGGTTTTACACGGGGCCTAATCATACCATTTTTAGCAGCTAATGCAAAGGAGGCAGGTATTATGCTGCGGTTCCGAATGACCAGCTCAGAGATAGCCGTTGGCCCTCAAAACCCGTTCGAGCTTTTCCTGTTCCTGTTTGGATAGCTCACAACCGGCGGTGGAAGAATTATCGTTCTGGCCCTGTGATAAAACGTCGTCAATCTTGCCTCTCAGTTCCAGCGCGACATCGGGTTTGGAAGCGGCGACGTTTTTAGTCTCTGCCTGGTCGGCTTTCAAATCGAACAGAGTCGGACAAAGATGAAGATTGGGCCCATAGCGGGGATGCTCGACATACTTATACGGCGGCAGTCTCAAACCGTGCCAGCACCTAAGCGCATCAGTCCTGCCGGTCTGGATATAAGCCGGCAATCGCGGAATGTCCCTGCCGTGCATCAGCGGCACTAACGACCTCCCTTGTGTTTCAATAACACCGCCCAGACCCAGCAGGTCCACTATCGTCGGCGCTATATCGATTTGCCGGACCTGCTTGTCAATCACCGCGTTCGCGGGAACTCCCGGCCCGCGAATGCCGAAGGGAATCCTTATTAATTCCTCGAACAAAAAGAAACCGTGATTCCTCCAGTCAACCCGTCGCGGAGCCAGTCCGAAAAGTTTTCGCAGCTTTCTGCCGAAGTAACCGAGCCAGGTCCTGTCGGCCCGGTATCTGATGCTTTCGCCGTGGTCCGCGGTCAAAACGATAATTGTATTTTCAGGCAATTGTTTGCAAAACTCATTCAGTCGGCTGTCGAGCTTCTCCCACGCCAAATCGTATTTCAGCTCCCGTTTTCTGCTTGGCAGTTTTGTCCCGTTTAATTGCCGCGGTCGATGAACCTCGAAAAGATGCAAAAGCGTAAACCACGGCTCGGCGTGACTCTCCGCAAACCCGCTCATCAGCGACCGGCCCCATTTGGAATATATATTCTTCTCCCTCGGCCTGTGCTCATACACGTCGAAATCCTTATCCAGCCCGAAAATCTCAATCAATGGACCCGTAACGTGCGCGTATGTATTATAGCCGGCCTGTTTACAAACGGTCGCTAAAGTGGGTATATCGTCCGCCAGCGCAGGCCCTTCGATGGTCATAACACCGTGCACGCAGGGATATTGGCCGGTAAGTAAACTTGCGAAAGTTGGAGGTGTATTTGTTGCGGAGCTTATCGTTTGCGTGAAACACGCGCCCTCACGGCACATATCGGGCCAGAATCGAAGTTTCGTCTGTGATATATCGACCGGGCAGCGGTCCGCTCGCAGACAGTCAACGACAATCAGCAGGACATTCGGAAATTTCTTGTCGCTGTTCTCGATTGCCATTGAAAAAACTCGTTACCGCTAAATTAACAATACGCCTCTGTCTGCTCGTATTTTCCTTCAATAAACACCCAGCCACGCCGCCGGGCTATATCTTTTATAAGTTATGAAGTTTGTTACGCGGTTTCAAGGATTCATTTCAATTTTTTTATTTTTACCCCCTTCTTCAAAGCCCCGACTTGCCCCCGCGTCTTGTTTTTACAAGTAAAACAGCGGGGGCCGAATCTCCCTGCGGAAAATTCAAGCTCGCGAATTCCCCGCGATATTTCTTCGCCGCCGCGTCGTATGCCTTCGCCGCCTCGATTTCCGTCGAATAGCACCCTAAGCTCATCCGCTTCCCTTCGACGGTTATATAGCTGTCCCATAATTTCCGCTGCCGCCTCTTTTTACGAAAGCATACCCCCTTGTATTTCGAGGAGCATCCCTTCTGTTTTCTGCAGTTGTGAGAATTCTGTGCCTGCGTTGCCTGCCGAAGATTACTCCCTCGGCTGTCTAAAGTTTTACCGTTCCTGTGGTCTACCAATAATCCTTTCGCCGGATTGGCAATTTCCCTGTGCAGCGATAATATCTTCGTGCTGTCCTTGGCCCCGTCGCTTACGAAGCGAACTGCGTATATACGTGCCCCTCTCCTTTTTACGCACCAGTGAAAATTATTGAACTTGTTATAATCCTCAGGGTCAACGATTGTGAAGATTCCGTCCCCGAGGTAGATTCTGCGAAACGCGTAGCCGTATCTCACACGCCGGTACAAAATAATCGGCCGTGCAGCCAAATTATCCAGCCATACCGGCACCCTGATTGTCCAGTTAGTCTTCATTACTTTCTCCTCTCGTAGACCCCAGAATGTCGTTATCTGGGGCCCATTTCCTCATCCATCTCGCCCTTCTGGGTCATATCTTGCGCTTCTGCGCCATCTGCCTGGTTCGACCCACCATCGAACCAGTGCGAGGTTATTATACCATAAATCCAGTAAAAGTTCAATATATATCTAACTTATATAACAAGTTTACAGACACTTTTAACTACTTGTAATTATTGTGGTTATGGTCTTTAGAATGCTTGATGAGAACAGAAATACTGCAAAAAATGCAAAAATTTACCTCTCCTTTGACAACCAACCTCCAAAAATCAATCTACGCCCCGCCTGCCCTTGATTGTTGCTCACTTATTTTGTCTGTCGGGGGCCTGCCCTTCGGCTTGTCCTCCGTAGCTTAAGCGCAGGAGGAAGCGAAGCGTAGAAGGGTCATTCTCGCGAAACTTGACCGCTGAAGGTGAGTTTATACTTACTACCAAAGTTCCGGTTGACTTCTTCCCTCGTATTATTTATCCTATGGTTGCTTTTATCTGATTTTTTAAGAAGTATTTAACGGAGTTTTTGCGGGTTTGCTTCGGGCTTAAAAAATCAAATGTTAGCTTTAAATTCCCTTATTATATTTGTAGGATTATTAATAATCCTGCGAATTGTTCTTAGTAAGTAATAATCTAAGAACTAACGACATTTAGTTTAGCTTCTAATTGAAGCTCGCTTGTTCAGGATTAGACTGATTTACAAATCGGAAACAGTCACCTGTTTTCCCCTCGCGCATCCCCGCCTCGTTTCGGACTTCTCTGCTTTTTGTGGGTTAATCCGTGTCTAAAAATTCTCCATTCTCTTCGCTCTCCCCTGACATATTCAGCAGCTTATTTCGTATCTGTTCGCATAAGACCCCGAGATGCTTTAACGCCCTCACCGCTGTATTGTCTGCGTCGCGCAAAAGCCCCAAAAGCAAATGCTCCGTTCCTATGTAGTCGTGGTGTAATGCCCTCGCCTCCTCGATGGCATAATCGACTGCTTTTTTCGCGCTGAGTGTGGGCAAAAGCTTACCATTTGTTACCATATCCGGGCCGGACTCGACTATTTTCCACACCGCGTTTCGCAGCTTCTTTAATTCCACGCCGAGGTTTTTCAAAACCCTTGCCCCGACGCCGTTTCCCTCTTTGACTAATCCCAGAAGAATGTGCCCTGTATCTATTTCTTTATGATTCGAACGCTGGGCCTCTTGTTCGGCCAGCACCATTACCTTGCGTGCCCGGTCTGTAAATCTCTCGAACATCTTAATATTCATCCCGCCCTTGGCGAAATGTACCCTAACCAATTGTCAATTATCAATTCCCGCCGACTCTTCGTGATGACCAGCACTCATTTGTGTTACCAGCAGTTGGGGTCGTAAGGATTGCCGCACGTCAGCCAGTCACCACAAACCACTGCGAAGTCTTCAAAGTCCACGTAGCAGTCTTTATTTAAATCCATCGGCAGCACTCGCTGGCATGGATAAATAGTAAATGTATCGCTGCTGACGCGGGAGACGAGAGGATGCTCGGCATCGGTTATTTTGACAAGGCACTGTTGAGAGTTCACGTCCGGCACAGTCCACACGTAAGAACCGCTGTTCGGCATATCCGGCTCAACAGTCTCCCAGCTGCCGCCGTTGTTGGTGGAATATTCAATCATCACTGAGTTGGAATCCCCTGACAGATTCCACTTCACCTCCTGGTCGCTGTCGACAGCCCAGAACTCGCCGCCGTTGGGGCTTAGAATCGTCAATGGCTCGCGCACGGTAAACTCTATAAAGCAATAAGGCGCTGCAGGGTACATAGAATAGAACTCCCATTGACCTGCCGACAGCGGACCGAATTCTCCTTCGATTCCGCAAACAGGGTCCCACAAAGTAAAGCAATACCCATCTGGTGGCACGGGCTCGCCGCACATAACGAATGTGCCTGCTATGGCCGGCTCACATCCTGCTGCTAAACAGGCAACACAGGTATTAGAGTAAACATCATACAGCGGACCGGAAAAGTGAATGACGTCCTGGGTCGTAGGATTGCTCGGCGCCAGGGTCCAGTTTGCCGGCGGGTTTGTCCCCCAAATGAAATCAACCCACTCAGCCCACGCAAATCCCGGCACAGCGCAGACAATCGCAATACAAATGAACACTCTCGTAAATCTTTTCTCTTCCATTTTACCATTCCTTTCTCCCATTGGCCCTTATTCAAAATGACGTTGCGTCACCTTAATAAGGCTAAAATGATTTTACATCGTCAGGTGGCGTTTTGTCAACATTTTCATACAAAAACAAATGTTTCTACTGAAATACCCTCGGTTAAATCTTGCGAAAACAGGTCTGAATCCTCAAAACTCGGGCAATATCTTAGTTCGTGGATTTATTGCTTCGGTAATTGGGGCTTGCCTGCCCCTGCAAGCATTAGGCAGGGGTCCGCCTCCCGTGAGGGATGCTGCGCATTTAGCAAGACCTCTCGGCTCGAAGGACGCGAGGCCTGCGGCTCGCCCGTCCCTTAGGGACGAGGCGGGTGTAATCTGTGGTTAAATAAATCCGTGTTACTTATCCTGAGCAACGTCGAAGGACCGAAATCTCAGTTTTGGGCCTTTTTCTTTAGTGCTTTGGATTTGTTTAGGACTTGTCCGCCGAAGCATCAGCGCAGGCGGATTTAGAGTTTAGAGCTTAGAATTTTCCGTAAATCTACCTTACGGCAATATCTCTAAACGACACCACAAAACATTTACCCCGTGAGATGTGTCTTTTGCTATCTCATCGGGGTTTACCCTGTGAGATGCGTCTTTTGCTATCTCATCGGGGTTTACCCTGTGAGATGCGTCTTTTGCTATCTCATCGGGGCCCTTTTCCCGCTTAAAACACCATCCCTCCGGGATACCGCAAATTATCAATCATCATTCATCAATAATCAATGTATCCTCTGTGCTCTCTGCGTTCTCCGCGGTAAAATCCAACAAACTGTCAATCGTCATTTGACGCTACGCGTCATCCTGAGCGGAGTCGATGGACTTAAATCCACCCGTGGCGGATTTTCTTTGTGGTTTAAAATCCGTGTCTTTTGCTCGGCTTTAATCCGTGTTTTTTCAGCCGGTAAATGCCGCAGGCATGGGCGACATCATTGCCCAGCAGACGAGAATAAGACCTTCTCAGAAGCTCGCTTCGCAAAAGGGCTTGTTCGAGTACGCCTTATCCGGCTGAACTCTGTGCCCCTTCGCGCTCTTCGTGGTGCGAAACAGTGAAATCCGTGTCTAAAAATCTCTGTGTCCTCTGTGGCTAATTTTTGTGCCTTTTTGTGGCTAAATAAATCCGTGTAAACTTGTGCCATAGGTATCCGTGGCTAAAAAAG